>JAJRWF010000041.1 GCA_024276905.1 Deltaproteobacteria bacterium
CATCATCATTTGTATTCAACCCTCCATAGTAAACACCCTACATTGCTACCGTCTCACCGGCCGGTTGTCAATGAGTAATTGGCGGAGTGCCATAAATGCATACGGCCATATGGCTTCGGGTTGGTCTCAATTTTCGCCCCATATACGAGGTCGACTAACTGACCACTGAAAAATAACCTAAAAGGTTATAATTGTCTTGACAGCGGTTTATTCTCGGTTAGAATGATCTCCAATATCAAAATCAATTGTTTGTCAATCCAGATAAAAAGGAGAAAGCCGATGAGTGTTCTCGTAGGAAAACAGGCCCCCGAATTTACTGCAACGGCTGTTCTGGCCGATGGTTCCCTGAATCCGGAATTCAGTCTGTCGGATTACAAAGGGAAGTACGTTGTTCTTTTCTTTTATCCCCTTGATTTTACTTTTGTCTGTCCCACTGAGCTGATCGCATTCAGTCACCGGGTTAAAGAATTTGAAGACCGTGGAGTTCAGGTTGTCGGTTGCTCTATCGACTCGCAATTTACCCATATTGCCTGGCGCGGAACCCCGGTTGATCAGGGTGGTATCGGCCCGGTTGCCTATCCGCTGGTTGCAGACGTCAAGCATGAGATCTGCAAAGCCTATGATGTAGAGTTTGAAGCAGCCGGAGTTGCTTTTCGCGGCTCCTTCCTGATCGATAAAGATGGAACGGTTCGCCATCAGGTCGTAAATGATCTGCCGTTGGGGCGCAATATTGACGAAATGCTGCGCATGGTTGATGCTCTGCAGTTTACCGAGCAGCACGGTGAAGTCTGCCCGGCGGGATGGAACAAGGGTGATAAAGGGATGACACCGAACGGGGAGGGTGTCGCTTCCTATCTGGCTTCCGAGTCGGACAACCTCTGATTTTTTCAACCGGGTTGGGTTTTTAATAGCGGAAGTGTCTATTCAAGGCACTTCCGCTTTTTTTGCGGTCAGATCAACGCAGGGCTTCAACCAGTTCCTCGGCATCTTCCTGAGCCTGAAGTGCCAGTTCACAGTAGATATTGCGGTCAAGGGCGTAGAGTTGTTCCGCCTGAACGGCCGTCTCCTCCAAAGGGATATCCGGATTGCCCTTCAGCAGCGAAACCACCCGTACTGACAGAGGTGTGAGGGTTGTGGCTGCTTCGCTGTGGTGGTCGCCGATCATGTCTACAAGGTTGGCAGGGAAATCCCAGTTGTGTGCCATCTGGGCGCCAATTCTGGCATGATTGAACTTCAGGGAATCCTGCTCAAGATTGGCCAGGCTCAGGACTTCTGCCGTGGCGTTCCAGGTTTCATACAGGTTCTGGTAGTTACGGACT
Source organism: Deltaproteobacteria bacterium (assembly GCA_024276905.1). Taxonomy (GTDB): domain Bacteria; phylum Desulfobacterota; class Desulfuromonadia; order Desulfuromonadales; family Geopsychrobacteraceae; genus Geopsychrobacter. The sequence goes on from JAJRWF010000041.1 coordinate 1,320, forward strand.
CTGTTTTTCGCCAGCACAGGAACCGCCATGTCCTGCAACAGTCCCGCAGTAAAGGCTTCGGCCTGGGTTTCCGGATGAAGGCGCTGCGCGAGTCCTCGGGCGAGTGCTGCCCGGCGGGCCGCTGCGCGCCAGAACGTGTGCATGTCAAACCAATCCGGAGTTTTTTCATCTTCAAGGTTGTTCTTTACCGCGACCGAAAGGACCAGCGATTCGAGTCGTGCCCGTCCGAGCAGGCTGACGGCATGGTGAATGTTGCTGACCTTGTGCGACAGGCCGAAGGCGACGGAATTGACTGTTTTAAGAACCCGAACGTGCAACCCCGGATCAACCTCGAGATCATCGGCAATAGCGTCAAACGAGCACTCCGGGTCACGCAGTTTGCCCAGCAGGCTGACGACCGAGGCGGAAAAACTCGGCAGCTCATAATTGTCGAGTCCTTCAATTGTGCGTGATTTTTTTTTGCCGAATCCCAGCATCTATGACTCCACAGTTTCAGTCGCCGCGGCGGGCGAGCTTGTTGGCAAAGATGGAGAGCAGGCCTCCGAGCATTATGTAGCCCATGGCAACTTCTGCCATGGCAATGATCTGCCCCCATGTTGTATGTGGAACTATGTCGCCATAACCGAGGGTGGTCAGGGTGACGACGCTGAAATATACAGGGGCGACCGGCGTCGGGTTCTGGCCGAAATCAATTCCGGCAAGGGTGTAGAGCCAGGCAAAAATCAGTGCCTGAATACCGATCCAGATGCACCAGCGAAACATGCTGCGACCACAGTCGCAGGTGATCCACCAGGGGTAGTAGAGCAGAGCCGTCAGGCGGTTGTAGGAGCGGAATTCCTTGATGAAATTCTGATCGACGATTTCGCGGCGCATCAGGTAGGCCCCGGCAAAGTTGATATCGCGGATATCGGTGCCGATCCAGCGGGCTGATTTGAAACCGCGCAACATTCGCAGTCGTGCCCCACGCAGGTCCGAGTTGGAGAAATTAGCCCTGTCGATAATGGCCATTGAAAGGTCAGCGTTCTGGAGAGTTGCTTCCGAAAGGTCGGCTTCCCGTAGCGAGGCTTCACGCAGACGACTGTTGTTCAGATTGGCACAGTGAAGGTTGGCACCGCTGAGGTCGGCTTGCGTCAGGGATGCACCTTCAAGGTCTGCACGAAACAGGCTGCAGTTTTTCATTCGGGCCATACCGAAACCGGCACGTCTGGCATTAACAGCTTCAAGGTTGGCATCCTCCAGGTCTGCTCCGGAAAGCTCAGCTCCTTCAAGGTTGCAGCCCTGCAGGATCGCGCCGCGCAAGTCAGCCTTGAACAGCCGGGCACCACTGAGGTTGCGGCCGCTCAGATTGATGCCACGCAGGTCGCGACCGACCAGATCCGCATCGACAAGTTGGTCAGGGAGATCATGCCCATTGGGTTGAGGGACTGCAGCTTGGGGGACAAACATCCGGCCTCCGGCAGAAAAAGTATTGACAATGACGTAAGTATAGCAGATTTTAATGATTGTCAATCCACGTCGTGCCGATCTTAAATGACGTTTATTGGGGCATAATTCATAACGACAGCGAGTTTCAGAACAGGACCAGATGGAGGAAAGATGACAGAGCAACGCGGGAAGATTGAGGGTGATGCCGGGAAGTCGGTCAAGATCAGGCGGTTGATTGCCAAGAAGATGGAGGAGGCCTGGAAGACCATTCCTCACTTTCACGTCACGATGTCGGTGGATATGACGGATGTCATCCGTTTTCGTCAGGATCTCGGTTTGACGATTAATGATTTTATCCTCTCGGCTGTTGTTCAGGCGCTTAAGGAACATCCCTGGGTGAACAGCTGCTGGAATGGTGAACAGGGCGTTGAAGTTGACCGGATCGAACTTTCGCTGGCGGTTGCAACCGATCGCGGGCTCTACTATCCGGTGATTAAAGACTGTGAAAATGCGGGATTGAAACAGATCAGCCGCAGTGCTCGCGAGTTGGGCGCAAAGGCTCACCAGGGGACATTGTCTGAGGACGATTGTGCTGAGGGAACATTTACCGTTACGAATATGGGGATGCTCGGTGTTGAATCCTTTGCTGCGATTATCACTCCTCCGCAGGCCGCCGTACTGGCGGTCGGGACGGTTAAGGGCGAAATCATCGTTGATGAGCAGGGCGAGCCGGCTGTTGCACCAGTCATGCGGATGACTCTGGGGGCAGATCACCGCCTGCTTGATGGCGCAGATGCCGCAGAATTTTTGGCCACGATCAAGAGTTATCTTGAGGCACCGGTGATGTTGATCGCGGATTAGAAACGGATTGTCCAATGGTCGGTAAAAAAGAAGGGAGGCAAAACGCCTCCCTTCTTTTTTACTCTGACTCAAGAATGATCAGAGATCAATATCCCTTGAGCTTATCGATATACTCCGGCAGGAAGAGCGAAATCTGCGGAATATAGGTGATCAGAATCAGGAAGAACAGTAACAGCAGCAACCAGGGGAGTGCGGCTCGCAGCACCCAGGTGATACTTTCGCCGGTAATTCCTGAGGTAACAAACAGGTTGAGACCAACCGGTGGCGTAATCATGCCGATCTCCATATTGACCACCATGATCACCCCAAGGTGAATCGGATCGATTCCCAGTTTGACCGCAAGGGGGAAGAGGATCGGCGCCATGATCAGCAGGATCGCCGAAGGCTCCATGAAGTTGCCGGCAGCCAGCAACAGAATGTTGACCACAATCAAAAAGCCCCAGGCCGGCAATCCCCAGCCGATGATGATCTCTGCAATGTGGTGCGGAATCCGTTCGGTGGTCAGCACGTGAGCAAAGAGCATGGCGTTGGCGATAATGAACAGCAGCATAATGGAGACCTTGGAGGCGTCCATCATGACCTTGCGAGTGTCCTTATGCGCAAAGGAGAGCGGTATGGCCTTCAACGTCAGCAGCAGGTTGCGAATGATAGTTGTCGGGATCGAATCGTTCTCTTTCCTCCAGGCTTCGTTTTTAAGCGGTCCCATGTCGCGATAGATGAAGAGGGCGATGAGGAACGCGTAGACTGCAGAAATAGCGGCGGCCTCAGTCGGGCTGCAGATACCGCCATAGATCGAACCGAGGACGATGACGATCAGCATCAGCCCCCAGCTGGCGATAAAACCCGATTTGACAAGGCTTCGAAAGCCGACCCAGGGTTGGGCCGGAAGCTTTTTGACCCGGGCTACGACATAGATCGCCAGCATCAGGATGCTGCCCATCATCAGGCCGGGTAAGAGTCCCGCCATGAAGAGCCGCGCCGCTGAGACTTCGGTTGCTGCAGCGTAGACCAGCATGACGATCGAAGGTGGAATCAGAATGCCCAGGGTCCCGGCGTTGGTGATAACTCCGGCCGCCATACTTTTCGGGTATCCCGCCTTGACCATGCCGGCAATAACGATTGAACCGATGGCGGCAACCGTTGCCGGCGAAGAACCCGACACGGCGGCAAAAATCATACAGGCCAGAACTGAGGCCATCGCCAGTCCACCGCGAATCCAGCCGACACAATCGATGGCAAAATTGATGATCAGGTGTGCAACCCCGCCGGTCGAGAGAAATGCTGATGAGAGGATGAAGAACGGAATTGCCAGCAGGGTGTAATGCTCGGACAATGATTCAAACAGCTTCAGCGCAACCGAGGCCAGGGAGTCGTCCGAAAAGATCAGAATGGTTCCGATACTTGAGAGTCCCAGGGCAAAAGCAATCGGCATGCCTGTCAGCAGACAGATGAGCAGAATAAAAAAGAGTGCTGCAGTGGTCATGCTGATTCACCTCTCTGGTCAGTTGCTTGAGCCTTGGTTTCTTCAATCAGATGCATACTGTCTTTGGCTTCGTCGGCAAGCTTGAAGCCGTCAATCTTGCCAGTGCAAATTGCCCAGAGCAGCTGCAGCAGTCTCACCGCTATCAGCACCATGCCGATCAACAGGATGCTGTGGCCGATCCATTTGGGAATCGGCATGTCCTCAAGCTCAATGCCGATCATGTGCATCTTTTCCAGATAGACCCAGGATCCTTCAAGAAAGAGACCGCAGTAGCCCAGACAGGCAACAACCGCCGCGCCACTGACGATGCGGCGCATTTTTGGTGGCAGGATTTTCACAAGAGCATCCACGCCGATGTGAGAACCAACCTTAAGACCGTAAGAAACGCCGAAAAGGACCATCCAGGCCGAAAGGAGAAGGGTCAGCTCCTGAGACCACATCATCCCGATTCCAAAGCCGAAGCGCAGAACCACCTCAACGAAGACCAGCAGGGTCATTGACGCCAGCAGGAGGGAGATAATCGCCTCCTCCAGGCTGTTAATTATCCGGTTTAGCATATTCAGTCCTTATGAAAATTCACTTTTAACTGCCCACTGTGTTTCAGGGCAGAGACTTACTTTAAAAGTCGCGGGTCACGAAATCCGGGACCCGCGACTCTCAGGTGGTGCCTTTTACTTAGTTCGACTTGATAGCCGCGTCGATGTAGTTCTTGCCGATCTGGTCTTCGAATTTCTTCCAGACCGGTTTCATGGCGTCGACCCACTGCTGGCGCTCGGCAGCGGTCAGCTCCAGAACCTCGGAACGCTTGGAGTCGATGATCTTCTGACGATCAGCAATAGCTTTCTGGGCCGCAACTTTGTTGCCGAAGGCAATGGCTTCGTCCAGGGCTTTTTTGATCTGGGGACGAATGGCGTCAGGCAGGCCAGTCCAGAACTCGGTTGAGGTGATGACCAGATAATCGAGAACACCGTGGTTTGACTCGGTGATGTAGGGCTGAACTTCGTAGAATTTCTTCGAGTAGATGTTCGACCAGGTGTTTTCCTGGCCGTCGATGGCTTTGGTCTGCAGCAGGGTGAAGACTTCAGAGAAGGGCTTCTTCAGCGGCATGGCACCGACTGCTTCAAACTGGGCAGCCAGAACGTCGGAACTCATGATACGGAATTTCTTGCTTTTGGCATCAGCCGGAACCCGCAGCGGGCTGCTGGCGGAGAGCTGCTTGAGGCCGTTGTGCAGGTAACCGAGACCGATCAGGCCCTTGCTCTTGATCGACATCAGCAGTTTCTGGCCTTCCGGGCCTTGCTGGAATTTCTCGACGGCACCCATATTCGAGAAGAGGAAGGGCAGGTCGTAGATCTGCAGGGATTTGGTGTATTTCTTGAACTTGGACAGTGACGGAGCGGCCAGCTGAACGTCGCCCAGCAGCATGGCTTCGAGCACCTTGTTGTCACCGAAGAGCTGAGAGTTAGGGAAGACCTCTACCAGGACTTTGCCACCCAGACGCTCGTCAACCAGCTGCTTGAACTTGTTGGCCATTTGTCCCTTGGGGGTGTTTTCGGCAACAACGTGCGAAAACTTGATGACAATGGGTTTGGCCATTACGACAGAAGCAGAAGCTACGAGAGCAGCTGCGACCACCAGACTTACCAATAGGACCTTACTTTTAGACATTTTTCTCTCCTGTGCTAATGGTTGAGTTCCTTGTTGTCCACACGACAACAATTCTATAGATTACCTTATTTGTTTCATCCTGGCCTTGCGAACCAGTTTTTCGCCGATCTTTTCGTAGAAAGCCGGGTAGATTTTATCAAGCCTGTTCTCCCAGGTCTTTCTTTCTTCCGGCGTCAGCCGGTGAATTTTTATTCTACCGGTTGCACGAATTTTTTTCAGGGCGTCATTATTAAGCTGAGTTGCCATCTCCCTGGTATATTCAGCCGCATCCTTGATTGCGCCCTGGATAATAACTTTCAGATCTTTGGGCAGCTGTCCCCAGAAGTTGTCGTTGGTCAGGACCATATAGCCCAGGTACCCATGGTTGCTGATGGTCAGGTTGGACTGTACCTGATAAAGTCCCCGATTGTATATGTCGCCCAGTGTGTTCTCCTGCCCGTCAGTCTCTCCCTTTTCCAGGGAGGAGTAGAGTTGCGGGAGCGGTACCGTTTGTGGAATAGCATCAAGGGTTCTGAACTGTTCCCTGACGACACTCGATTCCCCACTGCGGAACGTGAGTCCGACGGCATCCCGCGGCAAAAACAGTCGGCGGTTGGCTGTGAACTGTTTGAAGCCCTTATCCCAGAATGAAAGAGCGATCAGACCATTGCGACTGCTGGCTTCAAGCATTCTGCGCCCAATTGTGCCGTCGATGACAGCATGCAGCTGTTCGACATTCTGAAACAAAAAGGGCAAGTCAAAGAGCAGCAGTTGCGGGTTGCTGACAGAAAGCCTGGTCAGACTCGGCGCTGTCATCTGGATGGCATTGAACTTCAGTGCCTCAAGAGCATCCCGGTCATCAAACAGTGACCCGTTAGGGTAAATCTCAACCCGGATACGGTTATTCGAACGTTGTTCGACCAACCGTTTTAAATACTCACTTGCCTTGCCCTTGGGCGAGAGCCGACTGTCTGCGTGGCTGAACTTGATGGTGACGGGGTCAGCCAGGGACAGACTCGCTGCCAGCAGTGTCAGGGGCAGAAGAAGAATAAATATTTTCGCAAGGAGCATTGGGTAAATTGTTTTCACTGTCAAATTATATTGTCAACGTTTCCCGGGGACGACGCAGGACATCAAAAGCCATTTTATTTTTACCTGCGGATATGGAGTACTGGCAAGGATAGTGCCACTTTTAAAAAGCTGTTTGCGCAATGCCGAATAGGTTGAAATCACACTGGAAATAATGTTTTTAATTGTGGGATTTGCGCACTCTCATTCTTGCTGTTGCCCCCGTGTGGCTGTTGTCGGCCGCAGGTGGCGAAAATGCGCCATCTGTGGCAGGTGTTTTTTGTGGCGGTAGTGGTGGCGGTAGTGGTGGCGGAGTGGAATGCTGTTTCTTTCTCCGGGGAAATTCCTTCGACATTCGAGCTGGTCCCTGGTGGGTTCGGCGGTGCTGACTTGACAGCTTCTTGTTGAGCGGAAGATGATATCGACGGTGTGTAAAAAGAATCACCTGTTTGCGGAGGAATATTGCGTGAAAACTTTGGTGGTCAATGCTCCGGCCAAGATCAATCTCTGTCTGCATGTTCTGGGGCGCAGGTCCGACGGGTACCATGAGTTGGCTATGGTGATGCAACGAGTCGATCTGGCGGATCGGATTGAAATAGCCTTGGGGCCAGGGCAGGGGATAGAGATTCATTGTGATGGGCTTGATGTCGGGGCC
>JAJRWF010000042.1 GCA_024276905.1 Deltaproteobacteria bacterium
GACCTACATGATGAAGTGCTTCACCAAGCTGACCTATACCATGGGCGCTTTTTCCGACCTCGACTTCGGTCTGCGCATCGCCCAGAAGGCTACCGAATATGGCGTCGACGGTTTTTCGGCCCCGCAGGTAATGGCCTTTGCCCTCGAGCTGCTCGAAAACGGTATTTTGACCGATAAAGACTTCCCCGATATGCCCGAAGACAGTGAGGGCCGCTTCTTCTATCTGCTCGACAAGATTGTGCGCCGCGAAGGGATCGGCGATGTGCTGGCCGACGGCACCTACTGGGCAGCCAAAAAGATCGGTAATGGCGCCGATGCCTATGCGCATAACAATATCAAGAAACACGAGCAGCTACCGCTCAAGCTGTCGATGCTCAATCCGGTCTATTTTTTGATGTACGCCACCGGCGAGAAGATGAACATCACCCAGATCGAAGGCCAGTTCCCCCAGGCACCCTTTGCCACCAAGGAGGAGCGCGAAGCCTTTGTCTCGGACTGGATTCAGGTTCCCGACGACAAGTTCAAGCAGATTCTGCTCGACTGGGAATTCCGCGGCGAGAATTCGAACCCCTACTACCCGACGGTTGATATGGCCTGCGACATCGTCGACTGGCAGGAGACGATGCACTATATCGACGATGCTCTCGGTCAATGCGCCGGTCTCTCGTCCTTCCCGCTCAAGCCGCCCTACCATATTCACAATTACCCCAAATTCATCTCGGCCGGTGCCGGAATCGAGATGGACAAGGACAAGCTCACCAAAGCCGCCAAGCGCTATCGGACCCTGGTACGGGCCATCAATACCCGTCGCGGTATGCGCCGCAAGGATGAAAAGCCGCCGGCAAATCACTGGAAGAAGAGATTCCCCGAACTCGAGGAAGAACTGCTCGATGCCTACTACAAGCTCAAAGGCTGGAATTCTGACGGCATTCCAACCGCGGAATCTTTAAAAGAGCTGGGTCTGGATTACGTGAGTGAAGATTTCCTCAAAAGAGGGATTCTGAAGGACGATGCAGAGGCTTCCGACCAGGAAGCTTCGACAGAAAACAGTGTGGAGGCCTGATCAGGATGAGTGCCAAGAAGACCAAGACCATCAAGACGATCAAAATTGATGTGGATAAATGCAACGGCTGCCGAGCCTGCGAGGTGATCTGCTCCTCATTCCACGCCATACCGAAGTACAGCAGCAACAACCCGGCGCGCTCACGCATCCGGGTGATCCATGAGCCGCTGCGCGATGTCTACGTGCCGGTCTACGCCGGGGACTACGCGGTCGCCGAATGCGCGGGACGTGACAAATACATCATCGACGGCAAAGAATACGACGAGTGCGCCTTCTGTCGCGCCGCCTGCCCCTCGCGCGACGAGTTCAAGGAGCCCGATTCCGGCCTGCCGCTCAAATGCGATATGTGCGAAGGCGAAGAGGAACCACTGTGCGTCAAGTGGTGTCTGGTTGACGCCCTGACCATCGAAGAGCGTGAAGTGGAGGTCGAGGAGGAGGAAGACGAGGAGAAACGGGACGAGATCGAGATCGGTCTCGAGTCGCTGGTCAACCGCTTCGGCATCGACAAAGTCAGTGATCTGGTCGCCCAGATTTCCAAGAGTAAAGGCTGAGTTAAAAACCCTTAGCCCTTCTCCCTGAGGGAGAAGGTGGCCAAAGGCCGGATGAGGGGGGAGGCAGATGGCTATTGCTCCGGCACCCCCTCACCCTGGCCCTCTCCCTCAGAGAGAGGGGAATTTGAAAGCATAGGTGAAATTGTGGAAACTCTAGCTCCCGAAAAAGAGATTATCGAAGTCATCAAGGAGAACGGTGGCGACTCTTTCAAGTACTGCTATCAGTGCGGACGCTGTGATGCCGTTTGCCCCTGGAACCGGGTGCGGGATTTCAGTATGCGCAAGCTGATCCGCCAGGCGACCTTCGGTTTGACCGAGATCGATCAGGAAGAAATGTGGCGCTGCACCACCTGTAAAACCTGTGTTGACAACTGCCCCAGAGGCGTGGACCAGATCACCGCCGGCGTTGCCTTGCGTAAGCTCGGTGCTGAATATGACGTCTACCCGGGCAATGTCGGGCCGATCCAGACGGTGGTCGCCAGTCTGACCTCCGAAGGCAACTCCTTGGGCGGCGAGCGGGAAAAGCGCGCGGAGTGGGCCAAAGGCCTGCCGGTCAAGACCCACACCGAAGGGATGGAGGTCCTCTATTTCACCGGCTGTTACCTCAGCTATGACCCGCGCATGCGCGAGGTTGCGGTTGCGACGACCAACATCCTGAACAAGGCCGGAGTCGAGTTCGGCATCCTCGGAACCAAAGAGAGTTGCTGCGGCGAAAGTATCCGCAAGACCGGCAACGAAGAGCTGTTCAAACGCCTGGCGAAAGACAACATCAAGGAATTTATCGATCATGGCGTGAAGAAGGTTCTGGTCTCTTCACCCCATTGCTATCACAGCTTCAAAAATGAATACCCCGAGTTCATGGTCAACTTCGAGGTGGTTTTCATCTCCCAGTTTATTAATGATCTGGTGAAGGACGGCCGACTTGAACTCAAGAATGAATATGCCCGGAAAGTCACCTACCACGACCCCTGCTACCTGGGTCGTCATAATGACATCTATGATGAACCGCGCGAGCTGCTGCAACAGGTGGCCGGTCTGGAATTGAGCGAGATGGCCGACAACCGCGAAAAGAGTTTGTGCTGCGGCGGCGGCGGTGGCCGGATCTGGGTTGAGACCCCCAAGGAAGACCGCTTCTCCGATCTGCGCGTGCAACAGGCGGTCGATGCCGGCGCCGAGGTGCTGGTCACCTCCTGCCCCTACTGCATCACCAACTTTACTGACAGCTGTCTCGACCTGGATGAGGGTGTCCTCGAAATCAGGGATATCACCGAAATCATTCAGGAAGTTCTCTAGATAAGGGAAGAACCATGGCAAGCAACTCAGGCGAATTACAACTTGCAGATCCAACTGCAGAGCGCAATCTGGGCGATGTCCTGATTGTCGGTGGCGGGATTAGCGGTATTCAGGCCTCTCTCGATATGGCGAATTCGGGCTTTCGGGTCTATCTGGTCGATAAAGCACCGTCACTCGGGGGCAAGATGTCGCAGCTGGACAAAACCTTTCCCAGCAATGACTGCTCGATGTGTATCGAGTCGCCCAAATTCATTGAGTGCTCGCGGCACCCCAATATCGAGATCATTACCTATGCCGAGGTCGACGAGGTCGCCGGTGAAGCGGGTGACTTCAAGGTCAAGGTAACCAAGAAGCCGCGCTATATTCTCGAAGACAAATGTACCGGTTGTAACATCTGCGTCGACTACTGCCCGGTTAAAATCCCCGACCCCTTCAATCAGGAGCTGTCGGAGTCAAAGTCGGTTCACATCTACTTCTCCCAGGCCGAACCCCTGGTAACCTACGTCGACCCCGAGACCTGCCTCTACCTCAAAGAGGAGAAATGCCAGATCTGTGTCGGGGTCTGCAAGCCGAATGCGATTGATCTCCATCAGAAGCCGGAGACGATCGAACTGGAAGTCGGGGCGATCCTGCTGGCGCCCGGTTATGACACCTTCGATCCCAAACTGCGGACCGATTTCGGTTACGGCGTCATGGAGAATGTCGTCACCAGTCTCGATTTCGAACGGCTGCTCTGTTCCACCGGGCCTTTCGAGGGCGAGGTTCTGCGCCCGTCGGACAAACAACATCCGCACAGAATTGCCTGGATCCAGTGTGTCGGTTCCCGCCAGGTCATCCCCGGCGGCAACAGCTACTGTTCGGCGGTCTGCTGTACCTACACCCAGAAGCAGGTGATCCTGGCCAAAGACCATGACAGCGGCCTCGACGCGACCATCTTCCATAATGATATCCGCGCTCACGGCAAGGATTTCGAGCGTTTCTATCAACGCGCCGAAAAGCTCGATGACGTCCGTTTCATCAGAAGTTATGTCAATATCGGGCGGGAGATTCCCGAGAACAAGAACGTCACCATCCGTTACTCCACCCTGGACGAGGGGGTCAAGGAAGAGGAATTTGATCTGATCGTGCTGTCGGTCGGGCTCAATCCGCCGAAAGATGTCGAGAAACTGGCGACCACCTTCGACATCGAACTCAACGAGCACGGCTTCTGCAAGACCGACCCGCGCAACCCGATCCTGACCACCCGCGAAGGGGTGTTTGTCAGCGGAGCCTTCCAGGGTCCGGCCGACATCCCCGAGGCCGTCGTCAGCGCCAGCGGCGCCGATGCCCTGATTGGTGAATTGCTCAACAAACGGCGTGACCGGTTGAGCCGCGAGCGGGTCTACCCTGAAGAACGGGACACTTCAGAAGAAGAACTGAAGATCGGTGTAGTGGTCTGCCACTGCGGTGCCAATATCGGCCGGGTGGTTGATATCCCGGCGCTGGTTGAATACTCCGCAACCTTGCCGAACGTTTCCTGGGCCGGTGAGAACCTGTTCGCCTGCTCGACCGAAAATGCCAATCAGATCTCCAAACAGATCGTCGAAAAAGGCCTCAACCGGCTGGTGCTGGCGGCCTGTACCCCACGAACTCACGAACCCTTGTTCCGGGATACCTGCCGTGAAGCGGGGATCAACCAGTACTTCTTCGAATTCGCCAATATCCGCGAGCATTGCTCCTGGGTCCATTCCAAAGAAAAGGAAAAAGCCACCGAAAAGGCCAAGGACATCGTCCGCATGTCGGTGGCCCGGGCTGCGCATCTGCAGCCGTTGAAGGAATTTGACCTGCCGGTCAACAAGACGGCGTTGGTGATCGGCGGTGGCCCCGCCGGGATGACCAGCGCCCTGAGCATGGTCGAGCAAGGGTTCGAGGTCTACCTGCTCGAAAAAGAGTCTGATCTTGGTGGGATGGCCAGAAATATCCACTACACCCTGGACGGGATGGATGTTCAGGAATACCTGAACGGGTTGACCCGCAAGGTCTATCAGCACCCCTCGCTCCGGGTGTTGACCGATTGCACTATTGAAGAGGTTACCGGTTATGTCGGTAATTTTCTCACCTCTGTGACCACCGGGGGACAGGCGCGGGAGATCGCGCACGGTATAGTCATCATCGCTACCGGCGCCGTCGAACATCAACCGACTGAATACCTTTACGGCGAAAACGAACAGGTTATCACCCAGCTGACGCTTGAAGCGGAAATCGTCCAGCAGAGCGACAGGGTTCAGAACGCCCGGAACCTGGTGATGATTCAGTGTGTCGGCTGTCGGCAGGAAGACAAGAATTACTGCAGCCGGGTCTGTTGCGGCCAGGCGGTCAAGAACGCCCTGAAGCTTAAAGAGACAAACCCGGAAATGGAGATCAGCATCCTCTTCCGTGACATGCGTACCTACGGTTTCAAGGAAGATTATTACCGCGAAGCAGCGGATAAAGACATCAAGTTCATCCGCTTCGAACCGGACAACAAGCCGGTCGTCGAAGCTGCCGGAGACGGTCTCCAGGTAACAGTGCCCGATCTGGTGCTGGGTCAGAAGCTGGAGCTGGAAGCTGATCTGGTGGTGCTGTCGGCGGCGGTCAACCCGTCCGATTCCGGAGCGGACATGGCGCGCTTTTACAAGTGCTCAATGAACCCCGACGGCTTCTTCCAGGAAGCCCACGTCAAGCTGCGGCCGGTCGACTTTGGTTCTGACGGGGTGTTCTTATGTGGTACTGCACATTATCCGAAGCATATCAGCGAGACGATCAGCCAGGCTTACGGCGCGGCTGGCCGTGCCGTCACGATCCTCTCGGGGGAGACGGTCACCGCCTCCGGGTCAGTCTGCGATGTCAACGTGCATGACTGCATCTCCTGCGGGGCCTGTATCACCTGCTGTAAATACGATGCCATTACGTTTGTTGAGACTCCGTACGGCAAGAAGGCCAAGGTCAAGGAGATTCTGTGCAAGGGGGATGGCCTGTGCAACGCCAAGTGCCCGACCGGAGCGA
>JAJRWF010000043.1 GCA_024276905.1 Deltaproteobacteria bacterium
CTTGAATTTCTTTTAAACTCAATGCCAGATTCTCCGAGGATGAAGGAGTTTCCTTTATACTCGATCCGCGGATATATGACCAGCACAAAGATTAGATCGACAGTGTGGCTGGATTTGCAGGTTAGGACGAATTCATCCTGGTTATCCCCCCGGTCTTCTTGCTTTTTCCCACGTGAGAATGGTAAAAACAGTCCGTCAATAATTTCACTCTTTCTGGAGCAGGCCAAACACCGGGAAACCTGACCAACCTGCTTATCTCCCTAAAAGAAATCCATCATGACTCTTTTCTTTTTATTACTCAGCAGCTATCTGATCGGCGCCATCCCCACGGGTGTAATTCTGACCCGGCTGGTTGGTGGTGAAGATGTGCGCAACGCGGGCAGTGGCAACATCGGTGCCACCAATGTCTACCGGGTTGCCGGGCGCACCCTGGGAATTCTAACCCTGGTCGGTGACTGCCTCAAAGGTCTGCTTCGGGTCCTGCTGGCGAATTCTTATTTCAACCTGACTCCGACCCACACGGCACTGGTCGCCCTAGCGGCTTTTCTGGGGCACTGCTACCCGGTCTACCTTGGGTTCAAAGGTGGCAAGGGGGTTGCGACAGCCCTCGGCATCTTCCTGGTTCTTTCGCCACTGGCAGTCCTCTGCGCTCTGGTGATTTTCATCGCGGTGCTTTATTGCTGGCGTTTCATTTCACTGGCTTCAATCAGCGCTGCGGCTGCAGTACCTTTGCTGGTGCTGCTACTCGAAGGTTACAACCCGCTGTTTGCCGCCACCCTGATTATTGCCGGGATCGTTATCTGGCGTCACCGCGCCAATATCGAACGGCTGCGTAGCGGTACCGAGAACCGCTTCAATCTCTAGTGAAACCGATGCGGCTGATTCAACGCCTGCTGCTGGTGTTTATCCTCCTGTCTGCCGTCGGCATTGGTCTTGCCTGGTGGGCCTTGGCACCCCTGACACCGCCTCCAGATAGCTCGTTGACCATCAAACCGGGCAGTTCGCTGATCCAGGTTGCCAACCGGCTGGCCGAGCAGAAAATCATTCGTTCACCACTAGCTTTCCGTCTGCTGGCGCGTTTGCGAAACTACGATGCCGCCATTCAGGCCGGTGTCTATAATTTCACCCTGACTGCCGCCCCGAATACGGTCCTTGAACGGCTGGTTGCCGGAGATGTTGTTCAGACCCAGATCACTCTTCCCGAAGGTTTCAGCCTGCAGCAGATCAGTGACCGCCTTGCTGCCAGAGGGGTTGCCGACCCGGCCAGACTGCTGGCCGCCGCGCATGATCCTGCGTTGCTGGACGAACTGGGAATCAAGGCGCAAAGCCTTGAAGGCTATCTTTATCCCGAGACCTACCGCTTCGTCCCCGGGGTCAGTGAACCTGAACTGCTACGAATGATGGTCAGCGAATTCAATCGCCAGTTCACCCGTCTGCAGAAATCACTCAAGGGAGATCTGCCCCTGAACAAACATCAACTGGTCACCCTGGCTTCAATCATCCAGAAGGAGACCGGTCTTGACGAGGAAATGCCGTTGATCTCGGCGGTTTTCCATAATCGGCTGCGGCGCAACATCCCGCTGCAAACCGACCCGACCGTCATCTACGGCCTCGACAACTTCAACGGCAACCTGACGCGCAAGGATCTGCAGCGGCCATCGGCTTACAATACCTATCTGAATCGCGGTCTGCCGCCTGGTCCGATTGCCAGTCCCGGCTACCAGGCCCTGCTGGCAGCGGCCCGCCCGGCGGAGAGCCGCTATCTCTACTTTGTCGCCCGTGGTGATGGCAGCCATCAGTTTTCCCATACCCTGAAGGAACACAATCGTGCGGTGCGTAAATACCAACTGCGGCGCAGGCGATAGGCAAAAGCCCTGTTTTTCTGGTAGAATGGGTCTTCATTAACCCTGCAGGAGGGACCATTGAGCGATTACTACGAACGAGAAGATCTGAAAAAATTTGCCGACATCGGCAAGGATGCTCCTGAGCTTGCCCATAAATTCTTTGATTATTACGCTGCAGTCTTCGCCGAAGGTGAGCTGAGTGCACGGGAAAAAGCGTTAATCGCTCTGGGGGTCGCCCATGCAGTGCAATGTCCTTACTGCATTGAGGCCTACACAACCTCCTGCCTTGAAAAGGGCTCAAACCTCGGCGAGATGACCGAGGCGGTTCACGTTGCCAATGCGATCCGTGGCGGAGCCTCGCTGGTTCATGGCGTGCAGATGCGCAAGCTGGCCGAAAAGGTTTCTCTCTAGATGAAAGACACGCTCCACAACAGTTTTGAACTACGCCTGACACGGGAAGGGGTGAGCCTGAAGCGTGATCAGGCCCATACGCTGCAGATCAATACCGGCCTGTTATGCGATCTCAAGTGCCGTCACTGCCACTTGTCTGCCGGGCCGGGCCGCAAGGAGGTCATGAGCCTGCAGACCATGGAGCAGGTGATTGCCTACGCTAAGCGCAACCGCTTTGCCACTATCGATATCACCGGCGGTGCCCCGGAACTGGTCCCGCATATCGAGCACCTGATCGGCAACCTCGCGCCGTCGACAGACCGCCTGATGCTGCGCACCAACCTTACCGCCCTGTCTCAACCGGATAAAACCCACCTGCTGGAACTGTTTCGTGAACACCGGGTTATTCTGATTGCCAGCTTCCCCTCAACCAATGAAGGGCAGCTGGCCGCACAGCGTGGCGACGGGGTGATGGATCCATCGCTGAAAATGCTTCAGAAACTGAATGACGTCGGTTACGGTATCGAGGGCAGCGGCCTTGAACTGGATCTGGTCGCCAACCCTTCAGGGGCCTTCATGCCGACCGATCAGGAAGCGGCCGAGCGTAAGTTCAAGCACGATCTGGCGCGCAAATGGAACCTGCATTTCAACAGCCTGTTTATCTTTGCCAACATGCCGCTCGGGCGCTTCGCCGACTGGCTCGAACAGTCTGAAAATTTCGATGCCTACATGGAAAAACTGCACTCCGGTTTCAACAGCTGCACCCTCGACGGCCTGATGTGCCGTACTCTGGTGTCGGTAGCCTGGGACGGCAACCTCTATGACTGTGATTTCAACCAGGCAGCGCATATTCCGCTGGGCGGCAAGCCGACCCATATCAGTGAATTCGAAGGACTGCCGGAAAGGGGGACTGCCATTGCCGTCGGCGAGCATTGCTTTGCATGCACCGCCGGCTCCGGCTTTACCTGAGGCGGGGAGTTACCTGCCTAGTTAGGCGGGTCGAAATAAAAAAGGCCAGTTGCTCTACCGAGCAACTGGCCTTTTTACATATAGAAACCGATCTCAACCAGCCGAAATACTGACAAAAACCAGTCCTGCACTGCCGGTATTCTCGATACAGTGCGACTCACCAGCCGGGGCAACCAGAACCGTTCCGGGCGCCACCGCAACCGGAGACTCTCCCTCGGCCAGATAATTGCCGCGGCCTTCAAGCACCACCCAGTAGTGATCACCGGCATGGACGTGGGGCTTAATCCCCTGCCCCGGCAACAAACACCAGAGGGTCATGCGGCCATGTTTCGTTTCTCCCAGAGAGACCTTGTTGGCCTTATCTTCGGTGTACACAATTTTATCCTGATAGTTGGCGTATTCCATCATCCCCCCTTGGTCAGCTCAACACCGATCCGGTTACTGCCATCGGCCAGCAGCGCCTGAATCCCGAGTTCGGCAAAATGATAGGGCGCAAAGACCAACCCGGCAGGCAGGTTTTCATCGACTTTTACCGGGCCACTGGTCGAGCCCTGGCGGCTGGTTAATTTGGCCCGGCCACCATCAATCACACCGGCGGTTGCGGCATCGGCCGGGCTGACGTGAATCACACCCTCAGCTTCCACTTCGAGCGGGCCTGCTGACCAGGTCGAGGTGGTTCCGAAATGATAGATCGATTTGCGACTGACCAGCTGCAGACCGGTTTCAACTTCATCGACCTGCGGTGCCTGGTATTTAAGGCCTTTGGGAGCAGGACGATAAGGCTGCTTGAAACAGGGTCGGTTGCGTTCGTCACCGACAAAGCAGATATCCCCGTAGAGCGAACTGAGGCTACTGACTTCGGCCAGAATTTCACTGCGACTGATGCTGACGGCCTGTTTCTGCAAGCGGCCATAGAGCCCGGCGAAAATCTCCCAGTCTTCCCGAGCTTCGCCCGGCGAGGAAATCGCCTTTTCGAGTGAGCGGACCCGGTGATCCAGCGAGGTCACGCTGCCGCCTTTTTCGGCATAGCTTGCGC
The DNA here is from genome assembly GCA_024276905.1 of Deltaproteobacteria bacterium. Lineage (GTDB taxonomy): Bacteria > Desulfobacterota > Desulfuromonadia > Desulfuromonadales > Geopsychrobacteraceae > Geopsychrobacter. Next base: position 4,240 of record JAJRWF010000043.1, read on the forward strand.
CGGGCAGAACCACTGTGGCCAGTCGGGTGACTTCGGTCGGCAGGATATCCTGCACCACCAGAACATCGACCTTTTCAAGCGCCTTGCGCCAACGATTGGCATTGGGGAAACTCAGGGGATTGGTTGCTGCCAGATAGAGAAACTTGACGTTACCGGCTTCAATTCCTTCAAGGATTCCCATGGCATCGAGACCGCCCTCGGGAAGTTCCGTTTTCCACGCCTTGCCGAAACGTTCCCGCGATTCAGCATAGGGCTGGTAGCCGGGCAGATACTCGGGACAGACGCCCATATCGAGCATCCCCTGGATATTGCCCTTTTCGTCAAGCGGGAAAAGTCCGCCTGCATCACCGCCACGCAACGCGCCACTGAGAATCGCCAGATCGGAAATCGCGATCGACTTTTCGTACCCGCGAGCGCTTCTGGTGACATCGGCGCCGAAGATTATTGCCACTGTTCTGGCGGCGCCGAGCGTATCGGCTGCCTCTTCGAGCTGAGGGCGTGAAACCCCGGTTGCGCTGCTGATTGCATCCAGATCAATACTGTCAAGATGGCTCTTGAGCTCATCAGGATTCTCAAGGTACTGGTTGAGATAATCGCTGTCGAGCAGATTGCGCTCATAGAGCAGACGACTGATCCCGTTGGCGAGTTCGAGTTCAGTGCCCGGTTTGCAGGTCAGTGAAACGTTGGCAAACTTGCTCAGCTTGACCTTGCGCATCCCGGCGACGATCAATTTGGCATCGTTGCGACGGCAGGCGTTCTGGACCTGCCAGTCAACCGCCGGAGCTTCGGCAGTGGGGTCGGCTCCGAACACCAATACCGCTTCAGCCTTGCCGATAGCGCTGAGCAGATTACTGGCACCACGCAGTCCCAGCACCGCTTCGGTCGCACGCAGGCTGCGCATGGCTCCGAAACGGGCCTCGGAATCGATATTGTTGCTGCCGATCGCGACGCGGAACATCTTCTGGAACAGATAGTTCTCTTCGTTGCTGAGGTGCGGCGAACCAAGACCGGCAAACACCTGGGGCCCGTCGGAGGATCGCAGATTCTCGATCGTCTCGACCAGCCTGTCGAAGGCCTGGTCCCAGCTGACCGGCTGCTGGTCGATCAACGGTTGGGTAAGACGCTCCGCATGATTGACGTAACCGTAGCTGAAGAACCCGCCGATACACAGGTTGCCATTATTGGTGGTTCCTTCGTCATCAGAAGTGATGCGATAGATTTCGTTGTTCTGAACATTAATATCGATCTGACAGTGACTGGGGCAGAAGGTGCAGACGGTCGGGGTCTTGCGCAATGCCCAGGGCCGGGCCTTGAACTTGAACGGCTTGGAGTTCAGCGTCCCGGTGGGGCAGACTGCCACGCAGTTACCGCAGAACTCGCAGTCGAGCGGCTTGCCATCGACGGTATCGATGTAGGCCGCCTCGCCGGGATTATGCACCGCCAGCGCGCTGGCACCGACCAGCTCATGACAGACCTTGACACATTTTTCACAGAGAATACAGCGCGAGGGAATCTGCTGGATCAACGGCCAGTTACTGATATCCTCGTGATTGAGATTCTCCCCTTCAAAACGCTGGGTATCGACATCGAGACCGTAGCAACTGTCCTGCAGGTCACATTCACCACCGGCATCACAAACCGGGCAATCGAGCGGGTGGTTGACCAGCATCAGTTGCATCACCTGGCGGCGGATCTTGTGCAGTTTTTCCGACTGGGTCGTCACGACCATCCCGTTGATTGCCAGGGTGTTGCAGGCGGTCATCGGCTTGTCGGCGCCCTCGATCTCGACCACGCAGATGCGACAGGCACCGGTCGGGGAGATTTTCTTTAAAAAACAGAGGGTCGGGATATTGATCCCGGCTTTTTCAGCGGCCGCAAGGATGGTAGCACCCTTGGCAATCTCTATGTCACGACCATCAATCTTGAGGTTGACCATGATTTCTCCACATCAGGCAATCGGCCGGGATATTTTCCGGCGTTCAGCTCTGGTTTACGTCGTTTCAGCCGACCGCAATCATGCCGACACGGTAGCAGCGCAAGCAACGCTCCGCTTCGGTCACGGCCTGACTTTCAGGCATCGCCAGTTCAATTTCATCGTAAGATCTGGCCCGCTCGATACCATTAACCTTCGGCTGATGCTCACGATGCAAGCCGCCGAACAGTCCGGTGTTTTCGTTCTTGTCAAAGACGCCGAGTTCGGCGACCAGATCTTCCATGGCATCGGCGTCATCACGATAGGCTTTGCCTTCGGTCAGCCAGCGTGACATGGCAAGCGCCGCCCGCCGCGCCTGACCGACCGCAGCGACAACCGTCATCGGACCGATTTCACAGTCGCCGGCGGCGAAGACCCCTTCAGAGTCGGTCATCAACACCCCGCCCTTGGTCACGATCGTGCTCCAGCGGGTGGTTTCGATCCCCAGGTCATCCTGCTCAAGAAAGCTGAGGTCCGGGTCCTGGCCGATGGCAGGAATCACCATATCGCAGGGGATGATATATTCACTGCCCGGAACCGGTGCGGGACGTCGGCGGCCCGATTCATCCGGCTCACCGAGTTCCATCACCACCACCTCAACCCCGGTAACCTTGCCATTCTCATGAATCAGGCGCGTCGGGTTGCGCAGAAATTCAAACTGTACGCCTTCTTCGTCCGCGTCATCCACCTCGTAGGATTCAGCTGGCATCTCTTTACGCGTCCGGCGGTAGATAAGAATTGAATCCTCGGCTCCTTCGCGCAGGGCAACCCGCACACAGTCGATAGCGGTATTGCCCCCACCAACCACAATCACGCGCTTGCCGGTTTCGATCGGCTGGCCCAGAGCAACCGCGCGCAGATAGTTAATGCCACCTTCCGAAAAACCCTCGTAGCCTGCGTCTTCACCTTCGACACCCATCGGCTTGGAACGGAAGGCTCCGACCCCGAGGAAAACGGCATCATACTGTTCTTTCAACTCTTTCAATGAGACATCGACACCAAGCTTGGTATTGTATTTGATTTCGACACCGAGAGCTTCGACAATTTCGTATTCGCGACGCAACAGATCACGCGGCATCCGGTAATCGGGAATCCCGACGGCAACGGTGCCACCCGGCTCGGGGAGCATGTCGAGAACCGTTACCTTGAAGCCATCGAGCGCCAGATAGTAGGCGGCAGAGATCCCTGCCGGGCCACCGCCGACGACACAGATCGTTTTGCCCCTGGCCGGTGCGGGTTTCATCGGCGGTTGCTTGTGGTGCATCCATTCGTGATCAGCCGCCACCCGCTTGAGCACCATGATACTGATCGGCTCATCAACCAGAGCACGACGACAGGCAGTCTCACAGGGATGGGGACAGACCCGGCCGCAAACCGCCGGGATCGGCATGTTGCGGCGGATCACGTCGAGCGATTCTTCGAAACGACGGTCCTTGATCTCTTCGATATAGGCCGGGATGTCGATATGAGCCGGACAGCGATCCATACAGGGTGCCGTCAGTTTGTCCGTATAGCGCAAACCGTTAACCGGGGTTTTTTCGCCACGCGTGTAGGCCAGGTAATCCTCACGGAAATAGCGGATCGTATCGAAGACCGGCACGGCAGCGGTCATGCACAGAGTGCACTTGCAGTTCTCCAGTAACAGCGCCAGATCTTCTATGGTCTGCAGATCTTCTTCCTGGCCGTGACCGGCGAGAATTCTCTCCAGGGTATCCTGCAGAACCCGGGTGCCCTTCTTGCCGGGCGTACACTTGCCGCAGCAGTATTTTTCCTGCACCCGCTTCATGTATTCGGCCGCCATGGCGACCACATCGACCTTCTTGTCGAGCAGGATGAAACCATCCCAACCGATGAACGCCTTGACTTCACCTTCTTCAAGATATTGAGCCGGAAGCTTTATCTGCAACTCGCTCAGGGGTTTGGGTTGCCCCTTGCGGTTGTCGACAATCTCTCTGCCCCAGCTGGAAAAAATCACCTCTGCCAAACTGGCCTCCTGTCAACCTGCTTCGACCCCCCTGAATCAGGGAGGCCGAAAACCCCTCTTGAGGGGATAATTGCCCGATGTATGGACGACTTACAGTACCGAAAATCGTATACAGTATGCAGGTAAATACCACAGACAGCAAAGCAAAATCAAGGCCATTTTTAACCCTGTCCGCTCAACCGAGGGAGGATTTAACAGGCTGAAAATATGATGTTTTTTATTGCATATTTATTTATTTTTCAGGGGAAAGCCGGTGGCGGCCCCTGCACCTGCCAACGACCCCGCTGTTGCGTATCGAGCGGAATCAGAACCCAGTCGATTTTCCACGACCAGTCCTTGATCCGGGTCGACGGGAGCATGTAATAGCTGAGAATCAATTCGCTTTCGGCGGTGCCTTCTTTTTGATTCAGGCGACTGTATTTGTATTCGGCTTCAACAACATGTAGATCATTGAGTTGCTCAAAGCTGTCGAGCAACTGGCGCCCATCCTGCTCGGCAAGAAACATAGCTGCGCCCTGATAGTCCTGCCACCGCAGAGCCTGTAATAAATGCTTGCTGGTTCTTTCATAGCCCGGGCCTAAATCGACCTTTTTCGCACATCCGGGCAACATCAGAAATAGCAAAAAAAACAGCAGGAAAAAAATCTTTTTCATACTTTCCTCCCCAGGAATCACTGGTTTCAGGCAGTTAGCTCAAAAACCGAATGGCAGGACCGGTTTTCTGCAAATTCACCGCTTGCAGACCCTAACTTTTCGGCTAGACTTGCCCTCCTGCACCGAAATTGTGACACATGATAACATGAACCTGAATCTGTCTTGTACCCGCAGATTCGGGGATTGAACCTATGACCTGGTCAGGTAGGGAGTTATTCATGGGACATACCGAAATCTACACCAAGAGCTACTGCCCCTTCTGTCACCGCGCCAAAGAACTTCTGAGTATCAAGGGAATTTCCTTTGTCGAGTACGATGTCACCAGTGATACCGAGCTTGAGAATCAGATGCACCAACGCGCCGGACGCCACACCGTACCGCAGATCTTTATCGATAATCACCATGTCGGTGGCTGCGATGATCTGTTTGCCCTGGACGAACAGGGCGAACTCGACCCCCTGTTGCTGCAGGGGCAAATGTAACATTTTCTCCCGCTCATGAGTGTTTATTGATTTTTTTCGGGGCTGCGTTATAGTTTGGTCTGACAAGGTCTGCCTGAGTCGAAGAACCTTAACGTCCATTCAGACATTTCACGCCGTTCCCTCATGAATGCAGGATACTGACCATGCCGCTTCATATCCGTTTCATCGCCTTCAGCCTGCTGTTATTGCTGGCGACCATCAACAACCCGGCCACCGCCCGGGCCGATGAACGGATCAACCGCTCAGCCTACCTGAGCATCTCTCTTGATCCGCAACTCTACGATTCAAATCTCTGGGAAACCTCGTACCAGGAAACCCTGGATCAATTTTATACTACCGAAGTTGACGACTTCGGCTACGGCCTGGCTGAAGGTCTGGAAAAAACCGTCATCCGTGGTCGCCTCAAGGTCTTGCCCGGTTATCGGGTTGAAGATCAACAGAGCTTTCGCCAGGAAGGCGAACCCGACTCTTTCTTGCTGACCATCGACCTGCGTTATACCTACGGTCTCGGCAACAGCAGTCCGATGGCGGCCATGGCAACCTTCGGCACCTGCTTCCTGGCCTCACCGATCAAAATGTTCAGCTACAGTGCAGTCCTTGAAGGACATATCGTTGTCTACTACATCGACAAAGATCTGGAGAAGATCCGTCTGCTCGAAAAGGATTACACCAGCGAAAGCATGCAAAAAGGCAATTTTTTCGACGCTCAGGAGATGGCCCAGGAAGTCAAATGGATCCGCCAGTTGACCCGTGACACCCTGGCCGATATGAGTCGTCAGATTCTGGCCGAACTGCCCCTGCAGCTGCTGCAACGCTCCTGGCGCAAGGTTGCCGATGAACTGAATCGTACCCCGACAGCACAACGTCGCTCACAACTGATCGCAAAAAAGAAGAAGAGGAAAGCCCGGCGCAGTGCGCGCAAAGCCGCGGCCAAAGCTCTTGCACTGCCAGATATGATTCGTCAGGCCAGCCCCGGAATTTTCAAGGTTCTGACCGAAAAGAGTACCGGTAGCGGCTTTGTTATCTCGGATCGCGGTTATGCCGTCACCAGTCTACATGTGGTTGAAGGGGCAGAATCGATCCGTCTGCAGTTCCTCAAGGGAGGCAGCCTCAAAGCGCGGATGATCCTCAGTGACCCGAAACTCGATATCGCCGTGCTGGCCCTGCCACCGGAAAACCTGACCGCGCTGCGACTGGGGAGATCGTCTATCGTAAATGTCGGCGCAACGGCCGTTGCCATAGGCTACAGCGAAGAGTTCGGGCTGTCAGTGATTCCAACCAGCATCACCCGAATCGAAGAATACCAGGGAGTTCCGTTGTTGCGGGTCGACACGCAACTCGGAGAAGGCAACTCCGGCGGGCCATTGCTCAACAAATTCGGCCGGGTGATCGCCATCAACATTCGACGTGCCGACGGGCAAAAGGAGCAAGTTTCTTTTGCCATCCCGATCGATGAGGCCAAACGTTTTTTCAGTCATCTGCTCAATTAATTGTCGGAATCTTCCGGTTAAAGCAGGGTGTGGGAAGGTCGATCCCATTACCACCGAAACAATTCAACCCTCCGCATTTTCCTTCAGCCCCGCGATCGTCGCTGCATAATCTTCGCTACTGAAAACTGCACTTCCGGCGACAAAAACATCCGCTCCGGCGGCAGCAATCCGGCCGATATTGTCGAGCTTCACCCCACCATCAACTTCGAGTTCAATCTGCAGACCGCGCGCATCGATCATTTTGCGTAACGCTTCAATCTTCGGCAAACAGCTTTCGATAAACGACTGGCCGCCGAAACCCGGATTGACCGACATGATCAGCACCAGGTCAAGGTCATCGAGAATCACCTCAAGACTGCTGACCGGAGTCGCCGGATTGATCGAAACACCCGCTTTTTTGCCGAAACTTTTGATCAACTGCACAGTGCGATGCAGATGGGCCACCGCCTCCTGGTGCACGGTGATAATATCCGATCCGACCCGGGCAAACTCAGGGATGTAGAGGTCGGGATTCTCGATCATCAGGTGAACGTCGAAGGGAATCCCGGTCACCTTGCGCAGGCCATCGACCACCAGCGGGCCGATGGTAATATTCGGCACAAAATGCCCATCCATCACATCGACATGGACATAATCGGCGCCAGCGGCAGCAATCGCACGAACCTCATCGCCCAAACGGGCAAAGTCGGCGGAGAGAATTGAAGGGGCGATCTTGACCATCGAATGATCCTCCTGAAGTCGGCTCAAGCGTGACGACGCAAGCGTACGGCAAAAAAGGCATCCATCTCATCATGGAGATGAGGAAAGGTACGCAGTCCACCCTGCGGATCGAGCAATGATTGCCAGTGTTGCGGAACCTTGTCCCCTAACGGCTCCAGGGAAAAGTTTTTATGCTGATCGAGAAACTCCTCAACCACGGCGTAAGTCTCAGCACGACTGAAGGTACAGACTGAATAAAGCAGCAAGCCGCCGGGACGCACCAGCGGGGCCAGATTATCCAGAATCCGTAACTGCAGGACCGCCAGCTGTTGCAGATCGACCGCCTTCAGCTTCCAGCGGCTTTCCGGGTTGCGGCGCAGGACTCCCAGTCCGCTGCAAGGTGCATCGACCAGCACCCGATCAAAACTTTGTGGACGCAAGAAATCTGGCGGTTCTTCCAGATCATGTTGCCGGGCCTCGATGGCCGTGCAACCATTACGCAGCGCACCCTGCTGAATCAGGCTGACCCGTTGCGCATGTTTATCCAGCGCCAGAATCTCGACCTGATTCTGTGTCAGAGCGGCAATGTGGGTCGTTTTCCCCCCCGGTGCGGCACAGGCATCCAGAATTTTTTCTCCCGGCTGCGGATCGAGCAGGTGTGCAATCAGCATACTCGCCTGATCCTGAACCTGATACCAGCCCTCGGCATCACCCGGCAGCGCGCCGATGCCGCGTTTTTCGATAATGATCCCCTCGGGAGCAAAGAGACAGTTACGCGCCTGATAACCCGCCTCCTGCAGGGCAGCAGCAAAACTGTCGCGATCAGTCCGCAGACTGTTGATTCGCAAAGTCATCGGGGCGGCTTTACACAAGGCTTCTCCCAGGGCACGGGAATCGGTATTGGGCAGTTGACTCATGATCTCACGCGCCAACCACTTGGGCAGACTGCAAATATGCTGCAGATACTCGCGGACCTTCTCCGGTGGCGGCCAGGATAATTCATGACGCTGCCGATCCAGCCCGCGCAGGGTGCCGTTGACCAGCCCCGCGAGTCGCTCCAGGTCCATAATCCGCGCCAGCTCAACCGTTTCATTGATCGCGGCCCGGGTCGGAATCCGCTCCAGCTCCAGCAGTTGATAGGCGCCGATGCGCAACAACAGCTGTGCCGAAGGTTCAAGCCGTGAGAAGGACTGGCGACTGACCTGTTCCAGGGCAAAATCGAGCCGCCCGCGCAGACGCAGAATGCCGTAAACCAGTTCGGTCAACAGTGCCCGGTCACGCGGGTCGGTCCCACGGTTGCGCTTGAGCAGGGTGTCGAGGGTCAGGTCGGAATAGGCCCCCAGTTCGACCCGCTGCAGAACTTCAAAGGCCGCACGCCGTGCATCAAGTGGATAGGTGTCGGTTGACAATTAAACCGCCATTTCTTCCAGACGTCGCACCCGCTCATCCATCGGCGGGTGGGTCGAGAAAAGCGCCCGCATCCCGCCGGCCTTGAGTGGATTGACGATAAACATATGTGCCGTCGCCTCGTTGACCTTGGCCATCGGCATCTGTCGGTTCGAGGTTTCAAGCTTACGCAGAGCGCTGGCCAGGTAACGTGGATTTCCGCAAAATCTGGCCCCGGTGGCGTCAGCACCGTATTCCCGCGAACGCGAGATCGCCATCTGCACCAGCATCGCCGCAATCGGCCCCAGAACCATCAGTGCGATCATCGCCAGCGGATTGCTGTCTTCATCATCCCTGCCGCCGAAGATCATCGACCACTGGGCCATATAGGCAAGATAACTGATCGCCCCGGCAATGGTTGCGGCAATGGAACCGATCAGAATGTCACGGTTCTGTACATGGGCCAGTTCGTGCGCCATGACCCCCATCAGTTCATCACGGGAGAGGATCCGCAAAATCCCTTCGGTCGCCGCAACCACCGCATGTTCAGGGTTGCGCCCGGTGGCAAAGGCATTCGGGGTCGGTTGCGGCAACATGTAGACCTTGGGCATGCTCAGCTGGTTGCGTTGGCAGAGTTCGGCGACCACCTCAAAGAGCGGACCGCTCTGCACCTGCTGGCCCCGATACATCTTGACCACAATCTTGTCGGAAAACCAGTAGGAGCCAAGATTCATCACCCCGGCCATCACCAGAGCAAACAAAGCCCCGCTCTGCCCGCCGAGAGCCGCACCGGCAACCACCAGGACCAGAGTTAAAAGGGTCATCAGCATCACAGTTTTTGCGGTATTCATCTTCTTCCTCTTTTACGCGGTTTGCGTACCGGCAGGAATCACGTACTCCTCCAGCGCCTGCTCAACCTCGGGCAGCAGAACATGGGTATTGAAGCAGGGACCGTTCGGACGCTTGTTCAGGATACCGACCACCGGCAGCGGATAGGCATCACGGATCCCCGAGGTCAGATCTCTTTCGCAGGCAACCGCCACAATCAGTTTGGGGCGTCTTTCGACAATCAGCTTACGTGCCAGAGTCCCGCCGGTGGCAACCGCCATTTCAATCCCGAACTTCTGGGCCAGTCCGAGCAGACCGCTGATGTCGCATTTACCGCAACCGACACATTTTTCCACATCACCGGTGATCTTGATCGCACAGTCGAACATCTGGATGCAGTGCGGCAGCAGAATCAGGGTCCGTTCGGCCGGCACCCTTAATTTACGGGTATGGACCAACTGATTGTTCAGGGCAATAAACGACTGCTGCAACATATCACGATCAATACCGAACAGCTTGCCCAGCGAGATGATCGCCGGGAACAGGTAGCGCACCACCAGTCCACGCAATGGCTGCAACAGCAACAGATCCCGTCCACTCAGCAGGGTCAGCACCAGCAACCCCAGCCCGCCGACGATCAGAAAAGACAGGATCGACAACACTACACCGAAAATGACCGGCAGCATGGGGTGGATATTTTCCAGCCCGACGCTGGGCACCCACCAGAGCAAAAAAGCCAGCCCCAGCACCAGAGTGCCTCCAACCGCCAGCAGAAGGATAAACAGCCGCTTGCGCGGCTGCTGAATGTGGTCAGTTCCGGTCATTGGATTTCTTAACTTCCCAGTTTTGTTCCACACGGCAACGTGTGTCCGCGCAGAAAATCTGCCGCTTGCATCTTGCGTTTGCCCGGCAACTGTAATTCACCGAGCCGCAATACCCCTTCCCCACAGGCCACACACACACCCTCGTCATCGGCACGCACGACGGTTCCAGCCTCAGCCTCCCCAGACTCAACTGCGGTTTGACCAATCTTGAGGGTATTTCCGTCCAGACTGGTATACGCCGCTGGCCAGGGATCGAGCCCCCTCACCAGATTGTGAATCTGTCCGGCAGACAGATCCCAGTCGATCAGGCCATCCTCTTTTTTCATCATCGCGGCATAGCAGGTTTCGCTGTCATCTTGCTTGAGTGGCTTGAGAGTTCCGGCACAGAGCTGACGCAGGGTTTCGTCCATCGCTTCACGTCCGAGCAACGCCAACCGGTCGTGCAACTGACCGGCAGTCTCGTCAGGACCGATGCTCAGGCTGCGCTTGATCAGCATATCGCCGGTATCCAGACCGACATCCATCAGCATGGTGGTCACCCCGGTCTCGGTTTCCCCGTCGATAATTGCCTTATTGATCGGTGCTGCACCGCGGTATTTCGGCAACAGCGAGGCATGCACGTTGATACAGCCGTACTGCGGGATATCAAGCACCGCTTGCGGCAGAATCTGCCCGTAGGCGACCACCACAATCAGGTCGGGTGCTAGGGCTTTCAGTTCTTCGACCGCAGCCGGGTCGCGCAACTTCTGCGGCTGGAAAACCGGAATTTCATGCTGCAGAGCCAATTCTTTGACCGGCGGCGGTGCCAGTTTCTTACCGCGCCCCTTGGGCCGATCCGGCTGGGTATAGACCCCGACCATCTGCACTCCGGCTTCAATCAGGCCGCGCAGGGTATCCAGAGCAAAATCGGGGGTTCCCATAAAAACGGTACGGAGTTCCTGCGGAATCATACTTCTTCTCTCTGCTTCATCAGCTTCTGGTATTTCTTGCGGAAGATCGATCTTTTTAATGGCGACAGACGATCAACAAACAGCACACCCTGCAGATGGTCAATCTCGTGCTGCATCGCTACCGCCAGCAATCCTTCAGCCTGACGCTGCTGCGGCTTGCCGTCAAGGTCCTGATAGCGCATGGTCACACTGCTGAAGCGCTTGACCAGGGCGTAATACTCCGGAACCGACAGGCAGCCCTCCTCTTCGCAGGACTCGCCTTCCTGGGCAATAATCTCGGGGTTGACCGCAACGATCAGATCAGCCGGATTCTCCTTGCCGGAACAATCGAGAACGATCAGACGCCTCAGTTCACCAACCTGCGGTGCGGCCAGACCGACGCCCGGGGCATCGTACATGGTTTCCGCCATGTCCTGCGCCAATTGCTTCAGTTCATCATCAAACCGGGTGACCGGTACAGACATCTTCTTCAGCAGTGGTTCTGGATAATGAAGTATGCTTCGAACGGCCATCGCCGTACTGTCCTTTCAATAAAGATAACCGGAATCATTTTTTAACATAGAAATCCCCGATCTGAACGAAGAAAACTCCGCTCGCCGGGGCCTTTCAGCTCTTAATTTTTATGATACGTTGGACTCCGATGGCAGTCAACCGCATCAAGAGACGGAATCGGGACAGAATTTCAAGGGAAAAGCAGTAACTTGAGGGCAAAAATTGCCACGGTCACAGTCACCACTTTTTTAATCCAGTCATGGCCCTTGGCAACCGCCAGCCTGGGGCCGATCATGCCACCGATCGAGTTACCCGCTGCCAGGGCAAAGCCGAGCATGTAATTGACCTGCCCATGGGAGATGAAAACTCCCAGAGCAACAAAGGTGTAAGCGAAGATGACAAAGACCTTGATCGCGTTGATCCGCACCAGATCCAGACCATGAACCAGCAGAGCAGTAATGATCAGAAAACCGACCCCGGCCTGAACAAACCCACCGTAGATGCCGACCCCGAAAAAGCTGACCACCAGGATCACTTTTCGCCAGGGCCCGAATTCCATCTCCTGCTGGCGAAACCTCTTCATTGGATCAAGGGCGGTAAAAATCAACACCCCGATCATGATCAGCGCCAAAACCCGCTTAAAAACCTGATCATCAAGACCGATGGCCAGATTCGCCCCCAGCCAGCTGCCAAGCAGGGCCGGTGGCGTACAGAGCAGAGCCAGCTGCAATGGCAGCACACCACGCTTGCGAAACCCCCGGATGGCGAAGATATTCTGGCAGAAGATCGCGATCCGGTTGGTGCCGTTGGCGACCGCCGACGGCAGACCCATAAAGATCAGCAACGGCAGAGTCAACAGGGAACCGCCACCAGCCAGCACGTTGAGAATTCCAGCGATCAGACCGACGGCAAAGAGCAGGGGCAGCTGCCAGAATAATGGGTCCATTTCAGTTCATTCCACTGAGCGACCTGGTGACTTCACCAGCCATGGTCAAACCAAAGATCGGCGGGATGTAAGACGAACTGCCAAGGATTATGCGCCGGTCGGTACAGGTCCACTTCTGTTCGTCTTTATTGGGGCAGACGCAGTTTTCGGCGCAGACTGCCGTTTCGTTGCTTAAGGGTCGGAACTCTTCCGTTGAGTAAACCACCTGTACCCCCTTGCTGATGCCGCGTTTGCGCAGCTCTTTGCGGATAATTCGCGCCAGGCGGCATTTTTCGGTTTTACCGATATCCGCCACTTCAATCAGGGTCGGATCGAGTTTGTTGGCCGCTCCCATCGAACTGATAATCGGCAGTTTGTGCTGTACGCAACTTTCGATCAGGTGCAGCTTGGCGGTGATATGATCGATACAGTCGAGCACATAATCGTAACCCGGTCCGAGCAGTTCGTCACTCGTCTGTGCCTCGTAGAAAGAGTGAAGTGGGACCACGTCAATGGCGGGATTGATCTGACGACAGCGCTCGGCCATTGCGTCAACCTTCTGCTGGCCGATGGTACTGTTCAAGGCCTGGATCTGGCGATTAACGTTGGTCACGCAGATTTCATCAAAATCGACCAGGGTCAAATGGCCGACTCCGGCGCGCGCCAGTGCCTCGGCGGCATAACTGCCGACGCCACCGATGCCGAAGATCGCGACCCGTGCACCCTTGAGCCCCAGCATCCCTTCACTGCCGACCAACAACTTCATGCGGCTGAATCTATGTTCGCTCACCTTGTTATCAATCCTGTCGTTGCAAAATTCGACGTGCATTTGCCGTGGTTATACGCGCCGTTTCTTCCAATGTCCAGCCCCGCAGTTCAGCCAGCCTGTTTGCCACATCGATCAGAACTCTCGGCCCTGCTGCCATATCCGGGGCATCGGTTTCAAGCACCAGCACTTCGGCCGGAACCGCCTTGACCACCTCGGGAAGTTTGCGCGCATTGTCGCGCAGCAGCACCGGCCCGATACCTAGCACAAGGCCAAGATCGATAATCTGCTGCGCGGTTTCCAGACTGCCGGAGAAACCGTGCCAGATACCGCCTGTCCGATCGATGCCGGACGCCCGCAAGATCGTCAGAACTGCGGCCGTTTTTTTGCGGCAGTGGATCAGCACCGGAAGTTCCGCCGTCAGGGCAATCTCAAGCTGGCCGCGAAAGGTTCGCTCTTGGACACCGGGGTCAACAGCCAGCAAGGCATCAAGCCCGATCTCACCAATTGCCAGCACTTGCTCATTCAGCGCCAGAACTTCCAAACGTTCAGCAAGCTGCGGGTTCCAGCAATCGGCAACCATCGGATGCAGGCCCGGTGCGGCAAACACCGGGGGGGATTCGTCCGCCAGTTCGATCAGAGACTTCCAGTCTGCAGCACGCACCCCTGGCTGTAACAGCAGGTCGATCCCGCACCGGCGGGCAGCAGAGATTCGGGCCCGCACCGAGGTTTCCCATTCCGGCGCCAGCAAGTGGATATGCGTATCACAGAACAGCATAGGTGCATCCTACTTCCACCGGGCAAGCAGCGCAATACTCCAGCTGCTATAGTGGAGGACACCCCGAAAAAAGGAGGAACCGATGCGTCTACTTCTGATCGCGTTACTGTTGTCAGCTCTGTCGACCCCGGCACTGGCCACCGAAGGAATGATCCGCCTGCCCAGCCAACATTCGGTCAGCATCACCGCCGACCGCCTGGTCAACCTGCTCGAAAGTAAAGGAATGACGGTTTTCAGCCGTATCGATCATGCCGCCGGGGCTCAGAAGGTCGGCCTGGACCTGCGCCCGACAACCCTGGTTATTTTCGGCAACCCCAAGGTCGGCAGTCCGCTGATGCAATGCCGCCAGACCACCGCGATCGATCTGCCGCAAAAAGCTCTGATCTGGCAGGACGAGCAGGGCAAGGTCTGGTTTTCGTACAACGATCCGACCTACCTGAAAGATCGGCACCAGATCAAGGGATGCGACAAGGTGCTTGAAAAAATCACGGGGGCACTCAACACATTTGCCCTCGGAGCAACGACAAAATAGCAGGACGCGAAACGGCCGGGATGACCCGGCCGTTTTGTC
>JAJRWF010000044.1 GCA_024276905.1 Deltaproteobacteria bacterium
AAGACGGTGCGACTGAAAACTTGCTGCAACTGGCCGATGGCGTTCAGTTGCTTAATCTTAATTGCGATATCATTGGCGCCCTCGAAACGGAAGAGATCGACCTGTTACGCTGGCTCAAACTGGTCGAACAGACAGCGACACGGGCGCTGATGATCCGTCGTGGTTCGCAGGTTTTTTGTGAGGTTCTGACGGAGGAATTTGCCGAACTCCTGCAGAGCGCACAAGAAAAGCCGCTCCAGCGACATGACAATGACGAATGGCAAAAGAAGGAGTGGTCCGAACTGGTATCGTTTGCTCTTCAGGAAGGTCTGCTGGTCCCGGTTGCTACTTGAGCAGCAAATCCATGAACCCCTGGTAGGTCTGACGTTTGCGCTCCGAACGGCCATAAAGAGTCGACGAAAAAAGGGCCGTCGCGGCATGCTCGCCGAGCATCGAAAAAAGCTGATAATCAATGGAGGCCAGCTGTTCCTTCTGGATGAAGAGACGGTAGATTGCCAGCAGTCCAAGCAATTCACCCTGGATCATCAGCGGGATAGCCACCAGCGGCGCAAGGGGATCGGTTGATTCCTGCCCGACCATTTCGTCGACAAAGTAGTTTTCACCCTTGCTGGCCACCTCGCCGAGCAAGCCTTCTCCCATCCTGATTTCCGGCAGTTGCGGCTCATCCTCAAAACCCTCACCGGTTTCAAATCGCAGCACCTTTTCCGCATCATCGTGAATAAAAACCGCAAATTTTTCCGCCCCGACAAAGTTGATAACGACTTCCTTGATGATTTCCAGGGTCTCTTTGCGATCAAGGGTCGAATGGAGGCGGGAGGAGGCAATGTAAAGATTGGTCAGGTTGTTGTTGACCTCTTCAACCTGTACCAGCTGATTGGCAAACTCCAGGTTTTCCTGTTCCAGCTCACTGATCCGGCACTGGGCGCTATCCTGTTCGCTGCGCATGCGGGCGCAATCTCGTTCCAGCGTCAGCAAACGTTGGTGCATACTGGCATCACCACCGGCCCCGGCACGTAACCTGGTCATCCCTTCCTGTACCAGACTATCGATCTCTTTTTGTCCACGGGCATCGGGGTGAACCAGGTAAACACCGAAGCCGCTCTCGCCATCCTGCTCAACGCGCTTGACCTTGCCGAACAGTTCAAGTGCTTCGCCCTTGGGTAATTCCAGCTTTAACCCCACGGGACTGTTCTCGGGCAGCAGCGCCTCGGTTTTGATATAAAGCCCGTTGTGAGAGATATTGCAGGCACGGGCCTGCTGCTCCTTGCCCGCGCCCTTGAGGCTGACCGGAAGATCGAGCGGCACCCGATCGACCGTACGACGATGCACCTCGCCAAGCAGACGCTTGACCTTTTCACGTAACTCCTGCTTGTTGACCGGCTTGGTGACGTAATCATCACAGCCGGATTCAAGGCAGTGCTGCACTTCTTCAGGCTTACCGGCAGCAGTGACCATGATAATCGGCAGATTTTTCCAGCGGGGGTTCTTGCGCAGGGAAGCACAGACTTCATCACCGTCTATTCCCGGCATGTAGAAATCGAGCAGCAGGATATCGGGCTCGACCTTTTCAATTCGCGCCAGGGTCTCTTCGCCGGAAGACGCTGTCACCAGATCATAGCCGAGCCCTTCAAGATAGGAGCGCTCAAGTTCGAGAAACAGATCGACATCATCAACCAGCAGAATTTTCGCCATCATTTAAACTTTCCGGAATTTATGTCGAACCATCCGCGCCGCAGTAAAGCCCGGACACAGACCATTGGGACAGATCACCTTGCCGAATCCAGCCTCAACTTGTGAATAGCTGTCAACATTGGCTAACGCCAAAACAGTACCTCAGCAACGCCTAAATGTAAAGAAATGAGAGAATGCTAAACTCTCCCGCTCACGGACAATAAAGGAAGAGCCCACTGGACTCCAGAGGGCTCTTTCATGTTTTTCAGTATTCAAGATAAACGGCACTCAGGCAACCTCGGCGACGTCCCTGAGGTAGCGCGGGCGCTCGGTCAAAAACTCAACAATTTCATCAACCTCAGGGATTCGACCGGCAATTCTGACCTGATCATCAATCAGTAGCGCCGGGACCACGTAGATCCGGTTGTCTATCAGCTTCCGACTATCCTGAAACTGGTGTACTTCAGCCTCGACTCCCAGTCGATCAAGAGCCTTACGCACATTGAAAAGGGTTCCTTCACAACGGCCCTGCTTGTCCGGTTTACAAAGAATATCGATGCGCATGACAACCTCCTGTCGGAAGATGAGCCACTAAACATGACCTATTTAGTCACCATTATACTCTTCAATTCGGGGAAATCAAGCAAAAAACCGCTCCTTACTTTGCGGACGCCTGTACGACAACATCAAGACGACCTTCGAACGCATCAACCTGCAACAGACTACCGGGCGCCAACTCATTGCTGATCAGCCTCCGCGCGATCAGGGTTTCCAGCTCCCGCTGCAGGTAACGCTTGAGCGGACGCGCCCCGTACGCCGGGTCATAAGATACCTCGGCAATCAACTGTTTGGCGGCAGCGCTCAGGCTGAGGTCCAGGCCCCGATCGGCCAGACGCTCCCGCAACTGTGCGACCAGCAGATCAACAATCTGCAGGATTTCTTCCTGCCGCAAGGGGAGAAAGGCCACCGTATCGTCTATCCGGTTGAGAAATTCGGGACGAAAGTAGTGGTGCAGTTCTCCTTCAACCGCCTTGTTCACCCCTTCACGCAGCTTACCATTTTTGTCTATTCCTTCGAGCAACAGTTGCGAACCGATATTCGAGGTCATAATAATCACGGTCTGTTTGAAATTGACCGTGCGACCCCGGGCATCCGTCACCCGGCCATCATCAAGAATCTGCAGTAACAGGTTAAAAACCTCGGGGTGAGCTTTTTCGACTTCATCGAAAAGAATCACCGCATAGGGTTTGCGCCGCACCGCTTCGGTCAGTTGACCCCCTTCTTCATAACCGACATAACCGGGAGGTGCTCCGATCAGGCGACTGACCGCATGTTTTTCCATATACTCTGACATGTCGATACGAATCAGGTTCTCTTCACTATCAAACAGCGCCTCAGCCAACGCCTTGCCCAACTCGGTCTTGCCGACTCCGGTCGGCCCGAGAAAGAGGAAGGAGCCGATCGGTCGCCGCGGGTCCTTGATCCCGGCCCGGGCACGAATCACGGCATCCGCCACCCGCTGGACAGCCTCATCCTGACCGATCACCCTCTGGTGCAACAGTTGATCAAGGCGGCCGAGCTTTTCTTTCTCGCTCTCCACCAGTCGAGTCAGTGGAATTCCGGTCCACTGTGCGACAATGGAAGCAATCTCCTCTTCGGTGACCTCTTCGCGCAACAGACGACTGGTCTGCTCTATGCTTGAAAGTCGATCTTCCTGCTGATGCAGTTGCTGTTCAAGTTCAGGCAGGTGGCCATGTTTGAGTTCGGCAGCACGCTGGAGATCATAATTACGTTCCGCCTCTTCCAGTTCGTGGCGGGCTTGTTCAATCTTCTCACGTAACTGCTGAATCCGCTGCAAACCACCTTTTTCCTGTTGCCAACGGGTGGAAAGCAGGGTCTCCTGCTCTTTAAGATCTGCCAGCTCACGCCGCAGAACTTTTAAGCGCTCACGACTGGCGGCGTCCCTCTCCCCCCTGAGAGCCGCTTCCTCTATTTCGAGCTGTCTGACCCGTCGCGTAATCGCATCAAGCTCGGCTGGCATCGAATCGATCTCGGTGCGGATCGTGGCACAGGCCTCATCGACCAGGTCGATCGCCTTATCCGGTAAAAACCGGTCACTGATGTAACGATCACTCAACTGCGCGGCCGCCACCAGAGCATTATCCTGAATCCGCACGCCGTGAAACAGTTCGAAACGCTCCTTCAGACCACGCAGAATACTGATACTGTCATCGACCGTCGGCTGCTCGATCAAAACCGGCTGAAAACGGCGTTCAAGGGCCGGATCTTTTTCAATGTATTGACGATATTAATCGAGGGTCGTCGCGCCGATACAATGCAGTTCGCCGCGCGCCAGCATCGGTTTAAGCATATTACCGGCATCCATGGCGCCATCGATCTTACCGGTACCGACAATGGTATGCAGCTCGTCGATAAAAAGTAGAATTCGGCCGGCACTTTCACGGATCTCCTTGAGTACCGCCTTGAGCCGTTCCTCAAATTCGCCACGGTATTTGGCCCCCGCAACCAGCGCCCCCAGATCAAGAGCAAAAATGGTTTTTTCCTTAAGTCCCTCAGGAACATCGCCCTTGACGATCCGCTGGGCCAGACCTTCGGCAATCGCCGTCTTGCCAACTCCGGGCTCGCCGATCAGCACCGGGTTATTCTTGGTCTTGCGCGAAAGAATCCGGATGGTACGGCGAATTTCTTCGTCACGCCCGATGACCGGATCAACACCCCCGGCCTTGACCTCTTCAACCAGGTCACGGCCGAATTTCTGCAAGGCCTCATAGGTTGCTTCCGGGTCCGGGCTGTCGACCCGCTGATGGCCACGAACTTTGCTCAGTGCTTCAAGCAATCGCGCGTGATCAATCCTGTTCTGCCGAAACCAGCGTTGCGCCGGAGCATCGCTGCCGGCAGCCACCGCCGCCAACAGCAGATGCTCAACACTGGTGTAGTCGTCCTTTAACGTTGCCGCTTCTTTCTCGGCTTGAATCAGCAGCTGCTGCAGACCACGATTGGCATAAGCCTGACCGGATGCCGCCCCTGGTCCGGAGATTTGCGGCAAACGCGACAGGTGCGTTTCAAGCAGCTGCTGCAACTCATCCTCAGGCGCCCCAAGAGACTGCAACAACTGTGGAACCAGACCATCCTGCTGCAGGAGCGCCAGTAACAGGTGCTCGGCAGACATTTCTGTATGACCGTATTCCACCGCTAGATGCTGGGCGGTCTGCAGCGCCTCCTGGCTTTTGATCGTCAACCTGTCGAGCTTCATCTGATTCTCCCGGTTTAGGCCACATCGAGTGAGGAGTGAGGCGCAATCCTCAAAAGCACCTCACTCCTCACACAATCAATGAACCGTTTTAACCTCAATCCGTTTCGGCAGTGCAGTTTCAGCCTTCGGCAACCTCAGGGTCAACACACCGTCATGCAGTTGTGCGTCGACCTTGTTGAGATCAAGGTGCTCCGGCAAACGGAACTGCCGATAGTAGCCTGCTGGTGCAAATTCACTGAAAAGCCGATCGCCATCCAGGCTGATTTCACTCGCACCCTCAAGGGTGAGAACCCCCTGATCAATATCGATCTTCAGGCGTTCGTTAACGACTCCCGGCATGTCAGCCACCAGGGTCAGGCCACTCGCCTGTTCATAGATATCAACCGCCGGAGCCACGTAATTCTGCCGCACAGCAAGTTTAGCATCTTTATTTTCACTCGGAATAAGGTTCTTGTCGTTCATGATAGGACCTCCTGTGTATTTTTTCGGTTTGGGTTCACTTTATTTTTTGCCGGTCTTGATACTGATTCGCTTTGGCTTGACGGTATCAGCTTTCGGCAGCAGAATCCGCAAGACACCATCGGCATACTCGGCAGCGATTTTGTCGGTATCGACATCAAGCGGTAATTCGATAGCACGCATGAATTTTCCGTGACCACGCTCCTGACGCTGCCAACGGGCTTCCTGCGGATCTTCACCAAGCCGTTCACCACTTAAGGTCAGGGTACTACCGGTCAGGTTGATGTCGAGAGATTTGGCTTCGATGCCCGGCAGCAGGGCCGCAAGATAGAAATTATCGGCGTCCTCGCGCAAATTAATGCGCGGATAACGACGGGTGCCGATGCCCGGCAGAAAAGCCATACGTTCATCCTGCTCCTGGGCCAGATTGCCAAAGATGGCATCCATTTCACGACGCAGGGTCTCCATCTCACGAAACAGGTTCCAATTGATCATGACTCTTTCCTCCTTAGTACGGGTTTTCCCTTACGGGGCTCTGGTTCTGAACCCTGGACCGCCAGCAGTACTGCGGTCTCATGGGTCACCCGATCAGGTATCAAGGGGCATGCCAATCTGACAAAAAAGGCATATCACATGTAATTTCAATGGGTTGTAATGGAAGTAAGAGCAAACGAGAAGCAAACTGCGACGTCGCAGTTGTCGCAATTCAGATGAGCGTTGCGACAGCTGCGACGTCGCAACGGGAGAGATTCAAGCGCCCAGATCCTGGCGGCCTATCCCCAAGCGCTGAAGATGGCGATAGAAGGTCGCACGATGAATTCCGAGCAGCCGCGCGGCGGCGGTAATGTTGCCGTCGGCCTGTTGGTAAGCATGCTTCAGATCCGCCGGACCAATCGGGTCGCCGGGAGCCTCGCCGACCAGTTCGATATCAATGACCGGCGAATCGACGGGACGGTCACCGACCTGTACCAGTGCCGTTGTGGGGCACGCAACCAGCTGCAGACCGCCCGGCTGAAAGGTTTGACGTTCGTGCACCCACTCGGCCAGAGCTCGTCCGCCGATCGCAGGAGCCTGAGTCTCGATGACCAGACGTTCAAGCAGATTGCGCAATTCACGAATGTTCCCTGGCCACAGATAGGCCGCAAGGATCGACATCGCTTCAGGAGTCAAACGCTCGATCTGCTTGCGGTAACGACGGTTGAACTGTTGAAGAAAATGCTCGGCAAGTAGCGGGATGTCCTCACTGCGTTCCCGTAAGGGCGGAACATGGATACGCAGCACCGCCAGACGGTGGTAAAGATCGGCCCGGAAACGGCCGTCACTGACCGCCTTTTCGAGCGGGATATTGGTCGCGGCGACAACCCTGACATCAACCCTGCGGACCTTTTCACTGCCAACCGGTTGAATTCGGCCATCCTCCAGAACCCGCAATAACTTGCTCTGGATATGCAGGGGCATATCTCCGACTTCATCCAGGAACAACGTTCCCCCGTCAGCCTGCTCAAAATGGCCGCGATGGGCCCGAACCGCTCCGGTAAACGCACCCTTTTCATGGCCGAAAAGTTCCGATTCGAGCAGCTGTTCACTGATTGCACTGCAGTTGATCGCAGAAAAAGGTCCCTGGCGACGGCAGCCCTGATGATGCAGCGCACTGGCCACCAGTTCCTTACCGCTGCCGGTTTCACCGGTAATAACCACTGCGGCATCAACATCGGCATAGAGTTCGATCTTGCGAAAAACTTCGCGCATCGTCGGGCTGCGCCCGATCAGGCCGGCAAAACCTGATTCAAGCCGACTGGCAACACTTTCGGAACGCAGACTGATCTGTACCCGTTGCACACTGTAATCCCCGGCCAGTCCGGAAAAACGAAAATCGGCCAATAACGGCGGGGCCTCGGGCAACAGGCGAACCTTGATACCAACCAGATCCTGGGCGCTGTTGGCGGCTTCTTCGGCCAGCGGGGAGAGCGAAGGAGAACTCTGGGGGAAGACCTGATCAAGCACCCGCCCTTTCAACGCATCCGGAGTGGCTTCGCAAGCAATCGCCAGTCGGGTTGAGATTTCACTGATCTGCCAGGTCCCGGCGCGCTTCTGAACCAGCAGATCAGGCGCAACGGACGGCAGATTAACCTGTGGGGAATCAAAACGATTCATAATGCGTGCAGGATATCACCGATGCAGATTCGCGACAAATTCCTGATATTCACGTTGTCCCTGACTGAAACTGAGGATTTTGATCCCCATTCCGCCCTTGCCGACCAGACGCACCATATTCGGCGGAACCCGCTTGGCCCAGTGAATACGTCCCCGGCAAAGAATCCGGGTTTCATCCGGCAAGGTGATTTCCAGATTCAGCAACAAACCGGGCTTCTCAGGAGAGGCTGTCTTGATAAAAATTCCGCGGGGGGAGATGTCATCGGAAAAAGCCATTTTCTTCGGCTCGTCAGTACCGAAACGAACTTTAATCCGCTTGCGTTTTCGATTCAGATCACGCTTCTCTGCCATGGTCGTTAACTGCCTCAAGGAAAATATTAGAGGGAATATATGTTACGCCAAATAAAACAGCAAGGGATTAATGAAGATGCACAGTAACACAGAATGTCCGCGGGTCAGTCCATTGCCACAAAAACCAGCACAACCGAATTGATACAATAACGCTTGCCGGTCGGAGGCGGACCATCACTGAAAACATGCCCCAGATGCGATTCACAACGGGCACAGTGCACCTCGGTACGCCGCATGAAAAAACTGCGATCCTCCTCGGTGGCAACATTGGCTTCGGCGATCGGGGCAGAAAAACTCGGCCAGCCGGTGCCGGACTCAAACTTGGTTTCGGAATGAAAAAGATCGAGCTCACAGCCGACACAGCGATAGACCCCGGGAGCATGGTTATTCCACAGAGTTCCACTGAAAGCAGCTTCGGTTCCACGTTCTCGGGCAACCCGGTACTGCTCTGCTGTCAATCGCTGGCGCCACTCGGCTTCAGTCCTCTCAATTCTGTCACTCATATACCACCCCTGTGCACTGGCAAAAACCCGTATGCGCTGCGCGAAGGCTCGTAACGGAGTTCCCCAGAACAGCAACAAACCGCTACTTAATCCGCGAACAATCTGTCGTCGTCGCATGACAGGAAATCCTTTCCGGCAGATACCGCCATGACCATGATAATTTATCGTAGCACGGAGTCGGGCAGAAAAAACAAGGGCAGGAGATCAGACTTTGTAGGTTTCCTGAGCCCAGCGAACGGCATCAAGGTAGGTTTCTGACAGGATCAGCTCATCCAGTTCCAGCTTAGCTGCAATGCTGTGCAGTCGATCCCAGTAACCACGTTCCAGAGCAACCGTCAATTCAAGGAATTGATGCAGCATACAGTCTTCACCCAAAAGAGCCTGCCGGATCAGGGGTGCCACCTGAATTTCATCAAGCAACTCAGACAAGGGCCGATCCAGAATGGCGTCGAGTTGCGAAAAAAGTCCCATCAGAAAAAGTTCCGCGCGCTGCGACTCCTCACCGATCAACCGGGCCGCCTGATCGCAAAAACGGGCCCGGATCAACGAATTAATTACCAGTTCAGCTGGTTTATCATCCGCCATCGCCGAAATTGCCAGCAGCGAAACCCAGGTTCGGACTTCGCGTTCACCGAGCAATGACAACGCCTGTACAATATTTGACACCTTATGCCGCAGGCCGAAAGCGGCCGAATTGATCAGCTTGAGTAATTTGTAGGAGAGGGCAATCTCGCTCTGGACTGTCTGGGCCATGCGCGGAAAATCGATTTCAGGGCTGTGAATCTCTTTCAATACGCGCAAATACTGTAATTTGTTGGTCGGAATATCGCGTCGCGACAGAATAATCGGTTTACTGAAAAAGTAGCCCTGAAAAAATTCATAGCCCATCGCTACCGCCTGCTCAAAATCCTCCTGCGTCTCAACCTTCTCGGCCAGCATGCGAATACCGCGGCGACGCAACAGAGTCGACATCCGTTGGCGCTCTCCCGGCCCTGACAACAGAAAATCAACCTTGACGATATCGGCGAGGTCAAGCAATGGTTCGAATTTCTGATGGTAGACGAAATCATCGAGAGCGAGCGTATAGCCCATCTCTTTCAGACGCTTACAGGCGGCGATCACTTCATCATCGGGTTCAACGGTTTCGAGAATTTCGATCACCGCATGCTGCTTGGGTAACGATGTCGCGAGGTCTTCAACCAACACCTTGCGCGTACAGTTGAGAAAGGCCCGCCGACCACCAGTCATTTCGTCGATACCGAAAAGCAGGAAACTGTTGGCAATGACACTGGTTGAAGCATGGTCGATGTCGTCGCAATCGAAATAATTATCCAGGCCGGAGCGAAACAGCAATTCGTAAGCGTAGACCTTCTGCGCAACATCGAAAATTGGCTGCCGGGCAATAAAATGTTCGACACTCATGATGATTGTTTATCCATAGGGGTAACATCCTCTGCCCGGAGTGATGACCTAAGACCGAAATCCAAGTATATCCGCTTTATTAAATTTTTCCAGTAAATCCCCCAACTGAATGACAACC
>JAJRWF010000045.1 GCA_024276905.1 Deltaproteobacteria bacterium
GAAGCTGGACGCACCCTGCCGCCTTTTACTGACAAGCCCTTTCGCGAGCGCTGTCCCGAGCGGATTGAAGGGGAACCTGGCAAACCGACCGTGGCTTTTTTTACCGGTTGCGGCATCAATTATATGTATCCGGCGGTGGGCGAGGCTTTTCTGAAAGCGTTGAAATTTCTCGGTGTGACGGTGATTATCCCCAAAGATCAGGCCTGCTGCGGCCTGCCTGCGGTCTCGGCGGGTGCTGGCAGTACGGTCGAAACCCTGGCCGCACAGAATCTGGCCGCTTTGACCCGAGAACCGGTTGATTTCATTCTGACTGCCTGTGCGTCCTGTCATGCCGGACTCGGTCAGGTTTATGCGGAGATGGAGGGTGAATACGCCGAACTCGGTACGAAAACACGGGATGTCTTTGGCTTTCTGCTTGAGCAGGGGCTGGCTGAAAAGCTGGCCGAATTTCCGCGGGCGAAAGTGCGGACAACGGTGACCTATCACGATCCCTGTCACCTGCGTACCCTGGGCATCACCAAGGAGCCGCGAGCTGTCCTCAAGGCGCTGCCCCAGGTTGATTATGTTGAGATGGAAAATGCCGGAACCTGCTGTGGTCTGGGTGGAACCTATTCAGTCTACCATTACGAAAACAGCAAGAAAATCGGCGCGCAAAAAGCAGCTGGAATCGAGGCTTCAGGTGCGCAGCTGGTGGCGACGGACTGCCCGGGCTGTATCATGCAGTTGCAGGACTCGATCAACCACGCCGGGGGCAAGCAGCGTGCAGTACATATTCTGGAGCTGTTGAACGAAGTTTTGCCGGAGTAATTCCGACCTCTATGAAGAATTTCCAGAATCGCCATAACGGCTCTGTTCGAGGTCGTCTGCACGAGATCATTTTCGAAGCGGATACACGGGCCGGAAAGATCTTCGATCTGCTGTTGCAGGTCTGCATCCTGATCAGTGTGCTGATTGTCATGCTCGATAGTGTGGCGTCTTTTCAGCAGCGCTACGGTGAACTTTTTACGGTTGCCGAATGGATTTTCACCCTTCTGTTCACTCTGGAATATCTGCTGCGACTATACTGTATCGGCCAGCCGCTGAAATACGCACGCAGTTTTTTCGGGGTCGTTGATCTGCTGTCGGTGCTACCGACCTATGTCGCGCTTTTTCTGCCCGGGGGACAGTTTCTGCTCTCGATCCGGATCTTGCGTCTGCTGCGGATTTTCAGGATTCTCAAGCTGGTGAAGTTTGTCGGTGAGGCGGAAATTCTGATCCAGTCGTTGCGCTCGAGTGGCCGCAAGATTATCGTTTTTCTGCTGACGATTCTGACCCTGGTGGTGATATTCGGTTCGGTGATGTATCTGGTCGAAGGAGAGGGTAACGGTTTTACCAGTATTCCGCGTTCTATCTACTGGGCGGTGGTGACCATGACCACGGTCGGCTACGGTGATATCTCCCCCCAGACGGACCTCGGTCAGGCGATTGCTTCCTTTATCATGGTGCTTGGTTACGGAATTATTGCTATTCCGACCGGGATCGTGACTGCCGAACTGGCGTTCAAGAAGCAGGTCACCACTCAATCCTGTCCCGAATGCAGTGCCTATGGTCATGACCCTGATGCGGAGTTCTGTAAGTATTGTGGGGAGGAACTGTAGTGCCTGGGCGTGATTTCGGGGTTTACTCTCCGCGCAGTGCTTCCAGTTCTTCCCAGCGTGCGTAGGCGGTTGTAAGCTCTTCTTCCACCTGGGGCAGGCGGGACTTCAACCGCGTGATCTCTTCTTTTTTTCCTGCCTGGTAGAGTGCGGGGTCGACCATTTTCTCATGAATTTCGGTTTGCTCCGTCTCCAGTTGATCGATCAGCCGGGGCAACTCTTCAAGTTCACGTTTTTCTTTGAAGCTGATGCGCCTGGGGCGCTGTTGCCGCGTTCGTTGGGGTTTGTTTTTCTGCTCGGTTGTTTTTGTGACGGGTGGGTTTTTCTCCAGCCAGTCGCTGTAGCCGCCGATCTGTTCACTGAAACGGCCATCACCCTCGAAAACCAGACAGCTGGTGACGATGTTATCGACAAAGGTACGGTCGTGGCTGACCAGCAGCAGGGTGCCCTGGTAGTCGAGCAGCAACTCTTCGAGCAGATCAAGAGTTTCAACATCGAGATCGTTGGTCGGTTCGTCCATCACCAGCAGGTTGGCCGGTTTTGTAAATAACTTGGCCAGCAGCAGACGATTTCGTTCGCCGCCCGAAAGTACCCGCACCGGGGTGCGTGCCCGATCTGCGGTAAAGAGGAAATCATTCAGGTAGCCGTAAACGTGTCGCTGTTGACCCGCAATCTCGACTGTATCATGCTCTCCGCAGATGTTCTGTTTGACGCTGGCATCCTCGTCGAGCTGCTCTCGTAGCTGATCAAAGTAAACAATCTCCAGATTGGTGCCCTGGCGTAAAGAGCCACTGGTCGGGGGCAGTTCCCCCAGTAACAGTTTCAGCAGGGTCGACTTGCCACAGCCGTTCGGGCCGAGGATTGCGACCCGGTCGCCACGCATCAGCCGCAGGGAAAAATCACGGACGATCATTTTGTCGTCATAAGCGAAGCCGAGATTTTTCGCTGTGGCGACAACCTGCCCGCTACGTTCGGCGGCTTCCAGCCCGAGTTTCACTTCACCGCTGCGCTTGCGTCGTTGACGGTTTTCTTCGCGCATTTTTTTCAGGGCGCGGACACGGCCCATATTGCGTGTGCGACGCGCCTTGATGCCCTGGCGCACCCAGATTTCTTCTTCCGCCAGTTTTTTATCCTGACGTCGCCAGAGTTCATCTTCGGCATGCAGGCGCTCTTCGCGGCGCTGAAGATAGGTCTGATAGTCGCAGGGATAACTGAACAGTTGACCACGATCAAGCTCGACAATCCGGTTCGCCACGCTGCGGGTAAAGGCGCGGTCGTGGCTGACAAAAACCAGGGTAGTCGGCAGGCGTTTGAGAAACTGTTCGAGCCATAGAATTGATGCGATATCGAGATGATTGGTCGGTTCGTCAAGCAGCAGCAGATCGGGTTCGCCGTAAAGGGTTGCGGCAAGCAGGACGCGGCGCTTGACTCCACCTGAAAGCTGGGCGACCGCTAGCGACGGATCAAGGGAAAGCCGCGAAAGAACTTCCTCAAGGCGACCTTCTTCTGCATGCTCGGCGGCCATGGAAACCACCGCTTCGGCAACCGTGCCGCTGAATTCCAATGGCACATCCTGTTGCAGGATGGCCGTTTTTAACCCCTGCTGACGGATAATTTTGCCTCTATCAGCATCCAGTTGTCCATTCAGCAATCTAAGCAAAGTTGATTTTCCGCAACCGTTACGACCGATCAGCGCGATCCGGTCACGGGGTTCAATTTGCAGCGCAGTCCGGGCAAAGAGCGGTGCACTGCCGAATGCCAGGGATAGATCATGAAGTGAAATCAGAGCCATGGCAGGCTGTGTAGCATATCCGCTGTTGAAAAAGAAGTGGCAACAGCGGAAAACCGCTCCCGGTTCTGGGCTGTTGTGGGTCGAAAGGGAATACGATCAAGCCGCTCTGCTCCTTGTCCAAGGCCGGGTCCTCAGGTTGCAAATAGATTTTTGCCC
>JAJRWF010000046.1 GCA_024276905.1 Deltaproteobacteria bacterium
GATCAGATTATCGCCGACAGTTATGTCGTCAATCTTGACGAGCGTACAACCTTCGAAGACGCGGTCGATGAGGTCACTGGCTGGTTTGCCGAACGACTCGGGCATTTTCCGCGCGAGATTGGTGAACAGTTTCTGGAAGGGACGCGAATCGGTGCGACTCCCGTCGCGCGTGGCGTGGCTCTGCCACACTTT
Organism: Deltaproteobacteria bacterium; assembly: GCA_024276905.1. GTDB lineage: Bacteria > Desulfobacterota > Desulfuromonadia > Desulfuromonadales > Geopsychrobacteraceae > Geopsychrobacter. The sequence continues at coordinate 193 of JAJRWF010000046.1, forward strand.
CGGACCGAGGATATCGATCGTTCATTTCTGGCTATTGTGCGCGCGCCGCGTGGATTGAAGATAGACGTACCGCATCCACTGCATCCGGAAAGTCATGACAGTCAGCTGGTCCAGGCGGTTTTCTTTCTGATCAGCCCGGAAACCAATCCGGCGCTTCATCTGCGCTTGCTGGCCCAGATTGCCGGTCTGGTCGAACATGAGGATTTCGCCGAACTCTGGCAACGGGCAGATAATGAACAGGAAATCAAGGAACTGTTGCTGCGTGACGAAAATTGCCTGTCACTGGTTCTGACTGGTGATGGTCCGACAGCGCAGTTAATCGGTCGCAGCCTTGACCAGATTCGCCTTCCGGAAGGAAGCCTGGTGGCGCTGTTGAGGCGTGGGAATGAGATGATGGTACCGCGTTCAAATACGCTGTTGTTGGAGAATGACCGAATGACAATCATCGGCGAGGCCGGAGCGATCCGTCAGCTGCAGCGTGACTATCTGTCTACACAGGTGCCAGCTGGTGACTGAATCAGGAACTTACGATTATCTGCTGATTGGTGGCGGAATCGTCGGGGTTTCCACCGCACTGCAGCTCAAGCAGCGTTATCCTGCAGCGCGTATATTACTCTTTGAAAAAGAGTCGACTGTGGCCTGTCATCAGACCGGTCACAACAGCGGCGTAATCCATGCCGGTGTCTACTACGAGCCCGGCAGTCTCAAGGCCAGGTTCTGCCGCGAGGGGGCACAGGCGACAGTCGATTTCTGTAAGCGGCACAAAATCCCTTTTCAGCGCTGCGGCAAGTTGCTGGTGGCGACCAGTCCGATTGAGGTTGAACGGATGGCGGCCCTGGCCGATCGTTGTCGCCGGAACCAGATTGAAGTAGAGCCCCTCAGTGCGATGCAACTCAAATCAATTGAGCCGAATATCACAGGTCAGGGGGCCTTGCTGGTTCCGGCAACCGGGATCGTCGATTATAGGCAGGTCGCAGCCGCATTGCAGGAAGATTTCATCGCTCTGGGCGGACAGGTGCGCTTTTCCTCTACCGTCACTGCTCTGCGCGAGGATGTGGCAACCATTGAGGTCTGTTGCGGAAGTTCACGCTTCAGGGGGCGTTTTCTGATCAGCTGTGCCGGGCTGATGGCGGATCGAATCCTGACCCTGCTCGGGATCGAAGCCGACTTTCGTATCGTTCCGTTTCGCGGTGAATACTACCAGCTGCCGCAGAGTTGCAATGATATTGTATCCCACCTGATCTACCCGATCCCCGATCCCGACCTGCCCTTTCTCGGGGTTCATCTCACACGTATGATCGATGGCAGTGTGACGGTCGGTCCCAATGCGGTGGTCGGCTGGATGCGTGAGGGATACGGACGGGTCAATATTTCACTGCGAGACAGTTGGGAAAATCTCAGCTATCCGGGTTTCTGGAAGGTGATGCACACCCATCTGCGTTCGGGCTTACATGAAATGAAGAATTCGCTGTGGAAGCCTGGCTACCTGCAACAGGTCCGCAAGTATTGTCCGCAACTGGGATTGAACGACCTGCGGCCCTACCCGGCCGGGATTCGCGCCCAGGCGGTCAAGGCCGACGGCAGCCTGGTCCACGATTTTCTGTTTGCCGAAAGTCCGCGCAGTTTGCACGTTTGCAACGCACCGTCACCGGCCGCGACCTCGGCGCTGCCGATTGGAACCTATATCTGTGACAAGGTTGAAGGGCGACAACGTTGAACAAGGGATTCGTCGGTACTGCCATTTTCCGCACGGGACACTCGGACTATCCATGATCCGACAGCCTAGTCCAGAGCGCTTTTTATCTTCTGACTGAGGTCATTGATGCTGAACGGTTTGGAAATGACTGTTTCCTGATTGATCCCCTCGATCTCTGGCCCAAGATTCAGTTTGTCATACCCGGTGCAAAAAATTGCTCTGACGTCGGGATTTTCCCGGCGGATTATGCGTAAGGCTTCGATGCCGCCCATTTTCGGCATTACAACATCCAGGACAAGTAAATCAATCTTGTCCTTAAAGGTTCGATAGGTTTCCACTGCTTCCAGCCCATCTTTTGCCGTCAGGACTTTGTAGCCAAGCTCTTCCAGTAACGCCTTGCCTGTTTCAAGAACAATTTCATTGTCATCCACCAGCAGGATGGATTGCCCCGCGCCAGAAACGATCTCGACACCTGGTTCAACAGAGATTACGGCGTCTGTCGTCGCCAGAAGGGGCAAATAGAGATGGAAGGTTGTTCCGGTCTCGTAACTTGAAGGGCTGACCTCAATGTGGCCATCATGAGATTTTATTGTCCCGTAGACCATCGACAAACCCAGCCCCGTTCCCCGACCAACCTCTTTGGTGGTAAAAAAGGGCTCAAATATGTGAGAACGCTGCTGCTCGCTGATTCC
>JAJRWF010000047.1 GCA_024276905.1 Deltaproteobacteria bacterium
AGATCTTTCACCAGTCGCGCCAAACTATCCAGTCCGTCCTTGAGAGTTCCCCAGTCTTTTTCACCCGCAGCACTCTGCAACATATAGCGATTGGTAATCAACTCCCCGGTCAGGCCGATAAAACGATCAAGTAAATCGGTACTGACCCGGACCGTTGTCCCGCCTGGAATTGATCCGCCTGTCGCCTTGGTCTGCGGCGGACCCACTTCAACCCTGGAAACTTCTGAATAATTCTCAAAGCTGATTTTGACTTCGTTGATATCCAGCCGGGTTTTAATTACGGCACTGAGACGCCTGATTTCTCCACCACGTAAAATTTGTTCTTCAGTGGGTTCACAGCGCAACAGCTTACCGAGGGTTGCCAGTTGTCTGATGATAACTAACAGTCTGGCGGCCGGAGAAGCAACCGTATCGAGCAGTTGCAGACTGACCTGCAGGCTGACTTCTTCGGCAACGGGGCTGGGTTCTGCCGGAAGTTGCACCGCCTCGGCGACAAGGGTTTCCCCCTGGCAAAAAGCAACGACACTTCGCTCTTCGCGATCAGCATCGATATCCTCCAGCAGGCCCTCTATCAGATCGACACCTGCCAGCAGACGATCAATTGCATCGGCACTGATCTGCCCTTGGCGGCGAAACAGATCCAGATAGTCTTCGAGATGGTGGCCCAGTTCTGCGGTCTGCTGATAGCCCATTGATGCCGCCATTCCCTTGATGGAATGCGCCTCTCTAAACAGGGCATCGATCTCACCTGGGTTGTGGGGGTCGGCTTCAATGCTCATCAGCAGAGTACTCATTTTCTGCAGATGCTCACGGGCCTCGGTGAGAAACATCGCTTTATATTTTGACATATCCATGTCAGTTCATATCCATACCGCTGGCTGCCGCGACAGCAGAGCCCTACCCGAGAACCCGTCGCACAACTTCGAGCACCTGTTCCTGCTGAAAGGGTTTGACGATAAAATCTTTGGCACCGTTCTGGATCGCCTCCATCACCATGCTCTCTTGCCCCAGAGCGCTACACATGATCACGACCGCATCAGGATCCTCTGCCGTGATATCCTGCAAGGCCTCAATTCCGCTGCGGAGCGGCATGACAATATCCATGGTGACCAGGTTCGGATGCAGTTCACGATATTTCTGCAGGGCCTCTTTCCCGTCCGCCGCTTCGCCCGCAATTTCCCAACCGGCACTTAAAAAAATGTCGCGCAACAAATTTCGCATAAACAGGGCGTCATCAACGATCAGTACGCGCTGTGGCATAATCACCTCCTGTATCAGAGCATTCGTCTTCAACGATTCTTTGCAACTGTTCAAGGTCCAGCAGGCTGACCATTTGTCCCTGCCAGTTCAGAACCCCACTGATGCAGTCATCCGGGGCATCGCTCTGGATCAGGGAGGCCTGCTCAAGATCAACACTCAGCAAGGGCTCCAGATGATGCACCGCCAACACCAGCGGAAACTCGCGATCTGCCAGCACGATCATGCGTTCACTGAGCGGTGCCGAAGAAAACCCGAGCAACTGTGGCAGATCCAACACCGGAAGTATCCGTCCGTGAACATTGACTGCGGCAATAAGCACTGCGGGGGCGGCAGGAAGGTAGTGCTGCTCAGCATCTTCGATGACTTCCTGAACCTCGGTCAGTTTCAGCGCATAACGCTCTTCGCCAAGCATGAAGGGCAAGATCAGAGTCATCAGCTTTCAAAGTCTCCATCACTGCCAAGATTAAAACGACTGACCGATGTCAGCAGTTCATCTGCAAGCTGGGCCAGTTTCTGGGAGGCGTAGGTTAATTCTTCCATCGAGGCGGATTGCTCTTCGGTGGCAGCGGAAACTTCCTCGGTAGCAGCAGCATTATCCTCGGCAACGCGGGCAATTTCTTCCATCGCCGCGACAATATCACCCGAACCTTTGTCCTGCTTTTCCGCCAGCGCAGTAATACTGTTTGCCTTGCCCTGTGCATCCTCGGCTTTTTCGATGATCGCCAGAAAAGCGCCACTGGTCGTATCGATGGCATCACGACCGGCATCAATCGAGCGGACGCTGTCAAGCATCGACTGATGGACGCGCAGGCTTTCCTCACGGGTGGTATCAATCAGGCGGGTGATTTCACCGGCCGACTCACTGGTGCTGTCAGCCAGCTTGCTGATCTCTTCAGCGACAACGGCAAAGCCATGGCCGTACTCACCCGCTCTGGCAGCTTCAATCGTTGCATTGAGAGCCAGGAGGTTGGTTTTCTGCGCAATGCCGGTAATTACATCGATGATCGAACCGATTTTCTGGACATGTTCACTGAACGAGACCATCTGCCGGCCGTTGTTCTCGACCTCGCTCAACACATGCTTCATCTTTTCGATCGCGGTGTCGGTCAACTTGCCACCATCCTTGGCCGTCTTGGTGGTCTCTTCTGCCGATAGCGAAAGAATCTGGCTTGACGCGGTGATTTTTTCGATTGAGTCAGCCATCTCACGAATAACCCTGGAAACCCTTTCGACCATTTCGGCCTGGGTTTCTGCCCCACGGCTGATCTGTTCAATCGCTCCGGCAACCTCGTGCGAGGTGGCAGTCATTTCTTCGGCCGAGGCGCTCAAACCCTGGGATGACTCGTTGACCCGTAACGAAGAGCCACGCATTTTGCCGACCAGCTTGCGCAAACTGTCGATCACCAGATTAAGCGAATCAGCAAGATCATCCGTTTCATCCGACACCAGTCCCTTGCGCAACTTAAGCTTGCGGCTCAAATCACCCCGACTGAGCCGTTCGGCTCCGGTCGTCAGCACCCCGATATTCGAGGTAAAGGCCTTGGAAAAAATCCAGCCGAAAATCAGACCGACCAGCAAGGCCCCCAGGGTGGTCACGAATTGTTGAAACCCCTGGGGAACGAAGCCAAGGGCGGGGACCAGATAATCGAGAAAAACAATCGATCCGACCACCACGACAAAACCAAGGACAAACTTGTGACTGATTTCGATGCGCATGGATACTTCTCCTGCTCAGGAAATGGTCTCTTTATGCTCTCAACTCAGATGAGTTTTCGAAGGGGTTCGGTTCTACAACCCGTTTGCGATAAATTCTTTCCGCCGGATCAACACAGGTAAACAGTTCGCGGCTGTCGCTGATCATGGTTTCGGCCCGACCCAGAACCAGAAGTCCGTCAGGAACCAGTGCTGCAGCCAGTGCTCTCAGTATCCGTTCCTGTTCCTGGCGCGAGAAATAGATCAACATATTCCGACACATGATCAGATCAACCCGGTTAAAAGGACGATCCTGCAAAATGTCGTGTCTGAAAAAGCGCACTTTAGCCCGAATAAGATCATTCAGCCGGTAACGAGTCCCCTCCAGACTGAAATATTGAACCAAAACCGGCTCAGGGACTTCGACCAGGCGATGTGCCTCGTACAACCCGCTGCGCGCCTTCTTCAGAATCTCGGCGCTGATGTCGGTTCCGAGAATCGAGACCTGATCCTGGCCGGTACAAAGTTCGTCACAAAGCAGGGCAAGAGAATAGGGCTCCTCGCCGCCGGCACAACCGACACTCCAGATTCTCAGCTCCCCTTTGCCACGTCGCTTGTGC
>JAJRWF010000048.1 GCA_024276905.1 Deltaproteobacteria bacterium
CTGCTCGGAGTAGATGGTATCGATGATCTCGGCGTATTTTTCCTTGATCACCCCACGACGCACCTTGCGTGTCCGGGTCAGCTCGCCGTCATCGGCATCAAGCTGTTTGTAGAGCAGCAGAAACTTGCGGATCTGTTGCGCCTCGGGCAGGGTGGCATTGACCTGCTCGACCTCTTTCTGGACCATGGCGTAGATTTCCGGCTGGGCCGAAAGATTGATGTAGTTGGTAAAGGCCAGTCCGCGTTGCTCGGCCCATTTAGCGACAATCTCGTAACGAATACAGATAATCGCCGCCAGGTAGGGTCGCTCATCCCCCTGAACCACCGCTTCGGCAATAAAGGGCGAGAATTTCAGCTTGTTCTCGATGAACTGCGGCGAAAAGCGTGAGCTGGTAGACGTTTCGGCCAGGTCGGAAATCCGGTCGATGACCACCAGGTGGCCATTCTCCTTCTTGAAATATCCGGCATCGCCGGTATGCATCCAGCCGTCTTCCAGAGTCTCGGCGGTCGCTTCTTCATTCTTATAGTAGCCGAGGAACATGCCACGCGATTTGGCAACGACTTCACCGACCCCGTTGTTGTCAGGGTTGGCGATGCGCACTTCGGCAGTATCGAAGGGCACTCCGACGCTGTCAAAATCGACATCATCGGCCTGGTGGATGGTGTAGGCCCCACCCATTTCGGTCTGGCCGTAAAGCTGGCGCAGCGGCACACCCATGGCGAGGAAAAACTTGAAGGTGTCCGGCCCCAGCGCGGCGCCGCCGGTAGCAGCCGAGCGCAGGAAGGTAAAGCCGAGGCGATCTTTGAGTGCTTTAAACAGCAGCCAGGAGGCCAGCTTTGACTGGCCCTTGCCCTGGGCGGCCGCCTTTTCGGCCAGCGCCATGCCGATTTTGAACATTTTCTGCTTGAAACGGGTCGCGTCCATCATCTTTGCTTTGACGTCGGCGGCGACAGTTTCCCAGACGCGTGGCGCCAGCAACACGAAGTTGGGACCGATTTCGCGCAGATCTTCCATCATCGTCTCGGGTTCTTCGACAAAATTGACGATCTGGCGACAGATCAGAGCCTGGGAGACGGCATAGACTTGTTCCATGATCCAGGGCAGTGGCAGCACAGAAACGTAGTCATCACTTGGATACTTGGGATCGGCGAGCAGGTAGGACAGGCTGTGCTCGATCATCGGCCCGCACTGCAGCATCGCCAGCTTGGGATTTGAGGTGGTGCCCGAAGTCGGACAGAGGATCGCGACATCCTCCGCTTCGCCCGCGGCAACCAACTGTTCGTAGAGTTGCGGTTGTTCTTTATCCAGTTCTTCACCCAGCTTCATCAGGTCGAGATGGCTGAGCAGCCGCGGGTCATCGTACTTGCGCATGCCGCGCGGATCGCAGTAGATAATATGCTCGACGCAGGGACATTCTTCGGTAATTTCGAGGACCTTGTCGACCTGCTCCTCATCCTCGGCGATGATGATTTTCGCGCCGGCATAGTTGATCAGGTAGGCGCATTCCTCGTTCATCGAATCCTGATAGATGCCGAAGATCATTGCCCGCAGAGCGTGGGAGGCAATCTCACTGGCAACCCACTCGGGACGGTTGTCGCCGATGATCCCGACTGAATCCTGATGACCGATACCGAGCTTGTGCATACCGAGGGCAAAACGCTTGACCATCGACTGGTAGTCGGACCAGGTATAGGGATTCCAGATGCCGAATTCCTTTTCGCGCAGGGCGATCTCGTTCGGCCAGTTCGCGGCGTTGTAGGCCAGCAGTTTGGGAAAGGTGTTGTAACGACTTACGTCGGCGTATTCAGCTTGCATCAGGCCACCTCCCCTTGCGGTTGCGGCGCAGTGGCCGTTCCGGACGGTTCATCGTCCTCACCCAGGTAGGCTTTTCTGACCTGCGGATTGGCCATGACCTCATCAGGCAGGCCGCTGGCGATTTTTCTGCCGAAATCGAGCACCATCACCCGGTGAGAGATATCCATGACCACGCCCATATCATGTTCGATCATCACCACTGTCATACCCCACTCTTCGTTGAGGTCGATGATGTAGCGTGCCATGTCCTCTTTTTCTTCCAGATTCATTCCCGCCATCGGTTCATCGAGCAAGATCAGGTCGGGGCGCAAGGCAACGGCCCGCGCCAGTTCGACCCGTTTGCGCAGACCGTAAGAGAGGGTCCCGGCGATCGATTTACGGATGTGGGCAATCTCCAGAAAATCGATAATATCCTCGACTTCGGCACGATGGATCAGTTCTTCCTTGCGTGCGCCGCCGAGCCAGTAGAGAGAGCCGGACAAGAAATTGTTTTTCAGCAGATGATGGCGCCCGACCATGATGTTGTCGAGGACTGTCATGTGGCTGAACAGGGCCAGGTTCTGAAAGGTTCGCCCGATGCCGAGAACACAACGGTCATTGGGGCGCAGGCCGATCAGTTACTTCTGTTTGAAGGTGATGGAGCCCTTGTTCGGCTGGTAACGACCGGAGATGCAATTGAGCATCGAGGTTTTACCGGCACCGTTGGGGCCGATGATCGAAAAGATCTCGCCCTGAGTGACGTCGAAACTGACATCGGTCAAGGCATGGACCCCGCCAAAAGAGAGCGAAATATCGCTGACGTCGAGCAGAGAGGGCATTTCTGTCATGAAAACTTCTCCTCGAAAAGGAAACCCGAACTGCGGTAGCGGCCCCGGGATGGTTGGACCGAAGAACACAGGACAGAATGCACTGCAAAGCGAGTACCAAACATTGTTTTATGTTCCTTCAAAATTAATCTACTTTGTAATCTATTGATTTCACATGTTTTTTTGAGGAGACCTGTTCTGGCGACCTCAGGGGGACTCGTTCTCTTCATGTCGTTTCTGTTAACAGTGTTACAACCTATTTACAGGCCGAAGTCTCTTTGCGTCGTTGTTGCCACCTGCTGCTCCCGGCAATTATTGCAACTGGTATTTGTGCAGCTTTTTGTATAGTCCCGGACGGGAGATGCCGAGAATTTTCGCCGCGTTAAGCTTATTGCCGTCAACCTGCTCCAGAGAGGCTTCGATCAACCGTCGTTCCATCTCCTCCATGAGTTCCTGCAGGGATTTTTGTCCGATGCGGGCCAGCATGGCTTCCTGGGGGCGGTTGTCTTCGAGCAGTGAGGGCTGTCGCGTGCATAGTCGGTTGATATGTTGCGGCAGGTCTTCAGCCTTGATCGTCGCTCCGGTCGCCATGTTGAACGCGCTTTCGATGGCATTGCTCAGTTCGCGGATATTCCCCGGGAAGTCGTAGGCGTGTAACAGTTGCCAGGCCTCTTCCTCCAGTTCCTGAATCTGCATGTCGAACTCGGCATTGAAATTGTCGATCAGGTGTTTGGTAATAAAGTAGATATCATCCCGTCTCTCACGCAGCGGTGGAATGGAGAGCGCAATGACATTCAGGCGGTAGTAGAGATCGGTACGAAATCCCCCCTCACGGACCTTTTCATCCAGGTTGACATTGGTGGCGGCGACCACCCGCATGTCGATCTGCCTGGTCGTGGTGCTGCCGAGGGGTGTCACTTCTTTCTCCTGCAGAACCCGCAGCAGCTTGGCCTGCATCTGGGTCGGCATGTCGCTGATTTCATCAAGAAAAATTGTTCCGCCGTCAGCTTGTTCAAATTTGCCGATCTGCCCACCTTTTCGAGCGCCAGTGAACGCGCCCTCGGTATAGCCGAACAGTTCCGATTCGAGCAGATGATCGGGGATCGCAGCACAGTTGACGCGAACAAAAGGGCCGTAGCGTCGCTTGCTGGCGGCGTGGATGGCGTGGGCAAAGAGTTCCTTGCCGGTACCGCTCTCGCCCAGCAGCAGGACATTCGATGGTCGTTCGGCGATGCGCAGCAGTTTTTCCTTGAGGTCTTTCATCGCTTTGCTGTGGCCGATAATGCTGTTGCAGTCGTACTTGAACTCATGTTCGCTGCGACGGCGCTTCGAACCCGTCTCTTCGGGATTGCGGATATAGAGTTGCAGCTTGTCGGCGAGCCGCGAAACTTCACGGATATCGCTGAACAGCACCTTGCCCCAGGCACCAACCATTTCGCCGTCCTTGAACAGCGGATAGCGACTGACTACGGTATGGCGGCCGTTCAGCAAGTGCGGTTCGGCGATTTCGGCCTGGCCGGTATCCATGACCACCGGCAGGCGTGACGGGTTGGAGTTGGGATAGGCTTTGAGGACATGTTTGCCGATCATCTCGCGGGCACAAATTCCCAGAGCGTCGGCAAACGGCTGGTTGATCATGGTGATAATGCCCTCGGTATTGATCAGGATCAGGTTGTCGCGGGTGAGATCAGAGCCGGGGTCCATTGAGCACAGCAGGTCGGGCATTTCGAGGCCGGGACTGGAAAGCTGCTCGGCGCGCACCAGACTGAACACCCCGCCGGTGGTCAGCTGATCCTTGCCCAGGGGAGCATAGTCGCAAAAATGCTTGATCCCCTTGATCCAGACCGGTTGCGCCTTGAAGCAGAATCCCTGGACAATAAAAGAGTGCAGGAAGCCAAGATTAATGACCTTTCCCAGGCGTTGGCCGATGATCTCTTCGGGGCGTTTGCCGACCAGGGGAAAACTCTCTTCGTTGGAGGTGGCGATCCGTTGCTCATGATCGAGCACCATCAGCCAACTCTCTTTCGGCACCTCGTAGGCGCCGAGGTCGAACCCCGCATCCCTGGCCTGTTGCGCAAATCCCATCGATCAAATCTCTCCATCGGCTGTCGGCAAACACTGGTGACAGGTTTGTGCCGCGCACGAATAATGACGTTGCGAAACTAAAGTAATACAGTGTTTTAAAATTAAATGCAAAACTATTGTTTGATCTGACAGAACCAGGCGGGCTGTGACTGTTAACAGATGCGAATTCAGGCCGGCCGAGCCGCCAGTGAGTCGAAGACGTATCCGCTGACAGGTGTAAACAAATGTAGACACCGCAGGATTCATTTTACGGGCAGGAGAGGCCCGGAATAGCAGGGGCATGGCGGTAAAACCGGCTCTGTACAGGGTGTCCGGGATAATCTTGCGCCGTGGCACGAGGATTGCTAAAACAGCGTTACCGACGTCTGTGCCTGTCTGGTCCGGAGCTGTTCGGCCGCGGGATGAGATCCTTTATGGCCTGATCCGGACCCAGAGATGCTGACCCTGACATGTTTCTGCGGGGGCTGTGCTGTTTTTGATGCTGCACTTAGGCAGACCCAAGTGGTAGAGTGCCTGATGGGCATGCGGCCCGGTCGGCAAGAGAATGGTTTGATTATTGTGATTTGTCCGGTGGGGATTTGCCACCTGCAGGGCAGGAAGGAAAGACAAAAAATGCAAAGACGTCTGGCAGAAACCCCTGTCGTAATCAGCGGTACAGGTTTGTTCACCCCGCCCTATACGATTACCAACGAAGAACTGGTTGAGGCCCACAATGCCTATGCAGACAAATTCAATCAGGAGAATGCCGCAGCAATCGAAGCTGGCAACCTCACGGAAATCCCTCATTCGAGTGTTGAATTTATAGAGAAAGCCTCCGGGATCAAGCAGCGTTTCGCCATGTACAAAGAGGGCATTCTCGATGTAGATCGGATGATGCCGGTTATTCCACGGCGCGCACCCGAAGAGCTTTCAATCAGTGCAGAAATGGCTGTGGCAGCCGCGACCGAGGCTCTGGAGCGGGCCGGGAAAAAAGCGCAGGACGTTGATCTTGTCATTTGTGGTGCTTCGACCTCGGAACGACCCTGGCCTGCGGTTGCGATTGAGATTCAACAGGCGCTCGGCTGTAACGGCTACGCTTTCGATATGTCGGTTGCCTGCTCAACGGCAACCTTTGCTATTTCGTCGGCGATCGATGCGTTGCTGAGCGGTTCGGCAAACTGTGCCCTGGTTGTCAGCCCCGAATTTTTTACCCCGCAGCTCAACTTCCGTGATCGGGACAGCCATTTCATCTTTGGTGACGTCGCCACTGCGGTGGTTCTGGAGAGAGAAGAGACCGCCTCCGCCAAGCAATTGTTCCGCGTGCTTGATCGTAAACTGACGACGGTCTTCTCCAACAATATCCGCACCGATTTCAGCTACCTGACCCGGGCGGAGCCGAAGCTGGTTCTCGAGCGCTTTTTCGAGCCGGACCAATGGTTCGTCCAGCAGGGTCGCAAGGTGTTTAAAGAGTTACTGCCCCTGACGGTTAATTTGATCAAAGACCAGATCAAGGATTGTGAGATCGATATTGCCGATGTCCGGCGCATGTGGCTGCACCAGGCCAACATCAACATGATCCGCTTCGCAGTTCAGAAATTGCTGGGGCCGGATGTTGATCCCGAGAGAACCCCGAATGTTCTCGGCGAATATGCCAATACCGTATCGGCTGGCGCAATTGTGGCCTTTCACAAGTTTAACGAGGATCTGTCGTCGGGGGATAAGGGTGTTATCTGTTCTTTCGGCGCCGGGTATTCGGTGGGCAGTTTGCTGTTGGAAAAAGTCTGATTCCATACCGGCTTTTTTGGCCTGGATGGTTGCCGCACGGAAGACCGGTTTATACGGAAATTGTGTAATTGTAATCGTTTGACAGGGCCGTCACGGCCATCTCGGCACAAGGAGTTGCTACCATGAATGACGATGTCTACCGCCCCAAGCACCCGATCCGTTTTGTCACCGCCACCAGTCTTTATGACGGGCACGATGTTTCGATCAACATCATGCGCCGGATTATTCAGGACTCGGGAGCCGAGGTGGTGCATCTGGGGCATAATCGCTCGGTTCACGAGGTGGTCGATGCGGCAATTCAGGAGGATGCCCAGGGGATTGCAGTCAGTTCCTATCAGGGTGGTCATATCGAATACTTCAAATTCATGTACGACCTGCTGCAGGAAAAGGGGGCCGGTCATGTGCGGATTTTCGGCGGCGGCGGCGGGGTTATTCTGCCGGACGAGATCAAGGAGCTGGAAGACTACGGGATCTGCAAGATCTTCTCTCCCGAAGATGGTCGACGCATGGGTCTGCAGGGGATGATCAACTACAAGCTGGAGCAGTGTGATTTTGCTCCACCCCATCAGTTGACGCGGGATCTGGAGCTGTTACCACAGCGTGATCCGCAGGCGGTTGCCAGGTTGATCACTGCGGCTGAACAGCGAGTCCGTCAGCCTGACGAGCAGTTACAGACCGTACAGGAACAGGTCCGTAAGCTGGCTGGCAGTGTTCCGGTCCTTGGCATTACCGGAACCGGGGGCGCGGGAAAAAGTTCGTTGACCGATGAACTGGTACGGCGCTTTCTGCGTGACTTCGAAGAGAAGACAGTAGCGATCCTGTCGGTTGATCCGACCCGCAGGCGCACCGGCGGGGCACTGCTCGGGGATCGTATCCGCATGAACTCTATCGATACCCCGCGGGTCTTCATGCGCTCGCTGGCAACCCGCGACTCACGCAGTGAACTTTCGGCGGCGATTCGTGAAGCACTCGATGTGCTCAAGGCGTCGGCTTTTGATCTGATCATCGTTGAAACCAGTGGTATCGGTCAGGGTGATGCCGGAATCGTTGAGGTCTGCGATCAGTCTCTCTATGTGATGACCGGAGAATTCGGTGCTCCGACCCAGCTGGAGAAGATCGACATGCTCGATTTCGCCGATCTGATTGCGCTCAACAAGATGGAGAAACGTGGTGCCGAAGATGCGCTGCGCAACGTGCGTAAGCAGTACCGTCGCAACCACAAACTGTTCGATGCCGCCGATGAGGATCTGCCGGTTTACGGCACCATCGCCAGTCAGTTCAACGATGTCGGGGTTAGTCGTCTCTACCGCGCCCTGATTGACAAGCTCAATGCCAAGTGTGATCTCGGCTGGCAATCAAAACTGGAGGTCGGCGAGGGCCAGAGCATCGCGCAACAGATTATTCCTCCACAGCAGATCAGCTATCTGTCCGAGATTGCCCATACCGCCAGGGCATATCGTCAGCAAATCGGGAAACAGGAACAGGCGGCCCGGCAACTTTTTCAGCTTTCCGGAGCCCGCGCATTGCTGGCTGAAAAATGCGGTTGTCAGGTCAAAGACCTCGATGTTCTGCTGGAGCAGGCTGAAAATACCTTAAGTGAAGAAAACCGCAAGCAGCTCAAAAACTGGCCGGAACTGAAAAAAGCCTACCGTGAGGAAGTGATGATCACCAAGGTGCGTGATAAGGAGATTCGCACCGAACTGGCGACCACCACTCTTTCCGGTACGCGCATCCCCAGAGTCTGCCTGCCTGACTACGCCGATTACGGCGAGATTATTAAATGGTGCATGAAGGAGAACGCGCCCGGTTTCTTCCCCTATACTGCGGGGCTCTTCCCCTTCAAGCGGACCGCAGAAGACCCCAAACGGCAGTTCGCCGGTGAAGGCACCCCGGAGCGTACCAACCGCCGGTTTCATTTTCTGACCAAGGATGATGATGCCAAGCGGCTGTCGACCGCCTTCGACAGTGTCACCCTCTACGGCGAAGATCCCGATGAGCGCCCCGACATCTACGGCAAGGTCGGCATGTCCGGGGTCTCGATCTGCACCCAGAGCGACATGGACAAGCTGTTCGCCGGTTTCGACCTTTGTGATCCGATGACCAGTGTCTCACTGACCATTAACGGTCCGGCACCGATGCTGCTGGCGATGTTTCTCAACACTGCGATCCGCCAGCAGGAGGAGAAATTCCGCCAGGAGAACGGTCGTGAGCCCAACGCAGAGGAACGGGCCGAGATCAAGAGCTGTACCCTGCAGACGGTGCGCGGCACCGTCCAGGCCGACATCCTCAAGGAAGATCAGGGTCAGAACACCTGCATCTTCACCACCGAATTTGCCTTGCGGGTGATGGGCGACGTGCAGCAGTATTTCATCGACCAGCAGGTGCGCAACTACTACTCGGTTTCGATCAGCGGCTATCACATTGCCGAGGCGGGCGCCAACCCGATCAGCCAGCTGGCCTTCACCCTTTCAAACGGCTTCACCTTTGTCGAGTATTACCTGTCACGTGGCATGCACATCGATGACTTTGCCGGTAACCTCTCCTTCTTCTTCAGTAACGGCCTCGATCCCGAGTACACGGTGATCGGCCGGGTCGCACGGCGGATCTGGTCGGTGGTGATGCGTGACAAGTACGGCGCCAACAAGAAGAGCCAGATGCTCAAGTATCATATCCAGACGTCTGGACGATCGCTGCACGCTCAGGAGATGAACTTCAACGACATCCGCACTACCCTGCAGGCATTGATGGCGATCTACGACAACTGCAACTCGCTGCACACCAACGCCTACGATGAGGCGATCACCACCCCGACCGAAGAATCGGTACGCCGGGCGATGGCGATCCAGATGATCATCAACAAGGAGTTGGGCCTGGCTAAAAATGAGAACCCGCTGCAGGGCGCTTTCATCATCGACGAATTGACCGACCTGGTCGAAGAGGCGGTGCTGGAGCAGTTTGAACAGATCAGCCAGCGCGGCGGTGTCCTCGGTGCAATGGAGACCCTATACCAGCGGACCAAAATTCAGGAAGAGTCGATGCTCTACGAGCACCAGAAACATACCGGCGAGCTGCCGATCATCGGCGTCAACACCTACCTGAACCCGAAAACTGCCGAAGAAGGTTACGAGATTCCCGGTGAACTGGCGCGTTCGACCGAAGAGGAAAAACGCCACCAGATTGACAATCTGCGCGCCTTCCAGGCCGAACATGCCGCCGAGGCGCCCGCAGCGCTGGCGCGACTGCAACAGGCGGCCGAAAGTGGGGGAAATATTTTCGCCGAGCTGATGGAGGCGGTCAAAGTTGCCTCACTGGGGCAGATCAGCGCAGCGCTCTACGAGGTCGGCGGGCAGTATAGACGGAACATGTAGGCGAAGCACAGCTTCGCCCGGGCATGAGGCCCCAGGCACCGGAGAACCCTTATGTTTGATCTCACAAGCAATAATGACATCGCGATAGTGCACATGCAGCATGGACCGGCCAATGCGATGGATCTGGCCTTTTGTGTTGAATTGACCCGGACAGTTCGTGAACTGGCCGCATCATCGGCCCGTGCCATTGTCCTGACCGGGCAGGGGAGGATTTATTGTGCCGGGGTCGATTTGCCGCAGCTGCTGGAAGGCGGGATCGATTATGTCCGCCGGTTTCTCCCCGTACTCGATGAATTGCTCGAAACCCTGTTCTTTTGCAACATACCGCTGGTTGCGGCCGTCAACGGTCACGCTATCGCCGGGGGGTGTTTGCTGACCTGTATCGCAGATCGGCGGATTATGGGTGACGGCAAGGCCCGAATCGGGGTTCCTGAAGTCCGCGTCGGGGTCCCATTCCCGACCGTCGCCCTGGAAATCATGCGGGCCAAAACGGGGCCGGACTTTTTTGAAGAGGTCGTCCTTGAAGGCACAACGTATGTTGCACATGAGGCACAACGCAGGGGTTTGGTTGATGTGGTTGTCGCACCGGAACAATTGCTGGTCGCAGCAATGACGGCGGCCGAATCTCTCGCGGCGATCCGGCCGGAAGTTTTTTCTTTTACCAACCAACAGGCTCGTCAGCCGGTACGTGAGGCGATCACGGCGCGCACCAAGCAGCAAGAAACGGAGCTTTTTGCCTTGTGGGAAGCGGAAGAAACTCACGCCGCCATTCGGGCCTACGTCACACAGACCTTCAAGAAAATATAACGAATATCTATCCCCATTTCTGTGGAGATCCGAAATGTCTTTGACCGAAGAATGCCCAGCACGCATCGCTCGACTGCAAGGAAAATTACAGCAGCAAGAACTGGATGGTGCGCTCTTTATCTATCCGATTGATATCTACTATTTTACCGGCACCCGGCAAAACGCGACGCTCTGGATCCCCACGCAGGGCGCGCCGACGCTGCTGGTGCGTAAAAGTTATGTGCGGGCCAAACAGGAAGCCTGCCTCAACGACATTCGTCCCTTCCCGCGCAGCAAGGACTTTGCCCCGCTCTTCGCCGGGCAGCAGAAGATCGGCATGACCTTCGATGTCACCCCGGTGCAGCAATATAACTACTACGGCAAGCTGCTTCCCGGACGCGATTTCGTTGATATTTCATCCCTCAACCGGAGTTTGCGCTCCGTCAAATCCTCCTGGGAACTGGAGCAGTTGCGACGTGCCGGTGCTCAACTCAGCCAGGTGTTTGCCTCTGTCCCCGAGTTCCTGCAGGTGGGGATGCGAGAGGTTGATCTGGCGGCAGAATTTGAATCCAGACTGCGCAAAATCGGCGGTGAGGGCTACATTCGCATGCGGGCCTTCAATCAGGAACTGTTTCAGGGGCTGGTGGTCTCCGGTGACAGCGGCGGCGGTTTTTTTGATGGCGCGGTGACCGGGCAAGGGATGTCGGGCGCTTCACCGCATGGCGCCTCCCGGCGCTTGATCGAAAAAGATCAGCCGGTTCTGCTCGATTATGTCGGTGTCTTCGAAGGCTATTGTATCGATATGACCCGGATGTTTGTCTGTGGCCAGTTGAGCGCCGAGATGCAGAAGGCGTTTGGTGTTGCCTGCGGTATTCAGACGGCGATTGTCGAGCGGCTCAAACCGGGGGTTCTCTGCTCCGAACTGTTTGATCTGGCGTTGTCGCTGGCCAAGGACGCTGGCCTGGGTGACTATTTCATGGGTCTACCGGGAGAAAATGCCAAATTCGTCGGTCACGGTGTCGGCCTGGAGCTGGACGAGATGCCGGTGCTGGCACAGGGTTTCGATATGCCCCTGATTGCTGGCCAGGCCATCGCCATTGAACCCAAGTTTGCGTTTCCCGATCTCGGTCCGATCGGGATTGAAAACACCTTTGCAGTGACAGCCGATGGGGGCGAAAAGTTGACGCCGATTGCTGATGATCTGGTCTGTGTTTGAGTCTGATTTGTCGGCTATGGAAGGGATGTTTTTCTTCCGTAGCTCATTTCCTCTGGGTTCAGCCTGTCATATCGATCAGCGGACGTGCTTCGACGATTTTAAAGGTAATAGCCGCCTTGACGTTATCCGCCGCCTGATCTCCTGCCATCTGACGAACAATCGCAACCATCTGATCAAAATGTGGACCGGCTTCGGCACTCTGTGTAACCTCAAGATAAATACGGGCGCCCTGCCAGTCATAAGGGCTTTCCGCAGGTTCAAAAAAGATGAATGCTGCCTGCGGATTAAGTTTGAGATTGGTGTATGAGCGGTTGTTGCCGATTGCCATAACCACCGTATTTTCGTCAATCATCTGCAAGGCCGAAAAGACGGCATTGTCGACTTTGCCCTGATCGTCGGCGGTCGCCAGGGTGCCGATACGTGGTTGCTTGTTGAACTGCTTCATCAAAAGTTCGCGATCCATCATGTCCTCCTGTTTCGGGTTTGGTTGTCCATCATCGTGCATGCTGATGGACCAAAAAGACGTGCTGTTGTGCAGCACAGTCTTTTCGGAGGGAGGATGTCTGGCCGCCGCGCAGAGTGCCGATTTACTTGATCAGCTCCGCAAAGCCAAGCACCTTGAGCTGAACGCCATCCTGTTCGAGGGTTCCTTCGACCACGCTCATGGCAAAGCCACCGACGACCCAGTTGCTGATGTTCTCGCGGCTGATCTGTTTCAGTTTCAGGGTTGCGAAGGGCGGTTTGAGACCTTTGTCCGTAGCTGCCTGCTGGAGGCTCATCTGCCAACCCTTGCTCCAGCGATAAAAACCGAGTGCCCAGCTTTTGCGGGTGACTTTGAGATCGGGGCTGAAAATATCTGCCTGTTTGTTACGGACAGAGATAAAACCCATGGTGCGTTGTGTTTTCTTTTTTCCTTCACTGCGCAGATAGATATCCTGCCAGACAGCAGGAGAACCGTTACGGACAGTAAGGTAAAACCCCTGGAAGTTGTCCCAGGTCCCGGAATACCCATGGGTGAGCCGGTTCCAGTTATGTTGTACCAGTCGTTCGTGAATGACGCGGCCGGGGATAGTGCGTCCTTGCCAGTAGAGGACTGCCGTTGCGCTGCTCCAGGACTGGCGACGCAATCCGGAGTTGTCCTGCAGGCGGATTGCCAGCGGGTTGATTTCCAGCCGCAGGTCGTTGGCTCGACTGAGAATGGTGATTCCTTCAGAGGGCTGTCCGGAAAATTTGAAGGCGACGGAATCGGGGATTCGGGTGAGTATCCCGGTCGGGTTATTATACTCACCGATACCGACCAGATCGATCCAGCCCTGCTGCTGGTCGTAAAGAACACCGAAATGCTCGGCTTGGAATTCACCCCTGTCAACGCCGCGATTATTGTCCAGCGCAAAAAGCAGGTAGCCCTTCTCGTCCTGACCGCTAAAGGAAAAATGGTCGGAATAATAGGCCAGTTTTTCGGTGGCCTGTGCCGAACCGCAGAAAAGCAGGATCAAGCAAAGACAGGTGCAAATGTAGCGCAGAGTGGCAGTCATGGCAGTATCCACAAAGAGATTCCAAGGGTGTTTATTTGAGCCGTTTCCTGACTATTCTTCAGCTGAGAATATCATGATTATCCCTCTTCGGGGCAGATTTTTCATCACGAGGAGCAGCTGCAACCAGTTCGAAATCGATGCGTCGACGCCAGAGTTCTACTCTGATCAGTTTGACTCTGACTCGCGTTCCGACCTTGAATTCCTGGCGCCGCCGTTCCCCGATCAGGGTCTGTGATGCCGGATCGAAATGATAATAGTCATCCTGCAGGGTCCGCACATGGACCAGACCGTCAACATAGATATCATCCAGTTCGACAAAAAAGCCGAACTCGGCTACCGAAGAGATACCGGCATCAAACTCTGTCCCGATCCGGTCCGCCATCACCTGACAGCGCCGCAGTTCCACCAGATCGCGTTCGGCCTGCATTGCACTGCGCTCCCTGGCCGAACATTCGGTGCCGAGGGTTTGCAGTTCTCCTTCAGACTGTGCCGAGGTTTTTGGCTCACTTTTTAACACCTGTTTGAGTATCCGATGAACCACCAGATCGGGATAGCGCCGTATCGGTGAGGTGAAGTGGCAATAGCAGTCAGCCGCCAGTCCGAAGTGGCCGGTGTTTTTGGGTGAGTAACAGGCTTGTTTGAGGCTGCGCAGCAATTGCTGGTTTACCAGCCGTGCTTCCGGTTTTTCGGCGATCTCGACCAGCAGCTGCTGCAGGGCCTGTTGCAGGTTTTTGCCCAGCGTCAGACCGACTCCGCATTCGGCCGCCAGTTGTTGAAGATCCTGCAGTTTCAGCAAATCAGGTTCTTCGTGGATGCGGTAGAGTAACGGCCAGCCTTTTTGGGTCAGAAAATGGGCCACCGCTTCATTGGCCGCCAGCATGAACTCTTCGATCAGTCGGTGGGCCAGGTTCCGTTCTGTTTTAACCAGGTCGAAGGGCGCGCCGGATTCGTCAAGCATCACTTCAACCTCGGGCAGATCCATATCCAGACTGCCGCGTTCCCGGCGCATCCGGCCCAGAATTTCGGCCAGTTCTGCCATCTGCAGCAGTTGCTCGGTCAGATTTTTGCTCAGGCCGGACTCCTGAGGGTTTTCCAGCGCAGCGGCGACCCGGGTATAGGTTAAGCGTGCATGGCTACGCATCAGCGCCGGGTAGAAACGGGATTCAAGTTGCGATCCTGTCCGGTCGAAGCGCAGTTCTGCGGTCATTGCCAGGCGATCTTCATCCGGATTGAGTGAACAGATCCCGTTGCTCAGGGCTTCGGGAAGCATCGGCAGGCAATAGCCGGGAAAGTACACGCTGGTACCACGTTCCAGCGCATCCCGATCTAGCGCCCTTCCTTTTTCAACATAATACGAGACATCGGCAATACAAACCCAGAGTCTGAATGTTCCGTCAGCAAGCTTTTCCAGCGCGACGGCATCGTCGAAATCTCTGGCGGTTTCGCCGTCAATTGTCACCAGGGGCAGCTGACGCAGGTCGGTGCGCCGGGTAATTTCAGATTCATCGATAGCCTCGGCAACTGCTCTGGCCTGTGCCAACGCCGCGACTGAAAAACTGTAGGGCAGATCATGCGTGCGGATCACGGTTTCAATATCGACCTGCGGATCATCTGCTGCCCCCAGCAGATCGATAATTCGACCACTGGCTGAATACTGGCCGCACGCATAGCGTTCGATTTCAACCTCGACTACATCACCCGGTTGGATCTCGGTCTGCCTGTCGACCCGGATCGGTCCACCCAGCTTCTGTTTCAGCGGCCAGACCTCAGCCTTTTTTCCGTGCTGGCGGTAGATGCCGATCAATTGCTTGTGGGCACGTTTCAGAATCCTTATGATCTGACCGTAAGGCCGCCGATCACGGACCGAAACCCGGCAGTTGACCTGGATCCTGTCACCATCCATGGCGCTGCCGACATGCCGTGCAGGGATGAAGAGATCTTCGGTTTGCGGGTCGTCCTGACGCAAGAAGCCGAACCCCTTGTCGGCAATTGAAAAGGTTCCCTCCGCTTTCCGATGTTGCTGCGATAAGCGGTAACTGCCTTTGCGCTCCTGAAGTTGGCCGCTGCGGACCAGTTGATTGAGGTTTCTGGTCAGCAGCTTGCGTTCGCCGCCACGCAGGTTGAGGTGTTCAGCAATTTCACGCCGATTGAACGGGCGCTTTAGGTTGCGGTCGAGCAAGGCGATGATTTTTTGTTCAAGCGGTTGCATAGGGTTCTTTCTGGACAAAGTTACAAGCTGGCGGTCGAAATGCCGAAGGCTTCGCGGAGCAATGTGACCAGGCGCTGTTCCACTGCAGTGATCAGGGCGGCGCTGTCTGACTGCGCGGGCCTCACGCGCAGGTCGCGCAGGGTTGTGCAGGCTTTAGGTTCAAACTGCCGGGGGTTGTTGCATAAGCGGTAGAACTGGTTGAGCCTGCCGGTTGCCTCGGTAAGGTCTGGGTCGATCAACAGGCAAGCCTGGGTCAGGATCGCTGCCTGCTTGCGGTTGCTGCCTGCCCAGCGCTGTGCAGTACCAACCAGCTTTTTGCCATCAACCTGCAGGTTGTAGCGCCCGTCGCAGAAAGAGCCCGGGACCTCACCGGTTTCAACTTTCAGCCCATAGCTTCTCAGCAGTTGCCCCATCAGGTGACAGAGCAGTTGGTAGCCATTATCCAGAGACCAGTTTTTTATGCGCGGGTGAATAATTGACAGGTTGAGCATTCCCGGACCCTGGGGCACGCAGGAGCCCCCCGAGGAACGCATGACGACTGGCCAGCCGGCAGCGGCCAGGGATTGACTGGCGCGAACAAAGTTTTCCATCCGAGCTTCTCGACGTGTCACCACCAGGCATTGCGGGACATGATTGATGCAGAGACAGGGGCCAAGTTCGCCCAGTCCAACCCGTTGCAGTAAATTTTCGTCGAAACCGATACTTGACTCCGGGTTGTTATCTGGTGTCGGTCGCAGCAGTTGCCAAGGCTGGTCAAAGTGCAGGGTAGGGAATTCCTTGGTGATGGGAGGGTGGTCCATGGAAAGATTTTACTCGAAAAGCCCTTCAGACTCTATGCCGAAATCCAGATAAAAGCCCAAGGTGCGAGTATTGTCGTCAGGGAACAGCATGGATTGGCGGATTCTGTTTGTGGCCGTTGTTATTGCCGCATGATAAACTCAGGGAACTTTGAAACTTGAATGCGCATCAGGATCAGTGGTCTGTGCGTTGCTGTAGAGATCACTGGTTCAGGTTCACTGACTCGAAAGGGAGAAGAATATGCGTTGCCATGAAGTAGATTACACTATCGTCGGAGACGATATGCAGATGGTTCAGGTCGAGCTTGATCCCGGTGAAACGGTGATCGCCGAAGCCGGGGCGATGAACTACATGGAGCAGGATATCCAGTTTGAAGCCCGTATGGGTGATGGTTCTCAGGCTGATCAGGGGCTGATGGGCAAACTGCTCAGCGCGGGCAAGCGTGTCCTGACCGGCGAGTCGTTATTCATGACCCATTTCACCAACCAGGGCAGCGCCAAGCGCCATGTCGCTTTTGCCGCGCCCTATCCGGGCAAGATTGTTCCGATGGATCTGGGCAAACTCGGTGGTGATATTCTCTGCCAGAAAGATTCCTTTCTCTGTGCCGCTCACGGCACCCAGCTCGGCATTGCCTTCCAGCGGCGCCTGGGAACCGGTTTTTTCGGTGGCGAGGGATTCATCCTCCAACGCTTGCAGGGTGACGGCATGGTCTTCGTTCATGCCGGCGGCACTATTGTCGAGCGACAGCTTCAGGGTGAAACCTTGCGCGTCGATACCGGGTGTCTGGTCGCTTTTGAGCCCAGTGTTGATTACAATATTGAGCGGGCCGGAAATCTCAAGAGCATGTTTTTCGGTGGAGAAGGGCTGTTTCTTGCCACTCTGAGCGGTTATGGCAAGGTCTGGCTGCAGAGTTTACCGTTCAGTCGTCTTGCCGACCGAATCATTGCTCACGCACCGAGTGCTGGTGGTTCCGCCAAGGGGGAAGGTTCGGTTCTCGGGGGAATCGGCCGAATGCTGGATGGGCGTTAAAGGGCATGAGAAACCCTCCGGTAATGCCGGAGGGTTTCTTGGAAAATTAAGGTTGTCCGAAACATCAATCCCTGTGTGGTTTTCTCTTGCCCTTTTGTCACTCCGTTTTCGATATTTTAAAGCTTTCCAGCCAGCGGTTTACCGTGACATGGTCCTCGGCCGCATCTTGCGGGGCCGTATAGTAGAGGTAGATCCAGTTGCCCAGGGCGAAGGTGATCACGCCGACAAATCGGGTCGGCTGATCGAGCTTGCGGTAGCTGGCATCGACCCGATAGGCTGAAGTTGCGCCCTCAATCTGTGTTTTGGCCGAAGCGGTTTTGACCTCTTTCAAGCCTTCCTCGGCAGATAACTCTTCGGCCGTGTAGCGGGCCGAGGTTTTCAGGGAGTGATCATTTGCCGCGCGTTCCCCTTGTTTGAGCGGACTGAAGTCGACCTCGATGTGGCTGCGGGTTTGGGGGTTAAAAAGGAACAGTTCGTTGTCCTTCAACATTCTTCGCGCTGCGTCCTCCGCAGTAGGGAGTCCAGCTCTACGGGCCGCGGCCAGTTGTTTCGGATGCAGGCTCTCCGCACGTTCACTGACTAAAAAAGCGGGTGGTTCCGTGCTGACCTGCCAGGGCGAAGGGGGATCGGTAAAGCGGATTGTGGCACCAGGTTTGATCTCAAAAGTTCCCGCCAGCAGCGTGTTGGGAACCAGCAGCCAGAAAAACACCATTCCCCAGAAAAGCAGCATGCGGATATTCATTCTCGATTTCCTCCAGAAGTTTCTGCGTTGCAGAGTGAGTTGTGCGACAGCGATCTTTTGTCTACGGTGAGCCGTTAACCTGTTCTTATCAAAGCTTTACGGATATCTGCGGAATAGTCAACATTGAACCGACCGGAAACGGGTCATTTCCTGGTTATGGATTATTGTTGCGCGGGCGATAAACTATCAGACCCTCCTTGCCCCCGAGGTAGGCGGCCAGATCCTGATCCACGACCTTTTTCACCGTCGATTTTGAAGAGGCATGGCGCAAGAATAGTTTTCCTTCTTTTTTTATCACAATGCCGCAATGGGACACATCCAGCCCTGGCAGGGGGCTGTAGATACCGACATAGTCCCCGCTTTTCAAGCGTGCAAGCGTCGACGCGACAAGTGCTCTGGAAGGAATATAGGTGATCGAACGGGTCATTACCGGATAGCCCGGCAGATAATGCGCACCGCCATCTTTTCGGTTCAGGTGCTTCTCGACAGTGCGAACGTCCGGGCCACCCACCAGGTCGGTCACCTCACGCACCAGGGTGGCGTTTGCCCGCGCCCACTCCGAGAAAAAATGATTTCGGTGTAAAAAATCAACCTGTCCGGCCCGGTAGCGGACCTGGCGCAGGGTGTCTTTGAATTCGTCGAAATCACGGGATCTGCGCAGCGCCTCGACATAGTCGAGCAGGGTGAAACAATCGACTCCGTTCAGGCGGATCACAAAGGTTTCGGCAGTTTCGGCGTTGCCGACCAGAGTCGCGGACAGATAGGGCGTTTCGAGAAAGGCGGCGGAGAGAAATGCGCTCCTGAGCCCGGGGTTCGAAATCTGCCCGGCTTTGTCCTGCAAGCGTTCAATTTTCTCCTGGGTCCAGTTGCCAAGATTAATAATGTCCGCCCCTGAAGCCGGTCCAGGGAACAGGAACGCCAAAAAAACAAAGAGTAAACCCTTACCCATCTGTCACCATTCCCTTTTCGTGGAAAGGTACAGATCCTCCACTTTCTTTCGCGCCCAGGGTGTCTTGCGGAGGAATTTGAGGCTGGATTTCACGGAGGGATTGCTATTGAAGCATCTGATATCGACAGATTTACCCATCTCCTCCCAACCGCAATGAGCGACCAGATCGTTCAGAATCATCTCTAATGTTACGGCGTGCAAGGGGTCTTTGATCTGTTGATTGTTCATGATCGCAGCTCAGTCCTTAGTCGTGGAGTCGTTGCTTGAGGGCAGGGCTCCGGTCAGCCACTGGCCAGGTGCACAGGATTTTTTGCCATTGGGGGAGGAATCCGGAACCGACCAGTTGAATGTATCACAACTGGCGATCTGTCGTTGCCGGGAGAGAGCAGTTACAGGCCCTGATCCGCGCGAACACGTAAAAAAGAGGCAAACCGCGGAACTCCCGAACGGAATTTACCATAGTACTTGAAGGTGATAATCGTCCCGATCGCTGGCGGGGATTCTCGTTCGGTGGAACTGAATCCGCTGCCGATTTTAAAGCGGGTCCCATCTGCCATCTCCACCAGCAGGGCGCCCAGCTTGCCCAGATTCTTCCCCTTGCCTGGTAGATGCGCCACAACTTTGGCCTCGGCATCCTGAAAACTTTTCACCTTGAGAATCTTCGGGCTGCGACCGGAGCTGTAGAGAGCCCCAGGTGCCCGCACAATCAACCCTTCGCCGCCCAGTTTTTCTATCCGTCGTAACTCCTGTTTCAGCTGCAAGCGATCACGCACCGGAAGCTGAGGGATAATGAAGGAGTAGGCGGAGGGATGTTGTTTGAACCATTTTTGGGCGATATCCAGCCGGGACGTGAAGTTGCCCGTTGCTTTGGGAACATCGAAAACAGCAAATTTCAGGGTCAGCCATCTTTGATCAGGGTTCTGGTGTTTCACGATTGCAACCGTCTCTTCAAAACGGCCACGGCCACCCCAGATTTCTCCCTCCAGCGCAAAAGGGGGCAGATCCCGAATGAAGGCCTGTGGTGGCTGGAACGGGTTGCCCTGTTTCGACAACAGTTGCTTGCCGTCCCAGTAACCACGCACCCCATCAAGTTTCTCGCTCATCAACCAGCCCGCAACCTCCGCCTGCTCGGTATAAACCTGCGGCAGCATGATCTCAAGCGCAGCAACCGGACTGCCCGGCAGCAATTGACCACCAAGCAACCCCAATATCAAAAAAAGCCGTCGCATATCTCCCCCCCTCCCAATTAAGGGGACATTCTATAGCGTCTCCTCTGATTTTCTTGATCGATGTTCCGTAAAACGACTATGATTCGCAGGTATTGTTTAGCCCATTTGAAAAACAGTCCCACTTGTCATCGTTGCTTGGGCATCATATGGGGCATTCCTTATGTGACTTTCTCTGTGTAATCAATCAACCAACCCCCCAGGCTCCTGCCCCTTAAACTCCCCCGCCCCCAACTCCCGCGTCAACTCAAACGTCCCTTTATGCACCATCCGGCGCAGAACAATATCAACCATCGTCGTCTGGTCCGGTTTGCAGAACTTTTCGATGTTGTTCAGGGCTGCGCTCAGAGTGGCAGGCAGGTAGTGGACAAAGCCGCTGGTGGGGCGTGGGCTTATCTGCAGACCGAGTTGTCTGACTCCCGGCAGGGCCTTGCGTACCGTCTTGCCTTTGTATTCAACCGGTCCCAGGCCGTGCATCTGGTCGTGATTCAAAAAGTAGGTCATGGTGCTGCCGTCGCGAGAGTTGCGCTGGCTGTCTTTGTAAAAACTGGGCGGCAGGTTGTTGGGGTTGTTGTTCTTGCCGGTGAAGAGCAGGTCGAAATCGTCGATCGGGTGGCCCTGATCATCGCGCAGGCGCAGCACCAACATGGAACAGGCATCGTGAAAATAGACGTTGTCGGGAAAGAGCTTATTGTGGTGGCGCTCGACCCGTTCTTTTTTGCGCACAGTCAGGTTCTGACGGGCAAACTGCTGGCGTGTTTTTTCGTAACCACCACCATCTGTAACCTTGAGACAGGCGAGGACGGCTTTGACCGTCGGGTGGGGTTTGGCGTTGTCTTTGACACTGCGTAGAATCCCCATTGTTTCTCCCGAATGGGCGCGGCCGGGGAGCAGGGCGATGGCGGTGGGATCGGCGCTCTGGTGCTGAGTAAGGACCAGTTTGGCGGCGCTGAGATCATCGTCGGGTTGCTGTTGCTCCAGTCTGACGTATGTGGAATTGAGATTGGCGGCAGCGACCCGCACCGCACCATCCGAACCCAGTTCGCCGGTATAGCTGTTGATATGATCGTAAAGCTTGCGGTCGATGCTCTGACCGGTGAGTACGAAGGGAAAGACCGGTGCATTGCCGGCGGTGAAATCGGGTGTCTGCTCGATCCAGGCGCGGTTGAGTTGCCAGGCTTCGGGGCTGCCGAGTTCAAGCCAGCCGAGAACCTTTTGTCCCGGTTCAATGCCGTCCCACCAGCTTTTCAGGCGACCGATGGTGCCTTTGCCCAATTGGGCCAGCGCCGAGCCGAAGTTGGCCGGGGCGAGCATGATCAGGTGGCTCATGGGGCAGGGACGCTTAGGGTCGAGGGAGTAGCGCTGCCACCAGTCGCGGGTGACGGGGCCGCCGGTTGAGTGGGTAATGCAGGCGAAACGTTGACCGGCAGCGATCTGGGGACCGAGTTCGCTCTGCAGGGCGGCTTGAAAGGCGCGTGAGATATCTTCAAGACGCACTTCGTCGTGAAAGCTGATGTATTTGCCGAGGAAGATGTTGTGTATATCGAGGGGTGGGCAGTTTCCGGCCGCTGATTCACTCAGCAGCCGCTGTGGCAGTTCGCCGTAGGTATCGGTGTTGTGCACGCTCCAGCCGTGCACGAAAACGACCATCAGTGGCTCGGACATAAGTCTCCCCCAAAAACGCAAAAAGCCGCCTGTTCAGTCTGTGACTGATCAAGACGGCTCATGTCTGGCATCCCCTGCTGCACAGCACCCTCCGATACAAATTTATACTCTCATTAAAGCAGTTCCCACTATTCAGCATCAAAGACCGGTCTGTCAAGAATCTTTTCGGGAAAACCCCATAAAAATCGTTATGTTGTGAGTAGTTACAGCGTTAAACTAAGAAGCAGACAACTGACGGGCCTCCGCAATCATCCCGTCCTGCCCGCTTGCGAGGCTGAGACCAAAGGCTGTAGATTGGTTATAGGGAGAAATCTTCTGCAGGAAAGGGTTGTTCCATGGGAAGATTCCGCTACAACAATACAATCAAAGTCGTTTTTGCCAACGGCGTGACTGATCAAATCAGCCCCTCGTTACTCGACAGTCTGATTTCGTCACGTCGGGTCGAACAGTTCAAGCGCTCCGACGGCTGGGCCGAGATCGGGGTTGATCCGATTCGCGGGATGGGTGGTTTGCACTATGATGGCGGTGACAGGCGTTTGAACTGAGACGGATTTTATGATTTTTATTCAGCGCTACAGGTGGCTGCTGCTGACCCTCGCGGGTGCGACGATCCTGTGTCTGTCATTGGGTATTCGCCAGACTTTCGGTTTGTTTCTGCCGGTGATGACCAGCGATCTGGGAGTCTCGCGTGAAACTTTTGCCTTGGCGATTGCCTACCAGAACCTGTTGTGGGGATTTACCCAGCCGCTGGTCGGGATGGTTGCGGATCGGTTTGGTGCGGGCCGGGTGATCGGGCTGGGCAGTCTCTTCTATCTGGGTGGTCTGGCGGTGATGAGTCAGGCGCAGGGGGTGTTGGCGTTAAACCTCGGTGCCGGGCTGCTGGTTGGCCTGGGGATGAGTGCAACCGGCTTTGCCGTGGTGCTCGGCGCGGTTGGCAGGATGGTGACGGATAGGCAACGCAACGTTGCCCTGGCACTCGCCAGTGCCGGTGGTTCCTTCGGTCAGTTCATTATGATTCAGCTCGGCCAGGGATTTCTGGGCAGCTACGGCTGGCAGAGTGCGCTGTTGTTGCTTGGGTTTTTGACCCTGCTGATGCTGCCGCTGGCGATAGCGGTGCGTAATCGGACCGGCAGCGTCGCACTCCCACTTGAAACCCAGGCGGCCTCACCGCTGGCAGCGCTGCGTGAAGCCTTCTCTCATTCTGGCTACAAATTGTTGATCGCCGGATTTTTTGTCTGCGGCTTCCACGTGGTGTTTATCGCGGTGCATCTGCCCGCCTATCTGCGTGATCTCGGTTTTTCGCCCCAACTTGGTGCCCTGGCCCTGACCCTGATCGGTTTGACCAATATTTTCGGCACCTACACCTGGGGACATATGGGCGGGATTTTTCGCCGCAAGCGGGCTTTATCCTTGCTCTATGGTCTGCGCAGCCTGATTCTGCTCGGCTTTATCCTGTTGCCCAAGAGTGAGCTGACAGTGATTGTTTTTGCCGTCTGCATGGGCGCGACCTGGCTCGGAACCGTGCCTTTGACCAGCGGTCTGGTGGCGCAACTCTTCGGAGCACGTTACCTGAGCACTCTGTTCGGAGTGGTTTTCCTAGGTCACCAGTTGGGTGCCTTTCTCGGCGCCTGGCTGGGCGGCTGGGTTTTTGATCGTACCGGTTCCTATGATGCGGTCTGGATTCTGGCTTGCGGGCTGAGTGTCTTTGCGACCCTGATTCATTTGAAGATAGACGACCAGCCTGAACCCCTGGTGGAACCGGTAGCCGAAGCGGCCTGACGGCGAAACCTCTTATTTCCCCTCCAACTCAGCGATTCTTTCCTTGAGCTGCTTTTCCTTCTGCCGCTGGGCGGTCATGTCGCGCATGATCGCAGCGATTCCTTCGACCTGCCCCTGATCGTTCTTGAGCATTGCGATACTGAAATCAACCGACAGCCGCTGACCATCGCGATGGGTCGAGGGCACTGACAGCAGGTCGGTGCCGTATTGTGATGTGCCGCTTTCCATCACCTTGAAATAACCCTCCCAGTGCCGTCCGCGCAGTTTTTCGGGGATGATCAGGTCGAGGGACTGGCCGATGGCTTCTTCGGCAGAGAAACCGAAGATACGTGTCGCACCGTCGTTCCAGTGTTGGATCAGGCCCTTGCTGTCGACATAGAGGATGGCGTCGGGGATATTGGCGATGATCTGCTGGCTGAGTTTTTCGGGGAACATGGGTTTCTCCTTTTATGTTGTTGTTCAGGATTTTGGTTTTGTAACAGTTAAGACCAGGATCAAAGTCGTCGGGACGCGCCCCGACGGGCGCCTTCCTTTTTGTCCAAGCCAACAAAAAGGAAGCAAAAAATGGCTTTTTTATTTCTGTCGCCAGATTGCGGTAGCCATTTCAACCGACTGAGAAAAATAAGAGCCGATCAGCTTCGATTCAGTTAAAAACTTAAAGGCCCCAGCTCGCAAGCTCACATGGGTTAAACGGGGACGGCGCTCTATTTCATTGCCCCAGTAGCAATGGGATCAATCCTTTGATGTCATGCCTTATCTGGAAGATCCCCGTAAAAATTTTCATTGAGGCTACGGTGGCTACCGTTTAACCCGTTCGAGCGTTTTTTTGCTCGTCGGGGCTTTTTCGCTTTCAGGTGCATCAGTCAACTAAATTAGGTTGAGGTATCCAACATCCTCAGATTCAACGCAGCAACGAAAACTCGCGACAGAAATAGAAGGCCATTTCTTTTGCTTACGTTTTCTTTGTGGCCTTGCAAAGAAAATGAAGTCGGCTCTCGGGCCGAAACCTGAGGGTTTTGACCTTGACCTTGACCTTTGCCAATACCACCAACGTTAGAAAAAAGGGACAGGCACCAACTGCGGAGCCTGTCCCTTTCGGTCGTTATCTCGGTGCCACAACTTACGGGTTTTGGATGTAAGCACCCTTACGCGTATAGAACCACCAATTGAGTACCAGACAAACGAAGTAGAAGACCGCGAAGCCATACAAGGCATATTCAGGGGTCGTCGCCTTGATCTGCTCACCAAAAACCTTGGGGATAATAAACGCACCATAGGCAGCAACTGCCGAGGTCCAGCCAAGCACCGGACCCGCCTGCTCGGCATCGAAGATCATCGCCACCGAACGGAAGGTTGAGCCGTTACCGACGCCGGTGGCGGCGAAGAGGATGATAAACAGGATCAGGAAGGGGACGAAAACCGTCTCCGGAGTGGCCGAGGCGTAGGCCGCCTTCATGAAGTAGGCACAGCCCAGGGCCGAGGCGATCATCACGATTGAAACCCACTGGGTGACAATGGCTCCACCCAGTTTATCCGCAATTTTACCGCCGATCGGACGGATCAGGGCACCAATGAAGGGCCCCATCCAGGCAAACATCAGGGCACTTGGTCCGTTAGGATTGACCGTATTATGGGTCATGACCCCATCGACCATTATATGCGAGAAGCCGAAGATGACCTTGATCGACAGGGCGAAGGCCGCCGAGTAGCCGATAAAGGAACCGAAGGTCATGGTGTAGATGATGGTCATCGCCCAGGTATGTTTATTGTCGAAGATCTGGTACTGACGGTCGAGGTTTTCGCGCAGTCCACCGCTGGTCAGGTACTTCATGCCGAAGACGGTGGCGGCGATGACCAGTGGCAGAACAATCCACTTGCTCAGCAGTCCCAGACCGACCGGGGCGGGCAGCATCAGGTAAAGCCCTGCGATGGCCGTAACGAAAGCGATCAGCAGCAACCCTGTGATCATGGCAAAGGATTTGCCGGTCGATCCGAGGTTGGGGGTGACGGTCTTGGTTTTGATATTGTTCATACCGAAGAACCCGGCAACGGCCAGCGGGATGAGGAAGGTCAGCCAGATATAACCGGCGTTGTGGATGTAGGTCTCGGTGCCGGCCGGGATCTTGCCGATCAGGGTGCCGCTGGTGTTGATCAGTTTCTGCGGTGTGCCGCCGAACAGGCCGAAGGTCATCGCCAGCGGAATCAGGATCTGCATGGTGGTGACGCCGAAGTTCCCCAGCCCGGCGTTCAGACCCAGCGAGGTTCCCTGAACCTTCTTGGGAAAGAAAAAACTGATGTTCGACATCGAAGAAGCGAAGTTGCCGCCGCCGAAACCGGAGAGCAGGGCGAGGAGATAATAGACCTCAATCGGGGTGTTGACATTCTGCAGCGCGATGCCGGTGCCGACCGCCGGGATCATCAGCAGGGCGGTGGTAAAGAAGATCGTGTTACGGCCACCGGCGATACGGATCAGGAACGAACTGGGGATGCGCAGCGTCGCCCCGGTCAGCCCGGCAATTGCCGAGAGGGTGAAGAGCTGGGACTGGCTGAAGGGATAACCCAGATTGATCATCTGGACGGTAATGATTCCCCAGTAGAGCCAGACAGCGAAGCCGCACAGCAGGCTGGGGATCGAGATCCACAGGTTACGGCTGGCGATCTTCTTTCCTTCGGACTCCCAGAACTGTTCGTCCTCAACGTCCCACTTTTCCAGATTGATAGACATAATTGGTTACTCCTTTAAGGCGTCTTCGATGACAGTGAATTTATCCTGTTCAATTTTCTGCATATCTTCAGGGTGTTTATCTTTCATCAGCTTCTGGACTGTCAGATGCAGCCAGAGCAGACAGACCAGCGACAGGCCGCACATGAAGATCCAGCAGCTGGTCCACAGGCCGGTATATTCGAGCAGGTAACCGAAGATAATCGGGCAGAAAAAGCCGCCCAGTCCCCCCAGTACACCGACCATGCCGCCAACCACGCCAACTTCATCGGGAAAGTAATCAGGAATCAGCTTGTAAACCGCAGCCTTGCCAATCCCCCAGACGCTGCCGAGCAGGATGATAAAAATGGCGAAGATCCAGACATTGGCCTGAAAGAAGATCCGTGTGACCCCTTTGGCCAGCAGTTCCTTCTTCTTGACGGTCTGACCGACCTCAACCACTGGCTCCTGCCAGGCGTCTTTGGTTGGCAACACCAGAACCTTGTCGTCATAGGTTTCCAGGTTCTGCGGTTTGAGTTTCAGTTTGTACGCTTTGTCGGCGACGCTGATTGACTCAGCGCTGACCGCCGTCACCACGCCGGATCTTTTGGCCATCACGCCGCGTCCCGGCGAGTAGACCTCCATCTTGGGGATAATCACCAGAAAGCTGATCGCAACCGAGGCGCCCAGCACCCAGTACATGATGGTACGGCCACCGAATTTATCAGAGAGCCAGCCGCCCAGGGCCCGGATCACTCCGGAAGGCAGGCTGAAGGCCGAGGCGAAAAGCCCGGCGGTGACCAGCGGCAGGTAATAGACGTTGACGAAGTAGGGGACCAGCCACTGGGAGAAGGCGACGAAGCAGCCGAAGACCAGGAAGTAGTAGAGGCCGAAGCGCCAGACGCGGACATTTTTCAGTGGGGTCAGCATCTGACCGAAAGACTTGGTCGAAGAGGCCGGTTTCTTGTTCTCGGCGAAGATGAAGAAGATCACGCCCATCGCCGCCAGAATGATGGCGTAATAGACCGGCAACTGACGCCAGCCTTCAATATTGGCGCCGTTGTCGGTCAGGCGGTTGAGCAGGGTGGGAGCGAACAATGTGGTCAGCGCCGCCCCGGCGTTGCCGGCACCGAAGATGCCCAGGGCCGTGCCCTGACGCTCGCGCGGATACCAGACCGACGAAAAAGCGATGCCGATTGAAAAGCTGACCCCGGCCAGACCGAACCCGAAGCTACACAGGGCAAAGGTGGTGAAGCTGTCGGCATAGGACAGCAGATACATCGGCACCGCGCAGATAAAGAGCAGGGTGCCGTAAACCGGTTTGCCGCCGAACTTGTCGGTCAACATTCCGGCCGGCAGACGAAAGATTGAACCGGTCAGAACCGGAATCCCCATCAGCCAGCCGATTTCGACCGGACCCCAGTCAAAGACCTGGTTGTCGGCCAGAAAGGTCACCAGCACGCCATTGAACATCCAGGCGGCAAAGCAGACGGTAAACGCCAGAGTGTTGAGAAACAGAACCTTGTGCGATGTGGCAGTCGCTTTTTGCTCCATCATAAAACAAACCTTTTCAGTCTGAATTCGAGAGGGGGGAATGCCTCTTTCCCCAGTTGACGATTAAATCAATAGTCGTTACGTCTTTGGCGATACCAGATCACAACCTGGTAAGGACGACCCAGGTAGCCGAGCGGGACACTGACAACGTGCACCAGCCGCGAGAAGGGGAAAATTGCGACGAGGAAAAAGGCGTTGACCGCGTGGAGTTGTACGATTCCGGGCAGGTTGGCCAGATAGTCGATCTGCGGATTGAGCTTGACCAGCGACCAAAGCCAGGGCGAAACCGTATGCACATACCAGGCACCGCCCCAGCGCAGACTGATGGCGATGTAAACCCCGGTGGCCACCTGCAGCAGCAGGGATGCAAACAGCAGCCAGTCAACCTTGCTGGTGACCGCGCTGATGCGCGGATTGCCAATGCGCCGGAAGATCAGGATCGCCAATGCGATCAGGGTGGTGAGGCCCAAGGCGATGCCGGTAATTTCGAGAAAGACCAGGCGCAGCGGCGAACCGAGCAGCGCTCCCCAGCTTGATGGCACCAGAAAGGCCAGAAAGTGAGCAATCAGGATCAGCAGAATGGCGTAGTGCCAGGGAATAGAGCCCCAGAAGAGTGCCTTGCTCTCCAGAAACTGCGAGGATTGTGACGACCAGGAGTAGCGGTCGAACCCGTAGCGGTAGATACCGACACCGATCGCCAGGGCCAGCGCGACATAGGGGAAGACACCAAACAGGATCATATCAGCCATGGGATAACTCCTTTTCGCCGTTGCGCTCGGGCAGTTCAGTTTCAATCCCGGTTTCAACTTTGTTTGTCAGGTACGTCTGCAATGCCCTGATCAGCTGCCGGTAGGGCTGGTCCTCGGTTTCAATCCCTTTGAGAATTTTTTCCAGAGTCGGCAGCAGAGCGTCAATAATGATTTCTCGATTTCCTGCCGGATCAGAGGTGGCGGCGATAAAACGCAGCAGCACGCTCAGGTGATCGGGCAGTTCAGTGCCCGCTGAAAAATCATGTTCGGCGTAGAGTTCCTGCAGCTTCATCAGGAACATGGTGCGGGCCTGACTTTCGCCACAGAGCTGATAGCCGACATAGGGGTGACAGAGTGCCTGCAGGTCGAAGGTTGCAGTAAAGATCTCCTCGATTTGCGGCAACTCACGTGCTTCGAGGAAATCGATGAAATCTGCGAAGATGGCAGCGGCACCCGGCTCCTGTTCTTTCAGCTGGCGGTAACAGTCGGCGGCCACCGGTTTGAGCCGTTCGTTCGGGTAGCTCAGCAGTTCGCCGAAGTTCAGACAGAGATCAAGGTTCATCTTTGCCATACTTACCACCGCCGTTTCGGGGCTTGGCGGCTGCCGAAACCCATCCCCTGTTTGTACTCTTCGGGGTCCATGCCGGCCTCAATGGCCTGTTCGCGCAGCATCGGCGGGATGACGATTCGCTCCTTGATCCGGGTCAGGCTGGTCATGCGGTAGATGGCATCCAGTGCCGCATCATCCAGCCCGGAAAGTTCACGTGCATTTTGCAGCTCTGCCTCGGGCAGGTCGCCAACACTGGCAGCGCGGCGCTGTATCCGCACCGCAATCAGGCGGCGATAGACCGCTTTGATCTCTTCCTGATTGCCACCGGCAAAGAGCCCGGCCAGATACATCAGGGGCAGTCGGGCCTGTTCCAAGGTGGTGAAAAAATCGTCTGAAATCTTCTGGGTGCCGTTATTCTCAACCGACAGCAACGGTAAGAGTGGCGGCACATAGAAGAGCATCGGCAAGGTGCGGAACTCGGGATGCAGCGGCAGGGCGATCCCCCACTGTTTGACGAACTTGTAGACCGGGGAATTCTGGGCGGCCTCAATCACCTGATCGGCCAAGCCGCCTTCGCGTGCCGCTGCGATGACCTGCGGATCGAAGGGATCGAGGATCATCTCGCGCTGGGCGGCGGCCAGCTCACCGTCACTCTTCATCGCGGTGGCTTCGATCTTGTCGGCGTCGTAGAGCAGGACGCCGAGATAGCGGATACGACCGACGCAGGAGTGGAAACAGGCCGGTGCTTCACCCGCTTCCTGACGCGGGAAGCAGAGGATACATTTTTCTGATTTGCCGCTGCTCCAGCCGTAGTAGGTCTTCTTGTAAGGGCAGGCCGAGACACACATCCGCCAGCCGCGGCACTTGTCCTGATTAATCAGGACGATGCCGTCTTCGCCGCGCTTGTAGATTGCACCCGAGGGGCAGCTGGCGACGCAGGCGGCGTTCATGCAGTGGTTGCAGATCCGCGGCAGGTGGAACATCACCATCTTCTCGATGGCGAACAGCTGTTGCTGCTCTTCCTCAGTCAGTTGAATTACACCGGGGTCGTTGGCGGCGTAGACGTTTGAACCCGACAGATCATCGTCCCAGTTGGGACCTGCCTCGATCTTCATCGGTTCCCCACTGATCATCGAGACTGGTCGTGCGGTCGGCTGATCCTTGGCCGCCGGGGCGTTGGTCAGGTCTTCGTACTTGTAGGTAAAGGGCTCATAGTAGTCGTCGATGGTCGGCAGGTCGGGGTTATGGAAAATCTTGCCGATGGTACCGGCTTTGCCGCCCTGTTTGAGGCGCAATTGTGTGCCGACCAGTTCCCAGCCGCCGTTGTATTTTTCCTGGTCTTCCCATTTGGTCGGGTAGCCGGTGCCCGGTTTGGTTTCGACGTTGTTCCACCACATGTATTCGTTGCCCCGTCGGTCGGTCCACAGATTCTTGCAGGCGATGCTGCAGGTGTGGCAACCGATGCACTTGTCGAGGTGAAACACCGATGAGACCTGTGCGCGAATATCCATGATTTATCTCCTGATAAATTCCATTTTGTCGTTGGTCGACGTTGGGGCGGCCCCCTGTGGCCGCCCTGGGCAGGCCCAGGGCTACATCAATCGAATGCATCATTTACCATTGCGGTTCGCCGTCCAGCTTGCGCACCATGATGTAGGTGTCACGGTTGGCGCCGGTAGGTCCCCAATAGTTCCAGGCGTAGGTAAACTGGCCGTAACCACCCAGCATCAGGTTCGGCTTGAGGCGCACCCGGTTGAGACTGTTGTGTCCTCCGGCCCGTTTGTTGCCGCGTAACGGAGATTTGGGGACGCCGACGGTCCGTTCCGGTGAGTGATAGAGGAACGAAATGCCGCGCGGCAGACGCGAGCTGACGATGGCCCGGGTCACCACCACGCCGTGGTCGTTGTAGACCTCGACCCAATCATTGTCGACCACACCGATTTCATCCGCATCCTGGTCATTGAGCCAGAAGGGGTGGCAGCCACGTGACAGGGTCAACATCCGGTGGTTGTCACCGTAGGTGCTGTGGATGCTCCATTTACCATGCGGGGTCAGGTAGTTGAGCATGATGCTCTTTTTATCGCCGGTTTCGGTGACCAGGAAATCCTGCAGGGTACTGTGGTCAGGTTTCGGCTTATAGGTCGGCAGGTGTTCACCGGCGGCGATATAGCCCTGATGGTCGAGGTAGAAATGCTGGCGGCCGGTCAGGGTGCGCCAGGGGACCAGCTTTTCGACGTTGAGGCAATAGGCGGCATAAGCGCGGCCATTGTCGGTCAATCCACTCCAGATCGGGCTGTTGAGCAGGCGGCGTGGTTGACGGTCGAGGTAGGCAAAGGTGACGCGGTGGGCGCGGCTGTCGGCAGCCAGATCGGTCAGGGGCAGACCGACTTTCTTTTCTTCGGCTTCGAAGGCGCGATAGGCGATTTCGCCATTGGTCTCCGGGGCAAGTTTGAGAATGACTTCGGCCGCATTGCGGGCATTTTCGAGCGAAGGGTATTTCTGACCGTTCCAGCTCTGGGTTGGACCGCTTTCTGTCAGCTCGTCGTAGAAATCGGCGACCGGAAAGTTGAGCCCATGGGCACCGAGGCCGTTTTTGCGCACTTCAGGTCCGTAGGAGATGAACTTTTTGTAGAGATTGACATAATCGCGTTCGACCACCACCAGTCCAGGCATGGTCTTGCCGGGGATCGGCTCGCATTCGCCCTTGCTCCAGTCCTTGATTTCGGGCTGGGCCATCTCGGCCGGGGTGTCGTGCTGCAGGGGCACCGAGACGATCTCGCGCACCGGTTCCGGCAGATGGGTTTCGGCCAGTTGACTGACTTTTTTCGCCAAACCCTTGAAAATGTCCCAGTCGCTCTTCGATTCCCAGCAGGGCGGGACCGCCGCCTGCAGCGGGTGAATGAAGGAGTGCATGTCGGTGGTGTTAAGGTCGTCTTTTTCGTACCAGGTTGCGGTCGGCAGCACGATATCCGAGTAGAGCGCCGAAGTGTCCATGCGGAAGTTGATATCGACCACCAGGTCGAGTTTACCCTCCGGAGCGTCCTTGTGCCACTTGACGTCCTTGACGAACTCTTCGGCAGTCTCGGGGGCGATGGTGTTGGTGTGGGTTCCGAGATAGTGTTTGAGGAAGTACTCGTGACCCTTGGCACTCGACATCAGGGCGTTGCCGCGCCAGATGATCCACAGTCGTGGCCAGTTCTCGGGTGCGTCAGGATCTTCGACCGCAAACTTCATCTTCTTATCGGCCAGTTGCTTGACCGTCCAGTCGACAATCTCCTGATTGTTTTTGGCGCCAGCAGCTTCGGCCTGCTTGACCGTTTCGATCGGATTCTGGTCGAACTGGGGATAGAAGGGTAGCCAGCCGTTACGGACCGCACGGACCTGATGATCCATGGTATGCCCACCGGTGATCTGGTTGTCCTCGGCGACCGGGTTGATTCTGGCCTCGTCAGTGGTGCGTTCGTAGCGCCACTGATCGGTATGGACGTAATGATAAGACGGGGCGTTCTGGAAACGGGGTGGTTTTGACCAGTCGAGCGCGCCCATGATTGACGCCCAGGGGGCGGCCGGGGCCAACTTTTCCTGCCCGACATAGTGGTTGAGCCCGCCACCGTTCTTGCCGACACAGCCGCAGAGCATCAGTGCCACGATTCCGGCACGGTAGGTCAGGTTGGCGTGATACCAATGATTGATCCCGGCACCGATGATGATCGAGCATTTGCCCTCAGTCTGTTCGGCGGTCGAGGCCCACTCGCGGGCGAACTGGATGACATTGGCACGGTCGAGGCCGGTATATTTTTCTTGCCAGGCCGGGGTGTAGACTGCCTCGCTATCATAATCTTTCGGGTAGCTGCCGCTAAGTCCACGATCGACACCGAACTGGGCCATCATCAGATCGAAAACCGTGGTAACCGCGACCCGACCTTTTGCGGTCTCAAGGTAGCGCACCGGAACGCCGCGTTCTACCGCGTTGCCGTCGGAAAAATCATCAAAAGCGACCTGCAGGACCTCATCACTGTTGTCGAGCAGGGAGAGGCCGGGGGCGAGATCCGTACCATCCTGACCGTCCTTCATTTGCAGGTTCCACGCGCCTTTTTTCTGCTGCCAGCGGAAACCGAGTGTCCCGAGCGGCATGCGTGGCTGCTGGCTGGTTTCGTCCCAGATCAGGTACTTGAACCCGCCGTTCTCTTCCTTGTCGTAGCGGGTAAGATCTCCCGCTCTGGCCATGCGCCCGGCAGTGTAGCCGCCGTTTTTCTCTTCCAGTTCGACCAGGAAAGGGGTGTCGGTGTAGCGTTTCAGGTAATCCATGAAGTAAGGCGTCTTGGCCTTATGGTGGAACTCGCTGAGGATGACATGGTTGACCGCCATCCAGAAGGCACCATCCTGTCCGGCATGGGTCGGCAGCCACCAGTCGGCGAACTTGGTCGACATACTGAAATCGGGTGAGAGGACTGTGACCTTGGAACCGTTGTGACGCGCCTCGGTCAGGAAATGCACGTCCGGGGTCCGGGTCATGCCCGGGTTGGAGCCCATGACGGCAATATATTTGCTGTTGTACCAGTCGGCACTTTCGGAGACGTCGGTCTGCTCGCCCCAGATCTCGGGTGAGGCGTTTGGCAGGTCGCAGTACCAGTCGTAGAAACTCAGGTTGGCGCCGCCCATCAGCTGCATGAAACGTGAGCCACCGGCAAAACTGAGCATCGACATCGCCGGAATCGGTGAGAAGCCGACCAGGCGGTCAGCACCGTACTTCTTGATCGTATAAATCGATGAAGCAGCGATAATCTCTTCGACCTCGTCCCAGCTGGCACGGCGAAAACCGCCTTTACCTCGCGCCTGCTGGTAACTCTTGCGGCTGGCTTCGTCTTCCATGATTGAAGCCCAGGCCTTGACCGGATCACCATGCTCGGCCTTGGCTTTGCGCCAGAGATCGGCCAGCACGCCGCGCAGGTAGGGGTATTTGACCCGCAGTGGACTGTAGAGGTACCAGGAAAAAGAAATCCCGCGCTGGCAGCCACGCGGCTCGTAGGGAGGGATTCCCTCTTCCAGCTCGGGATAATCGGTCGCCTGCAGTTCCCAGCCGACGATCCCGTTCTTGACGTGAACGTTCCATGAACAGCTGCCGGTGCAGTTGACGCCGTGGGTACTGCGCACCACCTTATCGCACTGGTTGCGGTTACGGTAAAATTCCTCCCAGGCTCTCGACTTCGGGTCGACGATATCCTTGATCCAGCTCATTGAATGACACCTCGCTCTTTTCTGGCTTGTTCAACCAACGGCCGACGCGCTCCCTTGAAGCGGCGCAGTCCAGATAATCCTACCAGGGCAAATACGATGACGACCCCGAGCAGAATCAAACCGGCCAGCGATGTTGTCGGCAGGGTCTGCGTTTCTGCGGTTCGGGCGAAAAAGGCGGTCAGGTCGAGGCGTTCCGTTTCGGTCAGGGGACGATTGGCGTAGATCGCTTCCATGCTTGGAAAGGCCAGGGACTCAAGAACTGCTGCGACTCCTTCGGCTTCATAATCGGCATAAAGCTCCGAGAGATCGGGACCGTAACTGGCGCGGCCAGCGGTTCCGAGACCGGCCAGGGCGTGACAGGCGATGCAAGGGGATCCTCCATTGGTCATGGCCCGCGAACCGGTAAAAAGTTGCTCACCGCGAGCGTCATTGCCGGTGGCCGCCATGGCCGCCGTCCCCGGCAGGATAAGGGCCAGGAATGCCAGCGTCAGGGTGAGTCGGCAAAACTCCGCTCTCCAGCCACTTGTTTCCATGTTTTCTCTCCTTGAAAGACAGCAGGTACGGGGGGTACCGAAATATCCAAACACAGGTGATCGCCTGTGTTTTTTGATTAGATTTCAGTCTAATTATAACCAAAACAGGTTTTTTGAGACTGTCAAGTAAGGAGGAAGATGATTCCAGACTTAACCATTAAGGTAATAGATAGAACGCTTTTTGATTGAGATCTTTGACGCAGGTCAAGAAATGTTGACACCGGGGCAGACAGGGCCTCATTCCGCGATTTCATGAATCTGTCCGAGATAACGCTCGCAGGTTTGGCGGTGGCCAATCTTTCCAGATCTGCAGCTAAACCGGTTAAACCTGCTATAAATAAGGTTAACGACCATTTTGGTCAGCTTGAATTCTGTCGTTTTTGCAAAGGAGTCACAGGTTATGTCCAGACCGCATACTCCTGATCTCGGCAACCAGATCGAGATCGAAAACCGCGAGTGGCGCGAGTCGTTGGATTACGTGCTGCAGACAGCTGGGCCGCAGCGGGTCCTGCAGTTACTGCGACTGCTGCAGGTGCGCGCACAGGAGCAGGGGGTGAGCATCCCCTTCACCGCCAATACTCCCTACATCAACACCATTCCACGCCGCCAGCAGCCGGTTTTCCCCGGTGACCGTGAGCTTGAGCGCCGGATTAAATCGATTATCCGCTGGAACGCGATGGCGATGGTGGTGCGTGCCAACCAGGAATCTCCCGGCATCGGGGGCCATATTTCCACTTTCGCTTCAACTGCGACCCTGTGGGAGATCGGGTTCAATCATTTCTGGCGCGGGCGCACCGAAGACTTTCTCGGCGATATGGTCTATTTCCAGGGACACGCCGCACCGGGGATTTACGCCCGGGCCTTTCTGGAGGGACGGCTGACCGAGGACGATCTTAAGGGCTTCCGGCGGGAGCTGCGACCCACTAAGGGTGGGCTTTCTTCTTACCCGCATCCTTTCCTGATGCCAGATTTCTGGGAGTTTCCAACCGTTTCGATGGGACTGACAGCTTTAAATGCGATTTACCAGGCACGTTTCAATCACTATCTGGTCGATCGTGGTTTGCGTAAGCGCAGTGGTCGCAAGGTCTGGGCAATGCTCGGCGACGGTGAGATGGATGAGCCTGAATCTC
The DNA here is from genome assembly GCA_024276905.1 of Deltaproteobacteria bacterium. Lineage (GTDB taxonomy): Bacteria > Desulfobacterota > Desulfuromonadia > Desulfuromonadales > Geopsychrobacteraceae > Geopsychrobacter. Next base: position 36,228 of record JAJRWF010000048.1, read on the forward strand.
TGGGCGCGATCACCCTTGCCTCGCGGGAGAAGCTCGACAACCTGATTTTTGTTATCAACTGCAACCTGCAGCGCCTCGATGGCCCGGTACGCGGCAACGGCAAGATTATTCAAGAGCTCGAAGCGGCATTCCGGGGCGCCGGCTGGAACGTGATCAAGGTGATCTGGGGCGATGACTGGGACCGGCTGCTCGAAGCCGACAGCTCAGGCAAGCTGGTGCAGCGTATGGATGAAGTGCTTGATGGCGAAATGCAGCACTTTACCCTGGCGACTGGCGCCTATGTCCGTGAGCATTTCTTCGGCAAATACCCCGAACTTCTTGAGTTGGTCGCGGACTACACTGACGAGCAGCTGGGGCATCTGACACGTGGTGGACATGATCCCGACAAGGTTTATGCGGCCTACAAGGCGGCGATTGAACACCAGGGAGCACCAACGGTGATCCTCGCCCAGACCATCAAGGGTTATGGCCTCGGTGAGGCGGGTGAGGGAAAAAATATCACTCATGCCCAAAAGAAGTTGAACGAAGATGAACTCAAGGCTTTTCGCACCCGCTTCAACATCCCGGTCAGCGACAAGGAGATTGCCGAGACCCCTTTCTACAAACCAGCTGACGACAGTCCCGAAATGGTCTACCTCAAAGAGCGGCGCAGCGTACTGGGCGGCACCCTGCCGCGGCGCCAGGATGCCAGCTATCCGATGGCCTGTCAGACTGAAGAGGTGATTCGCGAATACTTTGACGGTTCAGGTGATCGTCCCTTGGCGACGACCATGGCTTACGTACATCTGCTGACCAAACTGCTGCGTGACCCGGAATTCGGCAAGCTGATTGTGCCGATTGTGCCCGATGAGGCACGAACCTTCGGTATGGAGTCGCTCTTCCGTGAAGCGGGCATCTACAGTCACGCCGGGCAGCTTTACGAGCCGGTCGACAAGGGCAGCCTGCTGTTCTACAACGAAAAAAAAGAGGGCGCGATTCTCGAAGAGGGTCTCAGCGAAGCCGGATCGATGGCCAGTTTTATCGCCGCCGGAACCGCGCATTCGAATAATGGTGTGCAGACCATCCCCTTCTATACCTTCTATTCGATGTTTGGTTTCCAGCGCGTCGGTGATCTGATCTGGGCGGCTTGCGATAGCCGGGCGCGTGGTTTTCTGATCGGTGCGACCGCCGGACGCACCACCCTGGCCGGTGAAGGCTTACAGCATCAGGACGGTCACAGTCATGTGCTGGCCCTGACACCGCCCCGGGTCAAGGCTTACGACCCGGCCTTTGCTTATGAGCTGGCAATTATCATTCACGAGGGGCTGACGCGGATGTACTGCCATCAGGAGGATCTGATCTATTACTTGACGGTGATGAACGAAACCTATCTGATGCCGCCGATGCCCAAAACGCCGAGCCGGGCAAAGATCCGCGAGGGGATTCTCAAGGGGATGTACCGCTTCCGTAAGTCGACCCTTAAGGCGGACAAAGGCAAGGTTCATCTGCTGGGCAGCGGGGCGATTCTGAATGAAGTGTGCAAGGCGCGACAAATACTCGAAGAGGATTACGGCGTCGCCGCCGATGTCTGGAGTGTTACCAGCTACAAGGAACTTTATACCGATGCGGTCGCGTGTGAACGCTGGAACCTGCTGCACCCGGACAAAAAGGCGAAGGTGTCTTATGTTCAAAGTCTGCTTGCAAAAGAAGACGGAACCTTTGTTGCCGCCAGTGACTATATGAAGGTGTTGCCAGCTGTGGTTGCCAAGTGGTTGCCGGGGCCCTTGCACTGCCTGGGGACCGATGGTTTCGGCCGTAGCGATGATCGTACCCGGCTGCGGGATTTTTTTGAGGTTGATGCACGCTATATCGTGCTCGCCGCTTTGCGCCAGCAGGTTGAAGCAAAGCAGTTGCCGAAAAGTGTACTGGGTCAGGCGATCAAGGAAATGGATATTGATCCGGGTAAACTGAATCCGCAGGTGGACTAGTGTCCCGTTTGGTTAGTTATGTCAATGAATTCTGAGTCAACAGGGCTTATGACTTTGGGGTTTTACAAAAAAGGGTTCAACCCCCGGGTCTTTATCCTGAGGAAATCCAGAAGCTGAAGAGGTTTTGGTCAGGCAAAAAGGGAAGGCTATGAAGCAGGAAATCAAAATACCCGAGGTGGCCGAGGGGGTAACAGGCGGGACGGTGGTGGCGCTCAAAGTCGCGGTCGGGGATCAGGTTGTGTTTGACCAGACCTTGCTGGAATTGGAGACCGACAAGGCGGTGGTGGCGATTCCCAGCCCGCTTGAAGGGCAGATCAGCGAAATCCGGGTTGCTGAGGGGGCAGAGGTTGAGGTCGGCTCAGTGGTGATGCTACTTGAACCCTCGGCGGCTCCACAGGAACAGCCTGAGGTGGTTGCACCCTCTGCAGTGGACGCTGCTCCAGAGTCGTCAGATAGTGCCGGTGCTGAGGTTGCGACCGAACCTGAGACGCCGTCATTCGGGGAAAAAGAACAGCCTGTAGCAGAATTACCGCTTGAGCAGAAGGATGGTCACCGCGGGCCTTTGGTCGCGGCGGCTGCGCCGTCGGTGCGCCATCTGGCGCGTGAACTCGGGGTCGATATCCATCAGGTGTCGGGGGCTGGACCCGGTGGACGGATCAATGCCGATGATATTAGACTCTATGTGAACCACAAAATGCAGTCAGTCGCCAATCAGGGTTCGTCTGCGGCGAATGCGCATCATTCGCGGGCGCTACCCGATTTCAGCCGTTTCGGGCCAAGCCGCCGGGAACCGCTGTCGAAGGTGCGTCAATTAACCGCAGACGCCATGAGTTATGCCTGGTCGACCATCCCGATGGTGACCCAGTACGATAAAGCTGCAATCGACAGTGTTGAAAAATTCCGCAAAGAGTTCAATCGGAGCGCCGGGCCGGAAACCCGATTGACCATGACCGCATTTCTGGTCAAGGTCTGTGCTGCGGCCTTACGGGTTTTTCCGCAGGTTAACAGCGCTCTGGATCTGTCCCGTCGGGAGTTGATTCTTCATCATTTTATTAATATCGGCGTTGCGGTTGATACCCCCGGTGGTCTGCTGGTACCGGTAATCCGTGAGGCAGAGAGCAAAGGGGTCGAGAAGATCGCTGCCGAACTGACCGAACTGGCCGCTCGCGCCCGTGAGCGCCGCCTTGGTCCTGCGGAAATGGAAGGGGGAACTTTCACCATCAGCAATCTGGGCGGAATCGGCGGCAGTGCCTTCACGCCGATTGTCTATGCGCCGCAGGTAGCGATTCTCGGCGTCTCCACAGCGGAAATGCAGCCAAAGTGGAACGGCAGCGAATTCGAGCCGCAACTGATGCTGCCGCTCAGCTTGACCTATGATCACCGGGTCATCGATGGCGCTGCCGGAGCGCGCTTTTTGCGCTGGATCTGCCGGGCGTTGGAGAATCCCCTGAACCTGGTGATGAAGGGGTAGTGTCCCGTGCGGCGGACCTTTTTCGGTCACGCCGCACGTACAGGGTTTCTTCATGATGTAGAAGTCGTTCTCAGGCTGCCGCCTGACGTTCATATTCTTCAACCATTTCCCGGTAGCGGGTTTCGAGTCCGGGTGTTCTGGCGGCGGCATCCGTGTAGGCCTTAAGCATGCGTGGGCGCACTTCAGCGGGCAGAACCCGCTCGGACAAGGGATAGAGGATCGTATCCTCCTTGTCGATATGTCCGCGCAACAGTTCGGCATAGCCACGGGCATGCTCGACGATGACCGGGATCTGTCCGGTTTCGCCATCCAGGGCCTTTTGCGCGGCCTCTTCCATCTCTTTGACGTGGGCGCGGCCCTGGTCATGTTCCATCAGCATCGCTTCGATGGGTGACTGTTTCTCCGGCATGCCGTTTTGGACCAGTTCGACAAAGAGTACGTCCTCTTCCTTGACATGGTGAAAACGGTCGGCATAGTTGCGGATGAAATCGACCGCATCAAGATAAAATTTCCAGTTGCGGAACTTGCCGTCTGCCAGCAGCCCGGTATTGTTCTCGACCAGGGTGATCATGCGCAGAATCAGCTGGTGCTCGTCCTTCAGCATTTGGGTGACATCTTCAGCCATCTTAGGCTTTCCTTTCGCCGCCGACCCCGATCACGACGACCTCGAAGGGGATATCCTTGCCCGACTCTTTTAAGGCCTGCTCGGCCATCATCGCCATGCCGCGGCAGCAGGGGACTTCCATGATGGTGACAGTTAACGATTTGATCTCGTTTTCACGCAGCATCGTGGTCAGTTTCTCAACGTAGGAACTGGTGTCATCGAGCTTGGGGCAGGCATTGACCAGCACCTTGCCCTTGATGAAATCTCGGTGGAATTCAGCATAGGCGAAGGGGGCACAGTCGGCAGCAACCAGCAGGTGCGCGTCCTGCAACCAGGGGGCCGAAGGCGGAACCAGGTGCAGCTGGGTCGGCCACTGACGCAGTTCAGATTGCAGACGGCCGGTTGTTTCTTCGTTGCTGGTTTGCGGGGCTTCTACGGTACGGACCTGACTGCCGGGGCAGCCGCAAGCAAGTTTACTCATGATGTTTCTCCATATAGTTTTTGGTTATCGACGATTTGTCACTCGTTACCCGTTACTGTTCCTCAAGGTACGCGATTATATCCTGTTCGATTTTACTTTCGATCTCATCACCCAGAGCGTGAATTGCGACAACATCCTTGACCAGGCAGATACCGACACCGCAGGTCACGCAGCCGATTTCATAGTTATCGAGAATTTCACCAATTCTCGGGTGTTGTTCGATGATTGTGTTGATGGCCTGTTCGCCGATCTCTGCAGGCAGATTCATGTCCACTCTCCTTTTTGTTTGCCTTTGATGGTGCCAGATTACGGGCTTTTATCGTCTTAAAACATGATCCAGGTCAAAACCTGATAAAAATCGTCAGATTTGTTGCTGCAGGGTTTCTGTCATGCATTTGAATGTGTCAGAGAGGGGGGCTGCCTGAAGCGTTTTTGGGAGGCATCCGACTCCGCGAACAGGTTGGCGAAGCCGGATGCTGTTCTCAGAGGTTGTCAATGACGGTTTGCAACTTTTCCTTGACGATTTCGGCTATTTCGCCGAGGGCAGGATTTTCAACCGCTTGCATCGAAGCAATCGGGTTGACGGCTCCGACCTCGACGCTGCCGTTGTCGAATTCCTGTACAATAACGTTGCAGGGCAACATGCTGCCGATCCAGGGTTCTGCCAGCAGGGCCTTATGGGCAAAGGTTGGATTGCAGGCCCCCAGAATCCGGTAGTTGCGGAAATCAGCACCAATTTTTTGTTTGAGAGTTGCCTTGACGTCGATTTCGGTCAATATTCCGAAACCCTCTTTCTTCAGCTCTTCGCTCACGCGTAAAATGGCGTCTTCAAAAGAGAGGGCGAGTTTCTTTCTAAATACGTAACCCATTGTATAAGCTCCTTTTTCGGCGAAAATAGTTTTCCTGCGCTTTTGCGTTTCCAAGTCTAGCAGATGCGATACGCTTGTCTACCCGATCTGTGCTGCGCGCGGATAGCGGGGTTGCCATACTTTCGGCTTGTCGAGACAACGTCTGTTGAGTGGGGACAGACGCAGGGAGATTGTGGAATTTTGTGCCCTTGACAAGGTCGGCCTTGCCGAGTATATTTAATCAAACATGTGAGCAACTGTTCAATTGAAAGGGTTTTATGACTCAGGACATATGTCAGGTCACGATTATCAACCAGCAGCGGATTGCTCAGGCCAGGAAGCAGATGCCGGACGACACGACTCTGGTCGAGATCGCCGAAACCTTCAAGCTGTTGGGTGATCCAACCCGCGTGAAAATTCTTCAGGCGCTGGCTGTTACCGAGCTCTGTGTCTGTGACCTGGCGGCGTTGCTTGAAATGACCTCTTCGGCAATTTCGCACCAGTTGCGCCTGTTGCGCGCGCGCGGCATTGTGCGTTTTCGGAAGCAGGGCAAGATGGTCTACTACGCTCTGGATGACAGTCATGTGCAGACCCTGGTTGAGGTCAGCCTGTGCCATGTGACAGAGTGTTGAGAGGAAGCTGTTAATGCTGGAAATAATGATTGGAATACTGGCAGAGTGCTGGGAGATCCTTCTTGAATCCGCACCTTATGTGCTGTTTGGTTTTTTTGCTGCCGGGCTGCTCAAGGCTCTGGTTCCTGAAGAGGCGGTCGTTAGGCATCTGGGGAAAAGCAGCACCGGATCGGTGCTTAAGGCATCACTCTTTGGTGTCCCTTTGCCCCTTTGTTCCTGTGGCGTGATCCCGGCAGCAATCGGTCTGCGCAAACAGGGTGCGAGCAAGGGCGCCTCGGCCTCTTTTCTGGTTTCGGTTCCTGAGACCGGAGTTGATTCCATCGCGATTACCTGGGCGCTGCTCGATCCGATCATGACCCTGGTGCGACCGGTTTCGGCGTTTTTAACCGCGACGGTTACCGGTTTGCTGATCAATCTGCTGCCGGAGGAGTCCGGGGCGCCCGAGGAGATAAAAGAGGACAGTTGCGGTTGCGGCAGTTCCTGCAGTAGTGATGATTCGTCCTCGGCAGACAACCCGCCACTATTAAAACGGTTACGAGAGGGGATAAGCTATGCGTTCGGTGACCTTCTTGGTGATATCGGCAAGTGGCTGTTGATCGGGATTGTCGTCGCGGGGGTGATCTCCTACCTGGTGCCGGATGACTTTTTTGTCCATTATCTGAGCAGTGAGTTTACGTCGCTACTGATTATGCTGGCGGTCGGAATACCCCTTTATATCTGTGCCAGTGCTTCAACGCCGATTGCCGCCGCTTTGGTACTTAAAGGGTTGTCTCCGGGAGCCGCACTGGTTTTTCTGCTTGCCGGACCTGCGACCAACGCCGCAACCCTGACGGTTGTTTATCGCTATTTCGGCCGGGCCGCGACTGGAATTTATCTGGCCTCAATCGCCGTCTGTTCCTTGGTTTTCGGTTATCTGCTGAACCGACTCTATGGCATGACCGGGATCGATATTACCCGTTGGGTCGAGCAGGCCGAGTCGGCGACTTCTTCGCCGTTTGCTCTGATTTCGGCGCTGCTGCTGTTGATTCTGATCGCTAAAAACTTTCTGCCCGGCCGCCATGGATCATCCAGTGATTGCGGTTGCGGCGATTCCTGCTCATCCTGAAGTAAGGCATCGTGCGGGCCGCAGCCTCGCGGTTCCATTTTAGACTCGGTTTCTGGAGTATGTACATGCAGCCTGACCATTCTGATTGGCTCACCTTCGACCGCCGGCACCTCTGGCATCCCTATACCTCAATGACCGATCCTTTGCCGGTTTTTCCGGTTGTCAGCGCCAGCGGAGTCCGCCTTAAACTGGAGGATGGTCGTGAGCTGATCGACGGCATGGCCAGCTGGTGGTCGGCAATCCACGGCTATAATCATCCGCGGCTCAATGCCGCCCTGCAGCGGCAGAGTGAAAAAATGACGCACGTCATGTTCGGCGGCCTGACCCATCCGGCGGCAGTTGAACTGGGACGGCGGCTGGTTGAGCTGACCCCCGAGCCGCTGCAGCATGTCTTCTTCAGTGATTCGGGCTCGGTGGCGGTCGAGGTCGCAATGAAGATGGCGATCCAGTTCTGGTACGGTACTGGTCGGCCGGAGAAGAAGCGCCTGCTGACACTGCGTAACGGTTACCATGGTGATACTTTCGGCGCCATGTCGGTTTGTGATCCCGACACCGGGATGCACCAGATCTGGTCCGGGCTGCTGCAACACCAGCTGTTCGCCGCTGCGCCGCAGTGCCGCTTTGACAGTGATTGGAATCCACAGGATATCGACGGTCTGCAACGGCTGGTCGAAAAGCATCATCAGGAGCTGGCGGCGATTATTCTCGAACCGATCGTGCAGGGCGCTGGCGGCATGCGCTTTTATCATCCGCAGTATCTGTGCGAGGTGCGCAGTCTCTGTGATCGTTATGACCTGTTACTGATTGCCGACGAGATCGCCACAGGGTTCGGTCGTAGCGGTAAACTTTTCGCCTGCGAACATGCCGGGATCACACCCGATATCCTCTGTCTCGGCAAGGCGTTGACTGGCGGCACCATGACCCTGGCGGCGACCCTGGCGAGTGAACGGGTCGCAACCGGGCTCTCCGGTGGGGAGCCGGGTGTTTTTATGCACGGGCCGACTTTTATGGGCAACCCATTGGCCTGTGCGGTGGCAGTTGCGAGTATCGACCTGTTGTTCGAATCAGACTGGCAGTCGCAGGTGGCACAAATTTCCGCCGGTCTTGAAGCGGGTCTTGCTCCTTGCCGGGAGCTACCGCAGGTGGCCGATGTGCGGGTGCTTGGTGCTATCGGGGTGGTTGAAATGAAGGAGCCGGTGGTTATGGCGCAGGTTCAGCCGCAATTTGTCGAACAGGGGGTCTGGGTGCGTCCCTTCGGCAAGCTGGTCTACGTGATGCCGCCCTATGTGATGGACGGGCAGGATCTTGCCCGCCTGACCAGCGCGATCTGTCGCGTGGTGGCGATAACCTGACGCTGATCAACCCTGTATTAAGGAGGAGGGGTGTCGATTCCAGAAAAGCAACCACAGCGTACGTCACTGATGGAGCGTCTGCAGCGTGCCTTCGGGCCGCTGGTCGGCGGGATGATTCTCGACCTGGTTGATCTGTCCACTTTCGGGCCTTACGGGATCGGGGGCTTTTTTGTCGGCAGCCTGGTGGGCTGGTGGATCTGCTCGATTTACGAGTTGGCGATATCGACCCGACTGACCCTGTCCCTGCTTGCCGGAGTGTACTGTCTGCTGCCACTGACAGAGTTTATCCCGGTCGCCACGTTGATATCGGCTTTTGTCCGTTTTCGCGGTGCGGATTCTAGGGAAAAGAACAAGTAAGTTCAGGCAGTCATCCCTGTCGCAGGTCGTGGCGAAAACGGTGAAATGAAGCAGGGGTGGATCTCAACGACAGGGCTGAAAAGAACTTCCCGCGGCCTGAATATGTGAGTGCGTCCAGAGCTGTTTGTCCATTTTTAATCCTTTGCCGCTATCTTTTCTCCCTGTCAGCAGTTAAGATGTTTAGAACAATCCGGCTGTCACCTCTTCCTTCTCGCGTGCAACCTCCTGCAGTGCGGCCTTGGTATGAGGTGGGGTCGGGTTTCTTTTTCGCCCCTGTCGAGCAAGCTGTAAAACCCGGGTTATCTCATGGTTGTTGCCTGGTCGGCTCTTGGCTATTTTCCAAAAAGGGAGTTCCACAGATGAGTAGTACCCCGTTGTCGGCCGGTGATTACATTGAGGCCAAATGCAGCAAGTGCCGTGAGATGACCAACCACACAATTGTTGCCATGGTTGAAGAAGCCCCGGTCAAGGTGCAGTGCAATATCTGCAACAGTGAACACAAGTATCGCAAACCTGCGGTCAAGAAAACGACGACTGCGCGCAAGCCGGCGACCAGACGGCCGAGAATTGACCCGAAAGCTGTCGAGCAGCAGCAATGGCAGGAGTTGCAGCCCTCCTTCGACGAGAATGCCGCCGTAGCCTATTCGATGGAGACATCGTATAAGTTGCGTGCCTTGATTAATCATCCGACCTTTGGTCTTGGGCAGGTACAGGAAGCGGCCGGTACCCGTAAGATCAGGGTTCTTTTTGCCGATGGTGCCAAGGTTCTGCGCTGTGGCTAACTGATTTTTCAGAACGCTAGCGGCCAGATTTCAGTCAATGGTCGCGTCAGATTCTTGAGAAGGCCGGGCATTGTTTATGCCCGGCTTTTTTAGCTGGCGGGGAGACTTCCCAGATTGCGCAATTGGAGACGGGTGGTGCGTACGGCACGTCGGGATGCAACATATTGAGGATGAAAGTTATTGATTTTGTCCCAGATTTCCAGCGCCTGTTCAAGTTCCCCATTGCGATAGGCGAGCAGACCTTGTTCCATCAGTTGGTCGGCGCATTGTTCCAGGCGGTTGTTGAGCTGCACCGGGTCGATTTTGGCATCAATCCTGACCGCACCGCGTTGTGACAATTGTCTACTCAGTAGGCGATAGAGTTGACCTGCCTGAAAATAATTTCCTTGCACCAAGTTAAGATCCGCCTGGTTCAGCAGCCCATTCAGTGCCTTCGAATGAGACGGTGGTGGGTTTTTGTCCCGAGAGCGCTGTTTCTTTTGGGGCTGCAACAGGCTGAGTACGGCGTGGTTGTCCTTTTGTTGCTTGACTTTCTCAATCTGTGGAACTGTGCTGCGGGTCTCAGGACCCAGTGACAGAAGGCGAATTTTCTGCCGGGTTGCATCCAGCCAGGCTGTCAAGGTCGCCGGAGCGCATCCGCTTAATACCAGGCTCAGAGAGATAAAGAGTATAAGTTGCTTTTTCATTTAGGATCCTGACTCTTCAAGACATTCATCTTGAAATTCATGCAGGCCCTCGATAAAAAGATCGGTCAATCGAGGGGAGAATTGTGTTCCGCGATGGCGTAAAATTTCGGCGACCGCAGCATCACGCGGGAGTCCCTGCCGATAGGGCCGTGATGTTGTCATGGCGTCGTAGGCATCGGCGATGGCAACAATCTGGGCACTTAAGGGGATTTTCTCTCCCTGCAGACTGGCTGGATAGCCCTGGCCGTTGTACCATTCGTGGTGGTGCTTTACGGTCGGAATATAGCGATGAAGAGAATCGGCCAGAGTGAGAATTTCCGCGCCGTGACGTGGATGCTCCTTGATCCGACAATGTTCTTTGTTGTTAAGCGGGGCCTGTTTATTGAGAATGCGGTCAGGAACCCGTATTTTGCCGATATCATGGAGCAGGCAGGACATCTCCAGGTCTTTCAGCTGTTGCTGATTCTGCCCGAGTTGTTTGCCGAGCATCACCGCCAGGCTTGCGACACGTGCGGAGTGACCATAGGTGTAGTTGTCGCGTGCATCCAGGGCTCCAGCCAGGATGCGCACGATGTCGTGGTAGGATTTTTCCAGATTGGTCGAGTATTCATTGACGCGTTGTCGTTGCGCGGCTATTTCGGCGGCCATTGCGTTGAAATTGCGCGTCAGTTCACCGAGTTCATCCTCCGCCAGGATGGGCACGCTGACCTTGCCGGTTCCAGCCTTGAGTCGTTCAACCCCTTGTGATAGTTGTGTAATCGGCCGTGTAAAGAGCCGCGCCAGAAAAAGTGTTCCGATAATGCCGCCGAAGATTGCAAGACAGGCAATAAAGAGGATGCGCCAGCGTGCGGACGAACGTGCACTGAGCAATGATTGCGGGTTGATACCGGTCACCACTTCACCGACCCGGTGTCCGGCAAAGTCGATCGGCAGACTGAATTCATAGACCACATGGCCATAGCGGAAAACCTGACTGACCCGCAGCGGGCCCGTGTTTGCGATCAGCTCACCACTCAGGCGGGAGAGTTTGCTGCCTGCCAGTTCGAGGCGACTGTGGGCCAGAATTTTGCGTGAACCATCGAGAATAGCAACATAAACCAGATCGTCCTGAGCCTTCTGTCCCTGAGCGGTCAGGTTGTCAAGCGCCAGGCGATCATCCGCCAGAATGCTGTAGCCGGCGGAACCGGCAATGGCATAGACACTGGCGGCACCACGCTTGACCATCGAGCGTAGCAGGACATCGTTCATGATGCCGATCACCAGAAATGCGGTACCGAAGGTCAAAAGTGCAATCAAACCGACAACCAGCAGGGTCAGTCTGTTGCCAATACTGTGGAGATGTTGTTTTATCTGCGAAGGAATGAGATTGGTGCAGGTTCTGCGTACGCGGGAGAAAGCCCCGAAAAACTTCTCGGGTCGGGATAGCCGACTGTAAGCGACATACTTGTTCATAACTGCAATGGAACTCCGTGCCCCCTCCAGTGGCAGGGCAGAGTTAGCTCCGAAGGCCTGTATACCTCAGGCAGGCCCAGCGAGGCAAATAAAAAAGTTCTGAATCTCAACGGTTTGGCCCTTATCTTCTCGGCAAGTATTTATAATTGTTTATTGGTTTGATGAAATTAATTTTCACTTATAATGTTAGCTCGTACTGCTCCGTTGAATGGAGACCTCTCCGGAATCGGCGATGGAAATTCACGGGCTTGCGGCATGTGCTATCCTGTGCAAAGAACTCTCTACCCGGGCCTTGACGAAGGTACAAGTAATGGGAATTGCAGCTGATATTGTGATCATTGTTCTTGCCGCACTGGCTGGTGGGTTCTTGGCTCATGGGTTGAGACAACCGTTGATTCTCGGCTATATCCTCGCCGGTGTACTGATCGGACCCTTTACCGGTGGCGTCACCGTTTCCGGTGTTCATGAGATTGAAAAGCTGGCTGAAATCGGCGTTGCGCTGTTGTTGTTCGCCCTTGGTCTCGAGTTCTCGCTCAAGGAGTTGCGGCCGGTCAAGTATATTGCTCTGATCGGTGCTCCACTACAGATTCTCCTGACGATTGGTTTCGGTTATCTGATCGGACAGTACCTGGGTTGGGGAGATGTGGCTTCGTTGTGGCTCGGCGGACTGGCGTCACTCTCGAGTACCATGGTGATTCTGAAAACCCTGATGTCTCAGGGAATGATGGGGACTCTCTCCAGCCGGATCATGATCGGTATTCTGATTGTGCAGGATCTGGCCGTGGTGCCGCTGATGATTCTGCTGCCGCAGATTTCGGACCCGGCCGCCGGGCTACCGGTTCTTGGGGTGGCGTTATTGAAATCGGCGGGATTTCTTGTCGTTATGCTGGTGCTCGGAGTGCGACTGCTGCCCTGGCTGCTGGCGCATATCGCGCGCTGGAATTCACGCGAACTCTTTGTTCTGACCATCACTGCCATCGGGTTGGGGATCGGCTACGCGACCTATCAGCTCGGACTTTCCTTTGCCCTTGGCGCTTTTGTTGCCGGGATGGTGTTGAGTGAGTCCGACTATGGTCATCAGGCTCTCAGCGATATTATTCCGCTACGTGACCTGTTCAGTCTGCTCTTTTTTACCTCGGTCGGCATGTTACTCGATCCGCGTTTTTTGCTTCATAACTGGTTCGGTGTTTTGCAACTTGTGTTGTTGATTGCGCTGGGCAAAGGTTTGATTCTGGCGGTCAGCACCCGCTGTTTCGGCTATGGAAATATCGTCCCGCTGGCTGTCGGCCTGGGGATGTTTCAGATAGGTGAGTTTTCTTTTGTTCTTGGTCAGGTTGGTTTCGCGGGGGGATTTTTAAGTGGAGAACAACATTCATTTCTTCTTTCAGCAACGATCATCAGCATGTTGATGACACCGCTGGTCTCCGGGTTGACGGCCCCGCTCTATCGCTTGAAGCAGCGTTATTCACGTCGCGAACCCCTGACCATGGTCAATCTGCCGGAACGAGGACTGGTCGATCATATTGTCATTGCCGGTGGGGGACGGGTCGGTCAGCATATCGCACGGTTGCTCAGCCAGCTGGAAGTTTCATTTGTGATTGTTGAAATGAATCACAATTGTCTGGAGGAATGCAAACGGCAGGGGTTTCCGGCCATCTTCGGTGATGCCAGTCAGGAGGTCGTTCTGGCTGCCGCCAACCTGGGCGAAGCCCAGCAGCTGCTGGTTACGCTGCCGAACATTATCTCGGCCGAGGGAATCGTCCGCTATGCTCACGGCAGCTATCCTGATTTGAATATCGTTGTTCGGGCGGAAGGGGACGAACAGATGAAGGCGCTCTACGAAGATGGTGTCTACATGGTGGTGCTGCCCGAACTGGAAGCCGGGCTCGAAATTGCGCGTCAGGCACTTTTGCATCTGCAGCTGCCGGTACCGGTGATTCAGCGCTATACCGATGCGTTACGACGCGACCACTACCATCCGACCACGGAGATAAGTAAGGAAAATCAGGAACTTCTTTTGCTGAAAAATGCCCGCGAACTTCTTGACCTCAACTGGGAACGGCTGGGTCCGGAAAGCCTGATGGCCGGGCACAGTCTTCGTGAGCTCGATATTCGTCGGGCAACCGGGGTCTCGATTGTCGGTGTGCTGCGTGCGGGGGACTTTATTCCCAATCCGGGCGCCGATTTTATTTTCGCCACCGGTGATCTGGTGGCGATTCTCGGCAGTGTCGACCAGTGTGCCGGTCTTGGTGAACTGGCCTGATACCGACGGCGTGACCAGCGTTTGCCGACAGACTATCTTTTACGCTTAACCGGCCGTTTGAAGCCTCCGGCCGGTTTGCCGAAGCTTCTTCTTTTCGGGGCCGGTTTACGGCCCTGATCAACTTTGATATCCAGTTGCTGACCGCAGACCTGCGCTTTGGCCAGCTTGAACAACACACCTTCGGGCATCTCCCGGGGCAGATCGATCAGGCTGAAATCGTGCATGATGGTTATCTTGCCGATCATGCTTGAGGGAATACCACCCTCATTGCTGATCGCTCCGACCAGATTGCCCGGTTCGACACGATGGCTGCGTCCAACCTCAACCCGGTACTGCTGACGTGCCTGATCGCCACCGCGCTGATTAAAGCTGTTGCGGTTGTCGTTCTGCGAATATTTCGGTTCCTCGCGTTCAACCGGTTGCAGGGGACGATCCTTCTGCAGCAGATAAGCCAGGGTGGCGGCGATGCGGCGGAAGCTGACATCGGTATCGTTCTGGTAGCCGTCGATCAAATCCTCAAAAAATACCAGTTCCTGCGCTTCCATCGCCTCGGTGACCTGATCCTTGAACAGACTCACACGCCGATCAGTAACCTGTTTGCGGCTCGGCAGACCCATCGGTTTGATCGTCTGACGGGTGGCGCGTTCGATGGCGGAGATCATCCGTCTTTCACGCGGCGCGGCAAACAGAATCGCTTTGCCGGACCGTCCGGCGCGACCGGTGCGGCCGATTCGGTGGATGTACGCTTCAATGTAGTTGGGAATGTCGTAGTTGACGACATGGCTGATGCGTTGAACATCAAGGCCGCGGGCGGCAACGTCAGTGGCGACCACGATGTCAAGTTTACCGGCCCGAAAGCGTTCGACTGTTTTCTCGCGCGCAACTTGCGTCATGTCGCCATTAAGCGGGGCACAGGAGAATCCACGCGCCTCGAGTTTTTCGCCCAGCTCCAGGGTTGCGACCTTGGTCCGGACGAAAATGATCATCGCTTCGATCTCTTCGACCTCAAGAATTCGGGTCAGGGCATCGAGCTTGTGCATTCCCTTAACCTGCCAGACATACTGGTCGATGGTGTCGGCGGTGCGGGTTTTGGCCTTGATCCTGATTTCAACCGGGTTTTTCAGATTGCGGCGTGCGACGCCGATCACCTCATGCGGCATGGTGGCGGAAAAGAGCGCCGTCTGACGTTCGGCCGGGGCATGGCCGAGGATCTGTTCAACCTCGTCGATGAAACCCATCTTCAGCATCTCGTCCGCTTCATCGACTACCACGGTACGGATCTGGTCCAGTTTCAGGGTGCCGCGTCGCAGGTGATCCTGGATGCGGCCCGGGGTACCGACCACGGCGTGAACACCGCGTTGCAACTGGCGTAGTTGCTGGCTCATGCTCTGGCCACCGTAAATTGGCAGCACACTGAATCCCTTGAGATGCCGGGCGTAGGTTTGCACTGCCTCGGAAACCTGCAGGGCCAGTTCGCGGGTCGGGGTCAGAATCAGAATCTGGGGGGCGCGTTTTTTTAAATCCAGGTGGCTGAGCAGCGGCAACGCGAAGGCTGCCGTCTTGCCGGTACCGGTCTGGGCCTGGCCGAGCAGGTCGCGACCTTCCAGCAACGGCGGGATACTCTGGGCCTGGATCGCCGAAGGAGCCTCATAGCCAACTTCTTTGATCACTTTCAAAACAGCTGGAGCCAGGTTGAGATCGTCAAAGCCAGGCAGTTGCGAATCAGTCATGATGTTTCTTTCTTAAAATATAAAGGGCTGAAATACCCTGGAAGTGTAACGCAGATGGTATTTTGAGCAATGTGTGGAGGGCAAAAACACGAGGACCGTCCTGAAACTTCTGCCAATCCGAAGGGCGCAAGTATTACCGCGTCTGGAGGCAGGGAGCAAGAAATTTCTACTATTTTCCACAGATTTGCGTTTATTTTGAGGTTATTTACCATTTTTTGCGTAGCCACTGCCGATTGCCGAAAAAGGCAGCGTTAACTTCAGCTCGGGAACCTTGCGTCCAATCCAGGCGATGAAGGTATTGCTGTTGGGGCCGGGGAAAACAGAATACTCCTTTTTCCACGGGTAATTTCTGGCCGCCTGATCAACGGCAATAATCAGTTGATCGACTCCCGCTCCGCGTCGGTCAGCCAGCAGGCGCGGTTGTTTGCCGTACCAGTATCGGTCAGGCAAGTCCCGGGCAATTCTGACCACCGATCTGCCAGCGTGTAAACGCCAGCCGATGACCTCATAGACTCTATAGTGATCAGCGCCTCTCGGTTTGACCGCCAGCCAGGTATGAACAGCGAACCAGCCGCGCCAACTCCAGGCCGGGGCGCTGTAGACCTGCAGCACGGCCTCTTTAGTCGTGGCGGGGTCGGGGGCCAGCCCGGCCGATTCCCGGCTCGCGGCATGCCAGTCCTTATGGGTTGCACAGTTCGAGAGCATGATGGCCAGAACAGCCAGCGGCAGCAGCAGCTTCAGGGATCGTTTAGCGGCAGGACTCATCGATCACACTCCCCATCTCTTCATTCTCCTCCTGCATGTCATGCCGGGTCAATAGGCGTAGAGTAGAAGTGCGGAATTTTTGCATAGAGTGTTCAGCGCTTTTTGAGTTTGTCGCCCCTGAATCAACAGGCAGCCGAAATTGAAACGGAGATTCTTGAAGGTGATCCGGTTCCGGACGAACCGCATCCCTGATGCCGAGGAATGGACTGAACCCAGGGGGGAATTGCCTGGATCCAAACCGGGGTGGTCCGAACCTGAGAGGGAACAGGCTGAAGCCGGGGAAACGCTAGCCGAACCTGAGGCCCCTTGAGCTCTCCCTGGCCCCTGTTTGCGGCGCTTGTCGTCTGCTCGAATCCATTCAGAAATGCAATTCCTCTCAAGTGTCAAAGCCATTTTTTGGCTAACTGACCTAACTTGCGGATTCCTTCTTCCATTTCGTCATTCCAGATACCGGTGCAGCTCAGGCGGATAAAATTGTTGTACTTGTCCTGAGTTGAAAAGATTGGTCCCGGTGCCAGGCCGATTCCCATCTCGCGTGCTTTGTAAAAGTAATCAACAGCATCGATTTTATCGGGCAATTCAACCCAGACCGAAGCGCCGCCCTCAGGGAATCCTGCACGGGTTTCGGCCGGGAAGTGGCGGTGCAGACTGGGTAACAGGGCTTCGATCTGGTTGTGGATCGCGCTGCGCAAACGGCGCAGGTGACGTTCGTAATAGCCCTCACGTAAAAATGCGGCGATCGCCATCTGGTTGGGTGTTGCAGTGCAGATGTTGGTGGTGGTTTTCAGGTCGAGAGCCTTATCAAAGTGGCGTCCCGGAATCATCCAGCCGATCCGATAGCCCGGTGCAATGGTCTTGGAAAAGGATGAGCAGTAGATGACTTCACCGTTCCGGTCGTAAGTTTTGCAGGTTGACGGGCGCTTGTCCGTGAAAAAAAGATCGCCATAGACATCATCTTCCACCAGCGGAATCCGGCGTTCTGCCAGGAGTCGGACAAGTTCATTTTTGGTTGAATCGGGGGAGAAACTGCTGTCTGGATTGTTAAAGTTGGGGACCAGGATCGCAGCGCGAATATCGAAACGATCAATGGCTCGTTCAACATCCAGAGGGTCGATACCGCTGGTTGAAGAGGGGATTTCAATGGCGCGTAGGCCGCAGTTTTCCAGCAGTTGCAGAAAACAGAAATAGCTTGGCGATTGGATCAGCACATTGTCGCCAGGTTTGGTCAGGGCGCGCAATGCAATCGCCAGGCCTTCCATGGCGCCACTGGTGATCAGTATCTCCTCTGGAGTGACACTGATTCCTGCTTCGAGCGCGCGCAGCGCGATCTGACGGCGCAGTTCTGTGTCCCCGGCGACCGGCGCGTAATCGAGAGCCTGCGCCGGGTTGCTGCGCAGGCTGTTGTTGAGCAGGCGTGCCAGGGTTTTGGCCGGTAAGAGTTCTTTGGCCGGGCAGACCACGCCGAAGGGCAGCAGTTCCTTGTTTCCCAGAGCTTTAAGGACCTGCTGAATCAAGCCGCTGCGGGTTCCGACCGTCGGTATCAGGGCCGGACGGGGCCGACTGGGCGGGGCCGGTATCTGCAAGGCTCTGGGGGCCAGGAAAAAGCCGGAGCGCTCACGCGAGGCAATCACCCCCTTCTTTTCCAGTTCCAGATAGGCTTGACTGACAGTCGAGATGCTCACCGTCAGCTGCCGACTCAGGCGGCGCAACGATGGCAGTTTGTCGCCGGGACGGATCGCCTCGGCGGAAATCAGTGCCATGATCTGTTTTTCAACCTGGCGATAACGGAATTCCTGCTCTTGCATAAAATCTCCCTAAATCTGTTACGACCCACTTTTAGCAAAACTGTATCTGTTTTGCAAACAGATAGGCTTGTTTAATTGCGACATCAATCAAACGGGAGGTTGAAAATGAAAACTATCGGGTTGCTTGGCGGGATGAGTTGGGAATCGACGCTGCTTTACTATCAGTTTCTTAATCAGGGGGTGCGGGAGCGTCTCGGCGGGTTGCATTCGGCAAAAATTCTGCTGCACAGTGTCGATTTTGCCGAAGTTGAAAAGTGTCAGGTTTGCGGTCACTGGGACAAAGCGGGTGCGATGCTTGGAGAAGCGGCGGCAGGGCTAGAGAATGCCGGTGCCGATCTGCTGCTGATCTGTACCAATCTGATGCACAAGGTTGCTCCGCAGATCGCGGCACAGATCAAGGTCCCGTTACTGCATATTGCGGATGCCGTCGGGACGGCAATCGCTGCGCAGGGTTTGAAAACGGTCGGCTTGCTGGGTGCACGTTACACCATGGAAGAGGATTTCTATCGGCAGCGGCTGAAGGAGAAGTTTGGCATCGAGGTTGTGATTCCGGACCGGGCCGAACGTGAGCTGGTGCACCGGGTGATTTTTAAAGAACTGTGCCGGGGTGACTTCCGCGAGGAGTCGCGGTTTGCCTATCTGTCAATCATCGATGAGCTGAAAGAGCAAGGTGCAGAAGGAGTCATCTTGGGTTGTACCGAGATTCCGTTACTGGTCAAACCGGAGCACACAGCGCTGCCTTTGTTCAATACGACCGCACTCCATGCGGAATATGCCCTTGACGAGAGTTTTGCCGCCACGCCAGTTGCCGTCGCTTGATCTTCTGACAGACAGGAAATTTATCAGCAGGCAGGCCTTTGTCGGGTCTGCCTGCTGATGGCGTGTGGCAGGTCGTGATCAGATCTCTTTCGGCATACAGAGATTGGCTGCGTCGTGGACCTTGACCCCGCAGTTGGTGCAGGCAAAACGGGGGTTCTCAAACATCTTGTCAATTTCCGGACTGCGCTCCTTGCTGGTCAGTTGGCAGGCATGGAGATCGCAATGTTCTTCAGGATTCTGGCAGCTGGCTTCGGTCATATGGTTTCTCCTTGTGCGATGTGGATGAGGACTGATTACCGTTCAAGTATACCTTGAAAAATGATTCAGCGGGAGAGCCGGCAGTTTCAACCCCTGTCTTTCAACTCTGGCACTGAAGCCTGTACCTCAACAGACATCAAGAATTTCATATTCCTGCAGTTTGTCGACTGGTCCGAACTCGAGGGAATCTCCGGCCTGCCTGCCCAGCAACTCTTTCCCCAGTGGTGCGCCGGGAGTGACGATCATGACCTCCTCTTCGCCAAGGCGCAATTTCATTCCCCCGGCATCCGGGCCGATAAAAATTCGGCGCTGGCGGCCGTATTCATCTTCAAGCAGGACCAGTGCTCCAAGATGAACCTTGCTTTTCTCCGCCCAGATTGATGGTTCAAGGTTGCGGTAATTTGCAATGGCCCGCTTGATTTCCTGTGCGCGGTTAGCCTGCCCCTGTGCAATATAGGAGGCTTCAAGGGCGAGGGTTTCGTATTTACTGTCAGGAATATTTTCGGTGTGTGTCGCCGCCGAGTGGGCAGACGTTGCGGCCTGCAGCAGGAGGTGGTGGTCATTTTCCAGCTGTTGGACGATCAGGTCACGCAAATGCTGTTTGGTCATGGGCTTATCGTTTGTTTGTGGAGGCGGTTTCGAATTGTCCTCAGATTGCGGGGCGAAGGGGGATTCTGACACAAATAGCCGTTCAGCAGGAACCAAAATGATATACTTGCTCTTGTTACTGCGGATCAAGAAGACAGCGAAGGATACGGAAATGAGCAGAATTAACACCGATGCCGAGATGCCGATTGCCATCACTCTGGAAGCGGGAACCTACTATCGCTGTACCTGCGGGAGTTCAAAAAACCTGCCCTTTTGTGACGGCAGTCATTCTGGCACGGAACGACCGATCCGTTTCGAGCTCGAAAAACGGCGCAAGGTTTATCTGTGTAGCTGCGGAAAAACGGTGGATCAACCGTTTTGCGACCAGACCTGCGGGGTGAAGCTGCCGCAAGACTGATCGCTCCTGACGCGCCGGAGACTGTTTCAGCCCTTCGGTTGTTGCGGTGAATCGAGAAACGGCTTGATCAGTTCAATCGGCAGTGGGAAGAGGATTGTCGAGTTCTTCTCGCTGGCAATTTCCGTCAGGGTCTGCAGAAAACGCAATTGCAGAGCACCGGTTTCAGTTGAAATCTGCCTGGCCGCCTTGGCCAGATTCTCCGAGGCTTGATATTCCCCTTCAGCATGGATGACCTTGGCGCGTCTTTCCCGTTCCGCTTCGGCCTGGCGGGCCATGGCCCGCTGCATCTCGACCGGCAGATCAACATGCTTGATCTCGACGTTGGAGATCTTGACCCCCCAGGGATCGGTCTGGCGGTCGAGCAGTTCCTGCAGATCTCGATTGATCTTGTCGCGCTGAGAAAGCAGTTCGTCGAGTTCGACCTGGCCGAGGATGCTGCGCAACGAGGTTTGTGCCAATTGGCTGGTGGCGTAGAGAAATTCTTCAACCTCGATCAGGGCCTTGTCGGGATGAACCACGCGAAAATAGAGCACCGCGTTGACCTTGACCGAAACATTGTCACGGGTGATGACATCCTGCGGCGGTACGTCCATGGCGATGGTCCGCATGCTGACCTTGACCATTTTGTCGACGATTGGAATGATGAATTTCAGCCCTGGTCCCTTGACGCTTGAGAAGCGTCCGAGGCGAAAGACCACGCCGCGTTCATATTCAAACAGAATGCGTACCGCAGAGGCGAAAATCACGATCAGAAAACCAAAAGCAACCGGCCAGAAAAAACTGAGTCCCAGACCGAACATTTATATCTCCTTACGCTTGATATCTGTCTGGTCGTCGTCCGTTGCCCGCACTTCGAGCACCAGACCGGCCAGCAGTTGCACCACCTCAATTTCAGTATCAGCAGAAATTTCATACTCTGCCCGCGCCTGCCAGAGTTCTCCGTGAACAAAAACTCGACCTTCGCCATGGATGTCGCCGACCGCCTTGCCGCGCTCACCGATCATCCCTTCCTGGCCGGAAATCACCGGACGATTCTGGGCCCGAACCACCATCCAGCCTGCGAAGAGAATAAATCCGGCACTGACTGCAATGGTTGCCGCAATCACCGCCCGTGAAATCTGCAAGTAGGGCTGACTGCTGTCGATCAGCATCAGTGAGCCGAACGCCATGGCGATGATTCCGCCAACCGTCAGCATGCCGAAAGATGGCACCTTGACCTCCAGAATGAACATCACCACCGCCAGCAGAATCAGCAGCAGCCCGACGTAGTTGATCGGCAGGGTCGAAAAAGCAAAGAAGGCGAGCAGGATGGCGATGGTGCCGACCACGCCGGGAAGAATCGCCCCCGGTTGAGAAATTTCGAAGAAGATACCGAGAATGCCGAGCATCATCAGCAGGTAGGCAAAGGTTGGGTTGCTCAGCGCACTGAGGATCTGCAGGCGCCAGTTCATGGCAAATGTCTGCAGTTGCACATTTTGGGTGTGCAGGATCTTTTCCTGCCCCTGACGCTGATAGGTCCGACCATCCAGTTTTTGCAGGAGTTGGGCGCTGTCTTCAGCGATCAGATCGATCACCTTTTGTTCCAGCGCGTCCTGGGCCGAAGAAGAGATGCTGTCGCGCACAATTTTTTCGGCCCAGTCGAGGTTGCGGCCGCGTTGCTGGGCCAGGCTGCGGGCATAGGCGGCCGCGTCATTGACCAGTTTCTTCGCCATGGTCTCATCGGAGGTTCCTCCCGCACCGATCGCCACCGGATGCGCGGCACCGATATTGGTTCCCGGTGCCATCGCGGCAAAATCAGCCGCCAGGGTGATCAAGGCTCCGGCAGATGCCGCCCGTGCCCCGGCCGGTGCAACGTAAACAATCACCGGAATGGTCGAGCCGAGTTCGGCCTGAATAATCTGACGCATCGCAGTATCTAGACCGCCGGGGGTGTTGAGTTCGATCAGCAACGCGCGATCCCGCCGGTTGTTGGCTGCTGTGATCTGTTCGCTGACAAATTTGGCAACGATAGGGTTGATCGCGGAATTGATCGTCAGGCGGGCAAGAGAAGGTGCCGCGGCTGCTTGTTCTGCGCCGAGCTGGCCGCAGGTCAGCGCACTTAGAATGCTCAGTGTCAGCAAAAGGTTACGTATCATTCTTTCGACCTTTCGGCAATAGAATGAAAAACGGACCCTCCTGCACAAACTGGGAACGGGAGCTGAAATTTCAGTGAATAACTACAGTTTACCCTGAAATCGAATGTTGTGCCGAGAACACACGGAATCTCTTTCGTCGTGCGACCTCTGGCCGTGATCGATTTCAACGGTCTGGTCGATTTTCTTGTCGATATTTCCGTCAGGACGCAGAAACAGTCTCGTCCCTCCGGGAGGAAAAATATTTTCGGGGCAAGAACTTTCCCGGAAAGCTGGACCTCGGACCTACGGACAGGTACTTTGGGCCTGATTTAACAATTCTGTTACGGAAGGTTGCCATGGGGATGTCGCTTGTTGTGATTTCAATCGGCTGGGGATTGCTGGCCGGGTACCTCCTGCTGCGAGGAACCGACAGCGTGATCGGACTGCTTTTCTGCCTGCACGGTTTGTTTGACCGGCGTTGGAAAAAGCTGGCAGACAAAAATGCGACCGGCCTGATTCGGCCGCAGCTGATACTCAAGCTTGCCTTGCGGTTGGGGATTTATGCGGCTATCTGCGCTTTTCTGCTCGAATCCGGGCAGAGTTTTGTGCAGCGTGAATACCGATTTTCCCACGCAGGGCTACCGGGAAATCTTTTCGGGGTTGCCGCCACTGTGGCCATCCTGACTCTTCTTCTGACCTCATTGCGTCGCTTGAAGCTGGTCTGGCGTATGGCCCACGAGTTTGACTTTGCCGAGCGGCGCGAACGGACGCGGTTACTGAAGAGATGATCCGTTGTTTCTGCCACCAGAATCATGCTGCAGTTGGTTTACGCCAGACCTCATGTCCCCTCAGCGGATGATTTTCCACGAGCCATCCGGCTGCCGGCAGGCGGTACCGTAGGCTTGTTGCTCTTCTCCACCGATCCAGACAGTCTGACGGTATTCCCGGCAGTAATCGCCGCTTTTGGCCTGATAGGTTTCGGTCGGTGTGATTTCTCCGCGGTTGCCGGAATCGGGATTGCGCCAGGGGGTTGACGTGTTGGTCGGAGCATGTTCCAGGGCATACTGGGCGTTGCGCTCCATGGCGATGCGATCAGCCCGGTCGAGGGAACGGCCAATGTTCTGTCCCATCAGGGCACCGGCCAAGGTGCCGATGGCAACGGCGACCAGGGTGCCTTTCCCCTTGCCGACATGTGAGCCGAGCAGAGCACCGGCGCCAGCGCCGAGGAGGGTCCCGGTCTGTTCTTTGGGCCCGGTGTTCGGCGCGCAACCCGCAAGAATGAGAGTAAAGGCTGCGAAGAGAATAAACAGTTTTTTCATGCCTGATCTCCTGTTCAGATACCCTCCTGACGTTCTCATATAAGCATCAGATCTTACATCTCAGTGCAGTCGACAACGACCATCGGGGCAGTTTTGTGGCAGCAGATGGCGCAGGCGGGCAAAGGTTGCATAGCCGAGATCGGCCCCCAGGCGGATGCCGGGAAGGGTGACAGAGTATTCAAGCAGGCGGTAGAGGGGGGATTCCGGAAAACTGCCCCAGATCCGGGCAAAGGCAGCAATCCCGGTATGGAATTGACCGTCTGCATCCCGGACATGGAGCTCTTTCATCAGCTCTTTGGTGTTGCAATCGTATTCCGCGGCGTCGAAGCCGGGGTCACTGATATCAAAAAAAATCAGCCGCGCGCCAGAATCCTGATCGCGGTATATCTGCATTTCGCGACTGCAGATGCCACAGCTGCCGTCAAAGAAAATCTGCAGCGGAAATTTTGTGCCGGTTGCCATAAAGTGACTCACTTTTCTGCCATCATAACAGAGCCTGATATTTGCTGCAGAGCGGTCCTTGGCGTAACTTCAACCTTCCTTCATCCACAAAATAGCAGCCGCGACCTCCCCCAGGCTCTTACGTTTGTTCATCGCCATTTTCTGCATTTGTCGATGCGCCTCAGGTTCGCTCAGCCCTTGGTTGATCAGCACTCCTTTGGCCTTCTCAATCTGTTGGCTGAGAGAGGAAATATCCTTGACGACGATCAGGGCTCCGATCACTTGCCCTTTATCCCGCAGTGGTGTGATGCGGCGCCGTTGGATAGAGTGCTTGCTGTGCCGACTGTAGTGTGACAGTCGCAGGTTATTCGCTGCTCCGGTGTTCAGGGCCTGCTGCAGGACATCGGCAAGGCCTTCTTGCTCCAATGATGGAAAGAGCTCCAGCAGCTTGTGCCCGAGAGCAGAGGTGGCAGCGATACCGCTGGTCTGCTCCATATATGTGTTCCATGAAGTGATGTGAAGGTCGGTATCGATGGTGTAAATACCGAGATCGATCGTCTGCAGAATCTGGTCGATAATCTCGTCGCGTTCATGGCTGGAGGTGAGTTTGTTGCAAATTTCAATCAACGTCGGCAGCAACTGTCTGGGATAGTTGACGGTCTGAGAAGTTGTCATCGGTTATCGCAGCTCCTCTGGTTTTTAACCCGGTAATTCAGCTTCTGAAGTTGGTTGACTTCGGGATGTATCAGAATGGAATCGCATAAGGCATGCCACAAACATGTGTATGCTCAACCTGCTGAAATTACACACAGAAATCCAGTGCCCGTAAAAGACTGGCCAGAGATTGACAGAAAATTCACCTGACGATGATGTTTTTTTGTGCAGTTTCTTCGGCTGACATCACATGGCGTACTGAGGTAGAATCAGGGCGCCGTTCTGCACCTGTGCCCCCTGTTGTTGTCTTTTGTCGGTTGAGAATCGATGCCAGTATTCGCCATTGTCCGCACCTGTTTTCGGCAGCTGTTTCCCTGCCTGCTGCTGCTTTTCCTTGTCGCCTGTGGTGCGCTTTCCCCCGAACCGTCAGAGCACGCCGAACGTACCTCCGGGGTGCCATCTGATCCGGTCGCCGGTTTGATCGGCAGGACTTCCGGGGCGCAGGGTTCCCTTGAAAAAATGGGGTTCAGTATTCAGGTCGGGGCCTTTTCTCAGGTTCAAAACGCTGCCCGGCTGGAACGTTTGCTCGATAACAAAGGCCTGGATACCTACTATTTCCGTGATTCGTCGGGGTTGTTCAAGGTTCGTTTCGGAAATCATCCAAATTATGCAGCAGCCCGACTGCAAGCCGAAGTCCTGCAGCGCCAGGGGGTGATCGGGCGTTTCTTTATCGTTATCCCAGAAAGCTACGCTGCGGCACGGATCAAACATAGCGGGCAGGGCAACTTGCGTGATGAACTGGTCCGGACTGCTCAAAAGTTTATCGGTGTCCCCTATCTCTGGGGGGGGGAGTCGCAGAAAGGTTTTGATTGCAGCGGGCTGACCATGGTCTGTTATCGAATTAACGGGCTTAATCTGCCGCGCAATTCACGCGCCCAATATGCCCGGGGGGTGCGGAGAGAAAGAGCACAACTGAAAAAAGGGGATCTGGTCTTTTTTGCTACCCAGGGTGGCAGGCGAGTGACCCATGTTGGTCTTTATCTCGGACAGGGGCGCTTTATTCATGCACCGCGCACCGGGAAGAAGGTGCGGGTGGCTGACCTTTCCTCCCGCTACTGGGCCAGGGTTTTTACTGGCGGTCGTAGCTATTTGTAGGTTGGATGCGTCCAGAGACCGTTCCCGAAAGCATAAAGTTGAAATTTTCAAATAGTTATTGACAGGCGGGAAAGTTTCTGGATAATATTAAATCCTATATATATTGATTCAATATGGGTGGAGTGATGACACTTCCTTTTCTCTGTGACCGAAAGCTGTTCGACCAATTACCTCAGGCTGCTTTGCTGCTTGATTTACAGGGATTGGTGCTGGCCGCAAATTCTCAGGCTTGTCACCTGTTGCAGACTGACGAAACGGCGCTGTTGGGCCGTCATGCTGATAATGCGACCGGCTTTTCGGTACTGGCGCAGAGCTGCCCTCTTGAAGATGTCGTCCAGCAGCGCGCCGGGCGGCGAAGTGTCGAGGTTGAGGGCCGAGGCAGCGGCTTGCCGCTGGTCGTTGAGTTGACGCCGTTGCTCGATGACTGCGGTCAATGTGTAGCACTGCTTGAGTCTTTTCGTGAAGCCCCGGTGATCCATGAAATGGCGACGCGTCTGGAGCGCAAGCAGGCTATTTTGCAGACTGAAATGGAGCGTTCCCGGGCGCTGGTCAACTCGATTGCCGATGGCATATATACCGTCGATACTTCGATGAGGATCACGGCTTTCTCGCGCAGTCTGGAACGGATGACCGGTTACAACGAAGAGGAAGTTCTGGGCGCTCATTGTCGTGACGTCTTGCAGACCAATGTCTGCGATACGGATTGTCCCCTGAGGTGGACGCTCGAGAATGAGAAGCCGATTCAGAATTGTCGTGCTTCGTTGGGCAGTCGACGCGGAGATAGTGTTCCGGCTTTTATTTCATCCGATCTGTTACGTGACTCAGATGGCAATGTCAGCGGTTGTATAGGAATTGTGCGTGATCGCACCGAGGTTGAAAAGCTGAAACAACGCTTGGGTGACCGTCTTTCGTTCAGCGATTTTGTCGGCAAGAGTAAATCAATGATCGAATTGTTCGAACGTGCGGATACTGTCGCTGCGACTGATGCGACGGTACTTATTCAGGGGGAGAGCGGCACCGGCAAGGAGATCATGGCCCGAGCCATTCACTATCGTTCAGGCCGCCGCAAAAAATCCTTTGTCCGGGTCAATTGTGCTGCCTTGACGGATAGTCTGCTTGAAAGTGAACTGTTCGGGCACGACAAGGGCGCATTTACCGGGGCAATACGTGACAAGCCGGGTCGATTCGAACTGGCCGATGGCGGAACCCTTTTCCTTGATGAAATTGGAGATACCTCGGTTGCCTTGCAGGCCAAGTTATTGCGGGCTCTGCAAGAGCGTGAATTTGAACGGGTCGGCGGGGTCAGAACTATCAAGATAGATGTCAGGGTCATTGCTGCAACCAACAAGGACTTACGTAAAGAGGTCGCTGTTGGTAATTTTCGCGAGGACCTCTACTACCGGCTTTGTGTTGTGCCCTTGCATCTGCCGCCGCTGCGGGAGCGAAAAGAGGATGTTCCGCTGCTGGTTGAGGCTTTTATTGAAAAATTCAATGCACGGGGAGAGCGAATTCAGGAGGTGTCGACCAGGGCCATGGCTCTGATGATGGCGTATGATTGGCCCGGGAATGTCCGCGAACTCGAAAATGCCATCGAACATGCTTACGTTACCAGTACCTCTGGTCGTATCGAGCGATGTTTTCTGCCCACGGTGCTGCAGGGTGTTGTCGGTTCTGCCAGTTCCGATGAAGAGTCGTCTGGGGGAGGAGGGCGCGGAGAATTGTTGCAGGTTCTTGAGCGATGTCGCTGGCAGAAGAAGGCCGCAGCTCATCAGCTGGGGATCAGTCGAACGACTCTCTGGCGGCGGATGAAAGAACTAGGGTTAACTTAAGGGGTTACAGATATGCTCGAAATCGATCTGCGTCAGGACCTTTATGGCTTCTTTTCCCGGGTGTTCAGTTATCCGGACCAGGCTCTGCTCGAAACACTGGTGAAAGACATGACACTGGTGGCGAATTCCTTGTCGGCAGGGTCTCAGCAATTGTTGTCTGTCCCCTCACTGAGAGAACTTGAGGTCAGTTATACAGAGCTTTTCATCAGCCGGTTAGGAGGTGTTCCCGTTCCCCCCTATGGTTCAGTGTATCTTGAAGACGAGAGGCAGTTGATGGGACAGACCAGCCTCTGCGTGCAACGTGCCTATGAAGATGAGGGTCTGAGCCACCCGGAAGGGGGGGAGCCTCCCGATTTTATTGCGACCGAGTTGGAGTTTCTTTATTATCTGGTCGGGCGCGAGATCGACGCTTTGGTACAGGAGGATCTGAACGCTGCCCGTATTGCCCATCAGCGGCAGGTCGATTTTTGTCACACTTTGTTGCAACCCTGGATAAAAAAATTCTGTCTACGGATATTGCAGGCTGCAGATGCTGCTCCATTGTACCGCTGGTCAGCGGAGATGCTGATGTTGTTCTGTTGCCTCGAGGAAGAACTTTACGGCGCTTCCTGACAGTTTCCACCGATTATAAGCAGAAACAAAACAAGGCATCGGGGATTTTCCTGGTGCCTTGTTTTGTTTCTGTTTGGTCATAGAACCGATGGGTGTGAAACTTGACGTTTCACGAAACGAATTGTTTCATTTACTGTTATTTTTGATCAAATCGCCACACTGGCGAGGATTGTCCTGCCTTGAATCTGCAACATTAGAAACGTCTTGTTTCACTTGCAGGTAAGGCCAGTTCTCGCTTTCCCGCTAATGACGCATAAATCCCTGTAGATTAAGAGTTTATTCTAAATGGCATATATCTTGATAGTGTCATATCTGGAAATTCCAATATTCGGTAAGGCGTATTTGCGTGTGATGCAGCCGGGTTGGAGAGGTCCGAACGTAAATTATGCGCTGCTTTGAAAGCATCGAAATCTCAAAAATGAGAAGGAGTAGAAGATGAAAATGATGAAGATTCTGATTGTGGCAATGGCGATGGTTTTTTCTTCAACCTTGGTATTGGCTGTCGATGGAGGTAATTCGCGCAAAGGAAAATATCTCTATAAAAAAAGCTGTAAGCCTTGCCATGTTGATGGTGCTGAAGGGGGTGAATTGACCCCGTTGTCAAAAACCCAGAAACAATGGGACCGCTTTTTCAATAAAAACAAACACAAGAAAAGCCCCGATGCCTTGGGCAAGTTCACCGAAAAGGATCTCAAGGATATCAACCAGTTCTTGTTTGACCACGCTGTTGACTCCGATCAGCCGGAAACCTGTGGTTGAACAAAGTGTTTAATCTTATCTTTCGGGAGGTATTATCGATGCGAAAATTGCTGAGTCTGATGCTGGTCTTGCTGTTTCTGTCTCCTGCCACGGTCATGGCAGCAAACATCGAAGATCTGCAGAAACAGCTGGCAGATCTGTCCACGGAACTGGAAGATCTTAATGACCGACTTGACTCTGCCGAGCGCCATGCTGTTACTGACAGAATCAATTTTTATGGTGATATGCGGGTCCGGGCAAATAGTCTGCATTACGGAGATGTTCGTTTTCCGGCAATTGTCGGTAGCGGCGGGAATCCCGGGCCATATGATGTTGACAACGATCTGGTCTATACCACCCGGCTGCGAATCGGTATGAAGGCCAAGGTCTGGAAGAATGTTTCTTTTTCCGGCCGCTTAAGCATGTATAAGGCCTGGGGGGATTCCACCGGGGTGCAGCTGATGGATTCATTTGCGACGACCATGGATGGGACCAACAGCGGCAATACCACCGGTGATTGGCTACACGTTGAGCGGGCCTACTTCAGTTGGAAGAAGATTGCCGGCAGCAATTTTTATCTGTCGATTGGTCGCCGACCCTCGACTTATGGCCCTCCCTCAGAAATCCGGGAGAATGAACTGCGCGGCGGAACACCCAGCGGTCATCTGGTGCAGTTTAACTTTGACGGTGCAACCCTTGGGTACCGCCTTGGAAAGATCACCGGAGTGGAGGGGCAGGTTGTCCGGTTCTGTTATGGGCAGGGTTATGATGCAGAATGGGGTAGTACAGAACTCTGGGGACCGAATGAAACATATGATGTTGACGACATGCATCTTGCCGGTTTCAATATCGATGCCGTCAATGACGGAAGACATTTTCTGCAATTTACCCTGTTTAGAGCTTTTGATGTCACAGATGGTTTTCGTGGATTGGCGGTAATGCCGGCCCTGGATGGTGGGACAACACCGAATACAAATGGTTTGATCAGTCGTTTTGAGGCAACAGAAAACATCGGTGCCATCAATCTCGGGGGGGTTGGCTATATTTTGAGTCTGGACAACGGCGCCAAGGCTTTTGCTTCCTTCGGCTGGACGCAAAGTGATCCGAATGGTCGGACAGGGCCCTACGGCGGTCTTCTCAGTGATAGCGGGGAAACGACCAAACGGGATGGCTATTCGATATATATCGGCGGCAGAGTCCCGGCTCCTCTGGGCAAGTTAGGGCTTGAATATAATTGGGGCTCTCGATACTGGACACCC
Source organism: Deltaproteobacteria bacterium (assembly GCA_024276905.1). Lineage (GTDB taxonomy): Bacteria > Desulfobacterota > Desulfuromonadia > Desulfuromonadales > Geopsychrobacteraceae > Geopsychrobacter. The sequence continues at coordinate 66,732 of JAJRWF010000048.1, forward strand.
TTTGTTCAGGCTCAGGACGATATGATTGGACCCAAACTTGCGGCTCGGGGCCATGTTGGTGAGGCCTACTATATCTTTGAGATCAACCCGAAGATGTTTATCAAGCTTGATGGTCTCTATTATGACTACCAGTATACCGGCAGTGGTGTGCCAGTTGGAACACCGGTCAAGGTTGACGAGGTGGTGGCCACGAACATTCATGGTCAGATGCCGGTGGTGGATACGGCCTGGGATGCAAATATTTCAATGACCATAAAGTTTTAACCCCGAAAAAGGAGGAAGGAGTCCGCTCTTTCCTCCTTTTTTGGTAGGACAACATCCAAGTATTCATATTTTCAAGTCAAAAGAGGAGTCTGACGTGTCAGGATTGATCAATAAAAAATTGAGTCGCCGGCGTTTTCTCGGAACTTCTACCTGTGCACTGGCTACCGCAACGGTAGGGTCACAGGCCAGAGTACTTAAGGCGTTGGCCGTGTCCGGGGAGGTTGCCGCGCCGAAACTGAACGGAGGCAAAGATGTTTTTACCGCCTGCGGCATGTGTGTCAACAAGTGTGGTGTTATCGCCCGGGTCCGGGATGGTCGAATTCACAAGCTTGATCCGAATCCCGAGTATATCAAGAGTCGCGGGATGCTCTGCGCGCGAGGCAATGCCGGTATCAAGGTGATTTATGATCCGGACCGCCTCAAGTATCCCCTGATTCGCGCCGGGAAGCGTGGTGAAGGGAAGTGGCGGCGCGCGAGCTGGGACGAAGCCCTTGATCTGGTCGGCAAGAAAATGAACGAGATTGCCGAAAAATATACCCGGGCCGGGATGATGTTCGCTTCGACCGAAGGAACCTTTCAGGAGCACTTCTTTCTGCAGTTGGCCGAGTGTTTCGGTTCGCCGAATACGGTACGTCATCCGACGCTCTGCCTGTCGTCTAATATTCAGGGATTCAGTGCGACTTTCGGTACAAACCCAACACCCGATGTGCTGAACGCTGATTACATTATTATGAGTGGTGCCAATCGCAGTGAAGCGTTGATTACCCCCGATTCGATTGATCAGCTCAAAGGCGACGGCGGTCGTCGCAAACTGGTCTATCTCGATCCACGTTTCACCAAAACAGCCTCCAAGGCTGATGAATGGTTCCCGATCAAGCCTGGGAGTGACATGGCTTTTATTTTGGCGCTGACCAATGTGATCGTCAGTGAGGGGTTGTACGCTAAAGAATTCATCGAGGAGATGACGGTTGGTTTTGATCAACTTGTGCCACACATCAAGCCTTACACTCCGGAGTGGGCAGCCACAGAAACCGAAATCCCGGCAGAGGATATCCGCCGAATTGCTCGAGAGTTTGCCAACGCTGCGCCAAGGGCAGTTTATTACCAGGGACGGCGTTCGTCGTTTTTTGACAATGACACCCAAATGCGCCGTGCAATGGCGATCCTTAATGCTGTAATCGGCAACTGGGACACCGCAGGCGGTCTGGTGCCGAATACCAAGATCAAGCTTCAGAAGCACGATTACCTGGCACCCTGGTACGATGATGTCCCCGAACGTCTCGATAGTGGCAGTGTCACTTTTTTGTCAGAAAAAGATGGGTCATGGACTGCTTTTCGTGATCGGGTCCTTGCCGGTAAGCCCTATCCGGTCAAAGGGATGATGATCTATAAGCAGAACGTCGTGATGTCGGTGCCCAACCGAGCTAAAACCCTGAAAATGATGGAGCAGATGGATTTTATCTGCACAATCGATATCGCCATGAGTGATACCGCCTGGTATTCAGATGTGGTCCTACCCGAGGCGACCTATCTCGAACGGCAGGATCCTCTTGAATCGCTGGCCGGGATATTGCCGGTGGTTGCTTTCCGTCAGCCCTGTGTTGAGCCATTGTTTGAAAGTAAGCCAAACCTCTGGATCATGCAGAATCTGGCCAGGCGTCTGGGTGATGAGGTGGCTGCAACGTTTGATTTCACTATCGATGAGCACATTCATCACCAGGTGAGCAAGAACCCCAAAATTCTTAAGGACCTCAAGAATAAGGGGGTTCACTATATGAAAGTTTTACCGACCTATGGTTTAACCCGCGGGAAAAGGCTCAGAACAAAAACAGGTAAGATTGAACTCTATTCGGCCAACTATGCTCGAAAGGGCCTCGACCCTTTACCGGTTTATACCAGGCATGAAGACGTCCCTGCGGGTAAGTTTCGTTTGATCGTCGGACGTAGTGCTATTTTTACCCACGGAACCACCGCCAATAATGCCTATCTGCATGACATCATGCCGGAAAACACTCTGTGGCTAAATACTCTCTCGGCCCAAAAGGCCGGTTTAAGCGACGGACAGTTGGTCAAGGTGAAAAGCCGGGTTGGAGAAGGAACTCTCAAACTTGAGGTCACGGACAAGATTCGTCCTGATTGTGTTTACATGGTGCATGGATTTGGGGTTCTCTCCAAGGGGCAGTCATTGATCCATGGCCGCGGCGCCTGTGATGCCGCCCTGATTGAAGACAAGATCGAGCCGATCTCCGGCAATGTCGCCATGCACCAGACCTTTGTCGAAGTCAGCCCCGCTTAAAGAGGGTTGCTGTTAAGGAGTGGAAAAATGAAAAACAAACGCTTCGCCATTGTTCTTGACACCCGGCGGTGCATCGACTGTAAGGCATGTACCGTGGCCTGTAAGGCAGAAAATGATGTTCCGCTGGGGTCTGAGAACTATCGTAACTGGGTGGGTGAGGAAAAGCTGCGCGGCCGCTATCCAAACCTCGGACAAAGCTATACCCCCAGCCAGTGTCAACATTGCGGGAATGCGCCCTGTGCCCATGTTTGCCCGACCGGAGCTACCGAAATCAACCCGGACGGGATCGTACATGTTGTGGAAGAAAAGTGCATCGGGTGCAAGTATTGTATGACGGCCTGTCCCTACAACGCGCGCTATTACAACGAAGAGATTGAAGCAGTCGACAAGTGCACCTTCTGTACCCAGCGAGTTTATACCGGACGCGTGCCAGCTTGTGTTTAAACCTGTCCGACCAAGGTACGGGTTTTTGGTGATCTTAACGATCCTCAAAGCGAGGTTTCTAAACTGTTGGCTAAATATCCCACGCGGGTTCTTAAAAAATCCCAGGGAACTGAACCGTACCTGTTCTACATCATTTAGGAGGCAATCCAATGACTGTATTAACGCATCGTCCGAGCTTTGGGATCTGGGTGGGACTGTTAGCCATCGGTGTCATCATCGGGATTGTCGGTGTCGGTAATGTGCTGCTCAACGGGCATTCTGCCGTCTATAATGTGACGCGTGAAATCCCTTGGGGTATCCTGATTGCGACCTACGTTTTCCTGGTGGTTTCAAGCACCGGTCTCTGCCTTGTCTCAAGCCTCGGGCACGTTTTCGGGATAGAGAAATTTGAATTTATCGGCAAGCGGGCCATCATTCTGGCGATCCTGACCTTGCTTTGCGGATTCGGTGCTATCGGCATGGAGTTGACTCATCCGATTCGCATGGGTATTTATGCGATTATAAGCCCCAATTTTTCCTCGGCAATCTGGTGGATGGGGACACTATACGGTCTCTATCTGGTCCTGCTGTGTGGAGAATTTTATTTCCTGATGAAGGGCATGCACAGAGGTGCTTTTGCCCTGGGGATGATTGGGTTCATTGCGGCGGTCAGTGCACACTCCAATCTTGGTGCGGTCTTCGGGCTGCTGGAGGCCCGACCTTATTGGCACGGGTCTTTTCTGCCGATTTATTTTATCGTTTCGGCGTTGGTTTCAGGCGGAGCGATCGTCAGTATGATCGTTTATTTCAACCATAAGGCGAGCGGGGAACCCATGCCGCAGAGGTACGAGGATTTCATGGCGACCCTTGGTAAGTTACAGGCACTTTTTTTGATGATTCTGGTTTTCTTTGTTGTCTGGAAAGTTATTCCCGGAATATACGGACATCCTCCCGAGAAATATGAAGCGACAGTTGCGGTTCTGAATGGTCCGCTGGCATTCAACTTCTGGTTTTTTGAGGTGCTGCTCGGGCTGGTTATTCCGGTCATACTGCTGCTGAACAAGAAGACCCGAACCCCCTACGGGGTCATGATGGCCGGCTTATCATCGACGGTCGGGATTTTCTTTATGCGCTATGATCTGGTTATTGCGGGCCAGCTGGTGAGTATGCGTGAAGGAACAGCAGATCTGTTGGGCGGCCTGTTACGGTATTCTCCTTCAATGACTGAAATAGCGATCGTTATTGGGGCTATCAGCACCTGCCTGTTGCTTTACACTATCGCCGAACGGATGCTGCCGCTGGCCGGACGGGAGCGCTGAGGAAGGAAGCGGACTTCAGGGGATTTCCCCACGAATTCGGTGGTAATTGCCGGATTCGTGGGTGCTCAGGTCGGTTTAAAACGATGGTGGAGTGCAGGCACTGACAATTTCACAGCGGTCTTTGCCGGTGTTGCGAAACCGGTGCGGCAGTCGGCTGTCAAAGGAATAGGCATCGCCAGCACCCAGGATAAACGTCTGGCCACCGACTGTCAGTTCAATCTGGCCACGGACCACGATACCGCCCTCCTCGGATTCGTGTCGCAGCATCTCCTTGCCGCTGTCGGCGCCGGGTTCGATCCGCTCATGGATGATCTGCATCGCTTTGCCCTTGAGGTTCGATCCAACCTGGCGAAAAGAAAATCCTTGTCCACCGATTTCTTGCAGTTCGTCGGCCCGGTAAACAATCTTGTCCTGAACGGGGGTGCCGAAAGTAAAAAACTCGGTGAGGGACATGGGGATTCCATCGAGGATTTTTTTAAGGGTTGCGACCGAGGGGCTGCTGTGGTTTTGCTCGATCATGGAGATAATGCCATTGGTGACATCGGCTCGCCTGGCCAGGGCACGTTGAGAAAGACCGTAGAGTTCGCGAATGGTTCGTAGTCGCTCACCAATATTGATATCCATAATAAATTTCCTCTGAATTCCGGCGGGAAAGGGGGCGATTCTGAATGGCTTGACAGCCTTCTAGTTTTTTATTCCAATCCCTTTCAGGATTACGTGAGTGACAAATTTAGCCGCATCCTCAAAATCTGAGGCCTCGAGTTTTGATCTGCCCAGGACAATTTCAATCTGCGAAGAGAAGTCAGCGTAGGTCTGGGTCGCGGCCCAGATCATAAAAAACAGGTGAGCCGGGTCGATCGGGTCCATCTGCCCTTCGGCAATCCAGACGTTTACCAGTTTTAAATCCGCTTCGAGATGTTGGAGCAGCCGTGCCTTCAGCTCGTTCGATAGGTGTGGAGCGCCGCTGATGATTTCATTGGCGTAAACCTTAGAGCCGTTCGGTCGTGTTCTCGAAAATTCGATCTTGCCACGAATATAGTGTTCCAACTTGGTTGCGGGGTCTTTTCCCGGTTGATCAAGCAGGGCCATGAACTCCAGCCAGTTATCCAGAACACTTTCGAGAACTTTTTGATAGAGCAGTTTTTTTGACGGGAAATAATAGAGCAGGTTTTGTTTCGACAGCCCGGCACGTTCCGCAATCAACTCCAGGGGGGCGCCGTTATAGCCGTGCTGGGCAAAAATTTCTTCAGCGGCACTCAGGATATGAAGCTCATTGTGTTGCCTCTTGGTCTCTTTTGTGCCGTTCCTGATCATCAGTAAATCCCGTTGTGCCTTATTTTGGAGAGGGGCCCGTTCGTGTTTTGCCGCTTTGCGGACTCTGGAGTAATAACATCGTTCGGCATTTTTGGCGATACCTTAAACATTTGCCGGGCCAAAGATCGTTCAGCTGTTGAAAATTATAAACGATTCTTCAGTTAAACTCACTATAAAATTATCGATATTCTTGGCATAAGATGGGCGTTTTCTTATCAAGTGGCGGAGGAAAACCCTTTGCTGTGGTTGTTTTGCGGGGGTACACTTATTTTTTACCAAAAGGTAAAAAATAAGTTGACACTGTTCCTTGTCCGCTCTATTTATTGACCGAACGATAAATCAAACATTGTTATTAATGGGCCATTGTGTGATCTGACCTCATCGGCTCTTTCAGGGTTGGCGGTGGTGGCTGTATTTGCGGAATAGACTAAGAACGAAAGATTTCGCTGGTCTTTTACCACTGTCGTGGCGGCAGATCCATTCCCGCCGGAGCTTTGAGCTACATCCCCTCTTTCACAGGGAAGGAGGGTCGGCTTTGATTGCTAACTTGAGTTGCTATGGAGGAACAAATGTCTGATCGAAGGCCTGATAATGCGCCATCAAAGATCGTCCAGGCAGGAGAATTTTTTGAACTGGAAGCGGGTCAGGATGTTACTGACAGCCCCCTCTACAATGAGGACATTGCCCCGGCCAAAATCGAGGAACGGAGCTGGAATACCTGGAACGTCGCGGCCCTCTGGGTCGGTATGGCGATCTGCGTGCCGACGTACACTTTGGGCGGCGTATTGACCGCTTATTTCGGTCTGAGTGTGGTTGAGGCGCTGCTCGCCATCTTCCTGGCTAACGTGATCGTACTGATTCCCCTTACCCTCAATGCTTTTCCCGGGACAAAATACGGAATCCCGTTTCCGGTCCTTCTGCGCTCTTCCTTCGGTCTGATCGGCTCCAATGTCCCGGCATTGGTCCGGGCATTGATTTCCTGCGGTTGGTTCGGCATTCAGACCATGTTCGGCGGCATGGCGATTCACCTGCTCTTCTCGGCACTCTCCAGTGGCTGGGCGAGCCTTGGTAATACTGGTATCGTCATCGGGTTCTTTATTTTCTGGACACTGAATATCTATGTGGTCATCCGGGGTGCGAATTCGATCAAACTGCTGGAGACCCTGGCCGCGCCCATGCTGCTGGCGGTTGGTGTCGGTCTGATTTTCTGGGCGGCACCGCAGACCGATCTGAGTGCGGTATTGAATACCCCGGCCAATCGACCTGAAGGGGCTTCGGTATGGAGCTATTTCTTCGGCGGGTTAACGGCGATGGTCGGCTTCTGGGCCACGCTTTCTCTCAATATCCCTGATTTCAGTCGCTATGTGAAATCGCAGAAAGATCAGATTGTCGGCCAGATCATCGGGCTGCCCTTGACCATGCTGCTGTTTGCTTCGCTGGGAGTTATCCTGACTGCAGCGTCAAAGACCCTGGTTGGTGAAACGGTAGCCGACCCGATCAGCCTGATCGGTAAAATTGACAGTCCTTTCTGGGTTGTTGTTTCGATGATTATCATCATTATTGCCACGATCTCCACCAATACCGCAGCCAATATTGTTTCCCCCACCAATGACTTCCAGAATGTTTTTCCGAAATTGATCAATTCCAAGCGTGGGACCCTGCTGACCGGGTTGGTCGGGATTCTGCTGATGAGCTGGGAGTTGTTGATCAAGCTGGGTTGGGTTGTTTCGGATGTCAGCGTGGAGAGTATGTATTCCAACTGGTTGCTCGCTTACTCAAGTTTGCTCGGTCCGATTGCCGGAATCATGATTGTTGACTATTTCCTGGTGCGCAAACAGGAGCTTGACCTGATCAGCCTGTACAAGAAGGGCGGTGTCTATCCATCCTTTAATCCTGCCGGGCTGATCGCGTTTTTCGTTCCGGTTGCCCTGACAGTGTTATCCATGAAGGTCGATGGGTTGAGTTGGTTCTACAGTTACGGTTGGTTCACCGGTTCGGCATTAGGTGGTGTCATTTATTACTTTGCGGCTTCGCAGTTGGGTACCGGGAAGCTTCCGGCTGCTGAATCTCAGGAGTGTTGACGGCTGTTTTTATACGGTAACCCGGTCACGGGAATTGTCCTGTGGCTGGATTTTAATGGATTAAAAGTACAGGAGGAAAAAAGATGTATCACGCACTGATTAACAATCTCACCCGCCTGATTCTGGCGCTTATTGCCCTGGGTTTCTTGGCGGCCCCTGCTCTGGCCGGTTCGGCCACCTGGAGTACGACCAATATCCAGTACCTGTACGGGAGCAATTTTGAATTGGGGGACAAGGCCCGTTCGACCATTACCGTGGAACATGCGAACAACTGGAAGTATGGAGACAATTTCTTTTTCGTAGATATCACCAATCCGGAACGCGACGGGAATCAGACTAAAACCGATGCCTACGTGGAGTTTTCTCCCCGCTTCAGCCTGAACAAAATCCTGAACAAGGATCTGTCTTTCGGCCCGATCAGCGAGGTGTTGATCGCCACCGGTCTGGAAATGGGTGACGGCTTTCACAATTACACCTATGGCCTCGGACTCAGCCTCAAGGTGCCGAAATTCGCTTTTGTCCAACTGAACTTCTATGTTCGTGATAACCCGCAGCAGAGTGGCACTACCTACCAGATTACCCCGGCCTGGCGGATGCCGTTCTCCATTGGATCGGCCGATTTCGTTTTCAAGGGGTTTGCTGATATTGCCGGTTCTGAAGGAACGACAAAGTTCAATATCGATTTCCAGCCGGTGCTGCTGCTGGATCTCGGTAAGTTCGCCGGAGCGCCGAAGCAGTTCTATGGTGGTGTTGAATACATCTACTGGCACAATAAGTTCGGTGTTGATGGCGTTGATGAGTATGCGCCACAGGCTATGCTGGAATGGTTGTTCTAGAGTGACATACGCCCCCTCCCGACGCCGGGAGGGGGGCACGCTTGTTTCGAGAAACGGCTGCCGGGAAATTTTCAGAAGAAGCCAAAAGGTCAGCCACGGCTTGGACCCAGTCAGGGAGTGTTGTACGTGAATAAATCCGCCAGTTTTAAAAGCATGACAAAAGGCTTCGGTCTGGATCAGGCCATGGCCGAGGCCGAGCGTTGTCTCCTTTGTTACGATGCCCCCTGTTCCAAGGGCTGTCCTGCCGCGACCGACCCGGGAACATTTATCCGCAAACTGCGGCTCAAAAATATTACCGGAGCCATCCGGACGATCAAGGAAAACAATATTCTTGGAGGGGCTTGCGGGGTGCTCTGCCCCACTTCAAGGCTCTGTGAAAAGGAGTGCTGTGCAAGCGGAATTGACCGGCCGATTGAAATCGGCAAGATTCAACGGGCTCTGGTCGAACATTCTTGGGCGCGAAATTTTCAGGTTTTTGAAACGCCTGAACTGCGCAAGGGGAAAGTCGCCGTTGTCGGGTCCGGTCCGGCCGGGCTCAGTTGTGCGGCGGAGTTAGCCCGGGAAGGGTGTCGGGTCACCATTTTAGAGGCACGGCCCGAAGCGGGTGGGGTTATCCGTTACGGTGTGCCCTCCTACCGGTTTGATCTGGATTTTCTGGCGCGTGAGCTGGCCGATCTCAAGACTCTGGGCGTTGAAATCCAGTGCAATGTTTCCATCGAAGGACAGGGCGGAGCGGAAAAGCTGCTGCAATCCGGCTACGATGCAGTATTCCTGGCGACCGGGCTCTGGGATACCCTGCGGTTGAAGCCGGACTCCGGAGAGCTTAAGGGGCTTATCTCTTCGATTGAGTTTCTGGCGTCATTGCGGGATCAACGATTCCAGCAGGTCAGTGAGAGTCTTGCCGGAAAAAGTGTGGCCGTAGTTGGTGGGGGTTCGGTTGCCATGGATTGCGCCGAGGCGGCAGCAAAGCTTGGCGCCAGAGATGTCAACCTTGTTTATCGGCGGTCCTTTTCCCTGATGCCGGCGGAAAAAGAGGAGCGGATAGAGGTTCTGGACGCGGGTGTGCACTTCCATCTGCTGAATCAGCCGGTTGATTTTGTGAGCAATGCGGAGGGGCAGATTCAGGGGCTGAAGCTTGTGCGGACCCGCTTGGGCGAGCCTGACGCTTCCGGTCGCAGGTCGCCGGAGGCCATCCCGGATTCCTCATGGGTTCTGGATGCCGATCTTGTTATCGAGGCGATCGGGAATCAGGCCAGAAGCGAGTCTCCTCACTGGTACCCGAATGTTCAGGTTGATAGCCTAAAACTTATTCAATCTGATCCCTCTACCGGTCAGACTTCAGTGGCGGGAATTTTTGCCGGTGGCGATATTGTTCGGGGTCCGGCGCTGGTGGTTGAGGCCGTTCAGGACGGTAAGGTCGCTGCCAGGGGCATTGTGGAATATCTTGCGGGGAAGGACGTATAATCGTGACCAGAAAAAAAATCGATTTATCCGTAGATTTTTGCGGGGTGAAGTTTAATAACCCCTTTCTTCTTTCTTCTTCGCCGGTTTCCAACAGTGCCGAGATGGTCGCCAATGCATTTGAGGCCGGCTGGAGCGGTGTGGCTTTTAAGACTTTAAATTCGGATCGGGTGCGGATTGTTCATCCCTCGCCGCGGATGAACCCTTATCATTATGGCAGCAAGCGTCTGGTTGGTCTGCAGAATGTCGAACAGATCTCCGATCGGCCCCTGAAAGACAATCTGCTCGATTTTCTCTATCTGAAAAAGAACTACCCGGATCGTGTCATCATCTCCAGCATCATGGGTTTTTCCAACGAAGAATGGGCGTATCTGGCCAAAGCTTCTGAGGATAACGGGGCCGATATGCTCGAACTGAACTTTTCCTGTCCGCATATGACGGTTGAGGGTTCCGGGCATAAGGTGGGTCAGGCCAACCATCTGATCGAGAAATTTACCGAGACGGTCAAAAGGGCGGTTTCAATTCCGGTGCTGGCTAAAATGACGCCGAACATTACCGACATGACTGAACCTGCTCTTTATGCCAAGCAGGGCGGAGCGGATGGCATTGCCGCGATCAACACCGTCCGCGGGATCTCGCAGATCGGGCTCGATGACTGGACCGCAAGGCCCAAGGTCGCCGGTATTGGTGCAATCAGCGGGACCTCCGGCCCGGCAGTCAAGCCGATCGGTCTGCGTTTTATCGCGGATCTGGCCAAGTGCGAGCAGCTGGGCCTGCCTCTTTCGGGGCAGGGTGGTATCGAGACCTGGATCGACGCGCTGGAATACCTGCTGCTGGGTTCTACGACCCTGCAGGTGACCACCGGGATCATCCACTATGGTTACCGCATCGTAGAAGATCTGATAGAGGGCCTTTCTGACTACATGGCAGAGCGTAACATTGAGCGGGTTGCCGATCTGGTCGGAAAAGCACTTCCCACCTTGCAGGAGACCGACAAGTTTGACCTCGATCGTCAGGGTACGGCTCACTACGACGTGGAGCGTTGTGTCGGCTGTGGGCAGTGTCTGGTGGTCTGTAACGATTCAGCCGGACAGGCCCTTGAATGGGATGCTGAAAAACGTCGTCCGCGTTTGATCGAGGACAAGTGCCTGAGCTGTATGGTCTGCAGTTTCGTCTGTCCGGTGACCGACCTGATCACCTACAAAGAGCAGCCCAAAAACTGGCAGCGCCAGGAAACCGAAGTGATGGGCAAGGATCTGGAGGGTCAGCTCAAGCTGGAAGTGTGCAAGTAACCGAACCTGAAGGAGACCAGAAATGAGTGTATTGATCAAGGGGGGGCTGATTGTCACCTCCACCGAAAGCTACAAGGCCGACGTCCTTGTTGAGGGAGAGAAGATCACGACCATCGGGACAAATTTGACCTGCGAGGCCGATGAAGTGATCGACGCCGGCGGCAAATATATCCTTCCCGGAGCCATCGATCCCCACACTCATCTGTGCATGCCTTTTATGGGCACCTATGCCCAGGATGATTATAAGAGCGGCACCATCGCTGCCGCCTGCGGCGGCGTAACTACGGTGGTTGATTTCCAGATTCAGCAAAAGGGTGAATCGATCCTGCAGGGGCTGGAAAGAAAGAAGGCTCTGGCAGCAGGGAATGTGGTTATTGACTACTCACTTCATCCGGCCATTACTGACCCTCGGCCCGAGGTCATCGAAGAAGTCAAGGCGGCAATTCAGGACTATGGCACCCCGAGTTTCAAAATCTTCATGGTCTACGATTTTCGGGTCGACGACGGGGTGATGGTCAAGCTTCTGGAGCAGACCAAAAAATACGGCGGGCTGGTTCAGGTCCATGCCGAAAATCCGTTTATTATTCAACATATGAATGAGGTTCTGGCCGCAGAAGGGAAGCTCGATCCCTATTATCACGCCGTCAGTCGGCCGAATATCGCCGAGGAAGAAGCAATTACCCGGGCGGCCAAGCTGGTCGAGTTTACCGGTTCGCGGCTCTATGTTGTCCATCTTTCGTCCCGGGAGGGGCTCGAAAAGATCAGGGAATTCAGGAAAAATGGTGTCGAGATTTATGCCGAAACCTGCCCACAGTATTTACTCCTTGATGAGGAGCGTTACAAGGAGCCGGATTTTAACGGGGCCAAATATGTCATGTCTCCGCCGCTGCGGACCCGGGAGAGCAATGCCGCTCTTTGGGACGGTTTGGCAGACGGGAATGTTCAGGTTTTGTCGACCGACCACTGTCCCTTTGATTTCAAGGGCAAAAAGGACATGTTCGGCAAGGACGATTATAAGAAAATTCCCAATGGGGCACCAGGCATCGAGACCCTGATGACCCTTCTTCATTCTGAAGGTGTGGTCAAGGGCCGTATCAGTCTTGAGCGGATGGTCGATGTGCTGTCAACCAGTACCGCTAAAATGTTCGGCCTTGGGGACAAGGGTGCCATCGCGGTCGGCAAGGATGCGGATATCGTCATTTTTGATCCGACGCAGAAATTTACCATCACCCAGACCAGGCTGCACATGAACGTTGACTACAACCCCTACGAAGGGCTGGAAATTACCGGGATGCCCAGTCTGGTTTATTCGCGGGGTTTGAAGGTGGCCGAGTGGCGCAACGACCGGGTTGAATTTGTCGGTGAGGTCGGTCGTGGGCGCTTTATCAAAAGGGAGCCTTTCGTAGGGAGTTGACAGGCAGCGCACGTTCGATGATCCGCGAAGAAATTAAGTCGCTTAATTTTGAACATGAGGAGAATTGTCTGTCTGTAAAAAGAGCATAGCAGGCGAGTTTTTGGGGATATGCCAGTAAAGAAAAAAAGATTCTCTTTTTTCTTGTTTAATTTATTAAACATGCTAGCCTCTTGTTCAGGGATGGTGAAGCTGCCCCGCTGACGCAGATCAAGACCTTGAAGGGCATGTTCACTTCGAGACTGTCTGGTCGAAACCAATTCATTCAGGAGAAACAGCCGATGACCAATGCAGAATCAGCAACGAGCAGAACGATCAATCATCACGTCAATGGCGAAGCAGTCACCGGGACCAGTGGACGCTACGCTCGTATTTACAACCCGGCGACCGGCGCGGTAACTGGCCAGGTCGCTCTTGCTGCTGCGCAGGAAGTTGAAGCGGCAATTGCCGCTGCCGAAGCAGCTTACCCCGCCTGGCGGGATACCCCCGCAGCAAAACGGGCGCAGGTCATGTACCGGCTCAAGATGTTGATGGAGCAGAATGCCGAGAAGATCTGTGAGTTGATCACCAACGAACACGGCAAGGTTCTCAACGATGCCATGGGTGAGCTGCAGCGCGGTATCGAGAATGTGGAATATGCCTGTGGGGTGCCGGAACTTCTTAAGGGGGAACACAGCAAGAACGTTGGTCCGGCTATCGATTCCTGGAGCGAATTTCAGCCTCTCGGGGTTGTCGCTGGCATTACTCCATTCAATTTCCCGGCCATGGTTCCTCTGTGGATGTGGCCCATGGCGATCGCCTGCGGCAATACCTTTATCTTGAAACCCTCAGAGCGCGATCCCTCCTGCGTTATGTATATCTGCGAGCTGGCCCAAGAAGCCGGTTTGCCTGCCGGGGTTCTGAACCTGGTCAACGGTGACAAGGAGGCGGTTGATGTTCTTCTGACCGATGAGCGCATCAAGGCGGTCAGTTTTGTCGGTTCGACCCCGATTGCTGAATATATTTACCAGACGGCAAATAGCAATGGTAAACGGGTGCAGGCGCTTGGCGGCGCCAAAAACCATGCGATTGTGATGCCTGACGCCGATCTGGACAACGCAGTCAGTGCCTTGATGGGGGCGGCCTATGGCTCCTGCGGTGAGCGTTGTATGGCGATTCCGGTGGTGGTTGCGGTCGGCAATGAAGTTGGCGACGCGGTTGTCGCCAAGTTGAGTGCTGAGCTGGCGACCATGAAGGTCGGTCCCGGCACCGATAATACCAATGATGTGGGACCCTTGATCACCAAGGAGCATTTAGAAAAGGTCAGAGGTTATGTTGATCTGGGGGTGAAAGAGGGTGCCGAACTGGTTGTTGATGGACGTAACCTTGTGGTCGCAGGTCATGAAGAGGGCTACTTTATCGGTGGTTGTCTGTTCGACAAGGTAGCACCGGAGATGAAGATCTACCGCGATGAAATATTCGGCCCGGTTCTCTGCGTGGTGCGTGCCGAAAGTCTGCAGCAGGCGATGGATCTGATTGACGCCCATGAGTATGGCAACGGAACCTGCATCTTTACCCGTGATGGAGAAGCTGCGCGATATTTCACCGACAATATCAAGGTCGGCATGGTCGGCGTCAATGTCCCGTTACCGGTTCCGGTTTCCTACCATAGCTTCGGGGGCTGGAAGCGCTCCCTCTTTGGTGATCTGCACGCCTACGGTCCGGATTCGGTCCGTTTTTACACCAAGCGCAAAACCATTACCCAGCGCTGGCCTTCAGGGGTACGTGAAACGGCAGTCTTTACCTTCCCGATCAATGACTGATGATTTAGCGGGTTGGCAGCCTGCGGGACAATCCTTATCCACGGGAGTAGAGGGATCATGACGAATTTGACCATAAATGGGGATCGGCTCTGGAAGTCGTTAATGGAGATGGCAAAAATCGGCACAACCGAAAAAGGAGGTTGTTGCCGTTTGACGCTGACCGATCTCGATAAAGAGGCCCGTGACCTGTTTGTTCACTGGTGCGAAGAGGCCGGATGCACGGTTACCGTCGATCAGATGGGCAATATTTTTGCCCGTCGTCCGGGGCGCAATAATGAACTTCACCCGATCATGACCGGCAGTCATCTGGATACCCAGCCGACCGGCGGCAAGTTCGATGGCGTCTACGGGGTTCTTGCCGGTCTTGAAGTGATGCGTACCCTGCAGGAGAATAAGATTGAAACCAAAGCACCGATTGAGATCAGCGTCTGGACCAACGAGGAAGGATCCCGTTTTGCTCCGGCGATGATGGGGTCTGGGGTTGTCGCGGGGCGTTTCACCCTCGAAGAAATCCTGGCCAAGACCGATATTGCGGGGAAGGTTTTCGGCGAAGAACTCAAGAGGATCGGTTATGCCGGTGAGATTCCCGCTGCCCAAAGACCGATCGGCGCTTTTTTTGAGGTGCATATCGAGCAGGGACCCTACCTTGAGGCGGAAGAAAAAACCATCGGCGTCGTCAACAAGGGGCAGGGCCAGCGCTGGTACGATGTGACTATCAGTGGTCGTGAGTCCCACGCCGGGACAACGCCGATGCCTTTGCGTCATGATGCCCTGGCTGCGGCCGCAAAACTGATCAATGAGGTGGAGCGCATTGCCAATTCGCATCAGCCTCACGCCTGTGGCACCGTCGGCTTTTTACAGGTTCACCCGAATTCCCGCAATACCATCCCCGGACAGATCACAATGTCAGTCGATTTGCGAAATCCGGATGATGAGATTTTGAGCAAGATGGACGAGCAAATTAAATCTTTCTGTGAACGGTTGTCCACCGAGGCTGGTGTTGAAGTGAGACTGGATCCGATCTGGTATTACGCGCCGGTAATTTTTGCCGAAGAGTGCATCAATGCAGTGCGTGAAGGGGCCAAAGCCCACGGTTACAGCCAGATGGATATCTTCGCCGGTGCCGGGCATGATGCTTGTTACATTGCCGACTTCGCCCCCGCAAGTATGATTTTTATCCCCTGCGAAAACGGGATCAGCCATAACGAAATTGAAAATGTCGTACCCGCGGATGTTGTTGCCGGATGCAATGTTTTGCTCAGTGCAATGCTTGAACGGGCCAACGCCTGAGAGTTTATCCTCCAACCTCTTATCAAGGAGATGGTGCCATGACGACCGCTACGAAAGAGATGACAGCCGACCAGATGGTCGAGCAATGTAAAAAATATACCTTCTGGTCCTGGTCCGCCCAGGCCGCCGTCAATCCGATCCCGATGGTTCGTGCCGAGGGGATTTACTTCTGGGATGTCGACGGCAAGCGTTATATCGATATGAACTCCCAACTGATGTGTAGCAACATTGGTCACGGAGATCAGCGGGTGATTGATGCCATCAAGGAGCAGGCCGAGGAGCTTGCCTATGCCGGTCCGGGGATGGCGACCCGGATTCGTGCCGAGATTGGTCCGCTGCTGGCAAAATACACTCCGGGTGATCTGAACAAGTTTTTCTTCACCCTTGGCGGTGCCGAAGCGAACGAAAATGCCATCAAGCTGGCGCGGCAGTTTACTGGACGCCATAAAATTATTGCCCGCTACCGTTCTTATCACGGGGCCTCCGCCGGGGCCATGACCCTGACCGGTGATCCGCGGCGCTGGGCCAATGAGCCGAGTATCCCCGGGGTGATCCGGGCCTTTGATCCCTACGAGTACCGTTGCAGTTTCGGTCGTGACAACTGTGATGACTGCGATCTGCTCTGCCTGAAAAATATGGAAGAGATCATGATGTACGAGGGGCCGCAGAATATCGCCGCGGTCTTTATCGAGCCGGTGACCGGAACCAACGGTCTGATTGTCCCCCCCGATGGTTATATGCAGGGTTTGCGTGAGCTGTGCGACAAGTACGGCATTCTGTTGATCTGTGACGAGGTCATGGCCGGGCTTGGACGGACCGGTGAGTGGTTTGCGGTCGACAATTGGGATGTGGTCCCTGACATCATTACCATGGCCAAGGGCCTGACCTCAGCGTACATGCCGCTCGGTTGTGTTGCCATGAGTGAACGTATCGCAGACTATTTCGCCGAGAATGTCTTTTTCGGCGGCCTGACCTACAACGCTCACCCGATGAGCCTGGCCGCTGCTGCGGCCACCCTGCGGGTGCTTGAAGAGGACGATCTGGTCGGTAATTCTAAAAGAATGGGCCAGGTGATGGCGGGGCTGCATCAGGATCTCAAAGCCAGGCATCCTTCGGTCGGGGATGTCAGATCGATCGGTCTTTTCGGTATTATCGAGCTGGTCAAAAATCGTGAAACCCGTGAGCCGCTGGCACCGTTCAATGGCACCAGTCCGGAAATGACCCAGCTTGGAGCCTTCCTCAAAGACAACGGGCTGGCAACCTTTATCCACTGGAACAATCTTTTCACCAATCCGCCCCTGAATATTACCGAGGAACAGTTGCGCGAGTCCTTTGCGATTATTGATCAGGGCCTGGAGATTACCGACAAGGCTGTTGTCGGCTAAAAAAAGCGTTTGACGGTATTGTTGTGCTGCGGGGCAGGCACGCCATCCTGGCGGTCTGCCCCGTTTCTTTATGTACAGTACTCGCAATTGCCTGTTTGGCAAAGATGATTTATCCTGTAGATAAAAGGAGGATTGCGTATGGACCTGCTCTGGTTTGTCGGCATTATCGTCGGCTGGATCGTGCTGAACCGCTGGGTTTTGCCGCGGATGGGAGTGCAGACCTGAATGTCTGGTTCCTGCAGCCCTCCGGTGCGGAAGGCCGAAAGTAAGAGTGACGAAGAGTCATAAAGAACAGTAAGGCAGGCCAGTCGCTGGACAGGCCTGCTTTTTTTGCTAGACTTTTGCGAACGCGCTTAATGAGACGATGGATGACCGACCTCGCCGCTTCCAGGAGTCACCGTGGTTCCAGCCTCATTCCTAGCAGACAACCGATCAGGACCGATCATCTTTGAACTTGATGCCGATTTTTACATCTCGGATGTAAAAATCATCGGGGAGATGCCTGCGCAACCAATCCTTTCCAACTTATGTGATCGTCCCTTTCTTGCTCTGGTTCCACCGGTTGCCCGCGGAGCCGCAGACGATTTTTTTGCCCGGCTACGCACCGGACAGGTTTGCAGTACAAATCAACTTTTTTTACAATATCCCGATCATCGCCCGGTGCCGGTCGATCTGCTTTGTCGTCAAGTTGCGGAGACCGGTCGCACCATCTGGGAGGTGGTGGTCTGGAACCGCGAAGGGTATAATCGCACCGAGCGTGAGCTGATGCTGCTTTATGCTGTCAGTTCACGGATCAACCAGTCGACCAGCGAATTTGCCTTTGCCGGGGACGTGCTGTTCCAGATCCATAATATGATGGATGTCGATGCCAGCTGTCTGATGCATCTTCAGCATGGGCAACTCGAATTGACCGCTTCGCGCGGTCTTAATGCCAGCAGTCTGGCGATGATCAATGATCTGCCGTCTTTAAACGTGGATCTCTATCTGCCGATTGACAGCAGTGACCCTCATGCCACCATGCCGGTCGGGACCATGGCGCAATTTGACCAGGTTTGTCTGGCGAGTGGTTGCCGTCCCTGGCTGGTGGTTCCGGTACGCACACCGATCCAGCTCTATGGTGTTCTGGGTGTCAGCAGACAGTCGAGTGAACTGTTCAGCGAACGCGAACGCCACCTTTTGATGTCGCTTGGGCGGAATCTGGCTAACGCCTGTGAGCAGGGACGGCTGTTCAGACGCATCAAGGAGCGCAACCACAATCTGGCTCGTTCGCGACATGAGTTACGTGACAGCCTTGATCGGCTGGGGCAGGCCCATCGTGAACTGCAACATCTCGATGAAATGAAAAAAAGCTTTGTCACTCTGGCCTCGCATGAACTGCAAACCCCGTTGACAACCATTATCGGCAATGCCGAGCTGTTGAAAAAGGATCAGGAGCAGCTGCCTGAGCGTGCCAGAGAGAGTCTGGCAGAGATGCTTGGTGGCGTTGACGACCTGCGTGCACGCGTCGAAGCCTTGCTGGCAGCCAACAAGGTCAGCAGTGGGCTGTTCGTGCCTCGCTTCAGTCGTTGTACGACCCGACAGATTTTCTCAGAACTCGAACCGGAGTTCGTTGCCGCTGCAGCTGACCGCTTTCTGACCCTGAAGCGTTGTGCTGAGGATGAGTGCCCGGATGTTCTGCTCGATATTGAGCTGGTCAAACAGGCCTTGCGTCTGCAGCTTGACAATGCGATCCGGCACACCCTGCCGGGAGGGGAGATCTGTCTCGGTTGTGCTGAGCGCAGTGCCGTCGAGATGCTGCAACAGGCGGAAAAACTACGACTCTTCTATCCGGATATTGAAACGCGACTCGGACGTTTTAGAGAATATGTGCTGATGACAGTTGAGGATAATGGTGAGGGGATTTCTGACGCTGAAAAAGTGAAAATTTTCACGCCCTTTTACGGCAGCGGGCTGGCACAACACCATTCAGCCCGCGGACGGAATCACACCGGCAAGGGGTTCGGTCTTGGTTTGTCACTGGCCAGACGTATTATTGAGGCTCACAACGGTTTGCTGTGGGTCGAAGATTCTGTCGGCGGCGGGAGCCGTTTCTGCCAGTTACTGCCATTGGTGAATGAAGACGCTGAACACTGAGACGTCCTGTCAGCGCAGGCCGGTGCCGCACCGTGGGCAGGTCAGGATGACGTTGGTAGAAATTCGGTCGCCACAGGTTGGGCAGTTGAACCAGTGGCGGCAGGAGCGGCACTGCTGTTCGGAAAGCCCCTGCTTTTTCTTGCACTTCGGACAGCGACGGTACATCTTACGCTGGCTCAGGTAGTCGGCAAAGAAGAGTCCGCAGCGTGGGCAGTCCTCCGTTGCGGGTTTGGTGATTCGGGCCTCACAACCCGGTATCGGGCACTTAAAGACCATTTTACAGCTGTAACACCAGTATTCTCCCTTAAGCGCCGCCTTGCAGTGCGGACATGTTTTGCCTGCCATCAGCTGCTCCTTTTTTGCACCGAACCCATTCCGGGGGCGGGTTCTACCCACCTCACTGGATCATCATAGTCGATTTCTGCAGAAATTCAAAGAGAGCGAACCCTCCCTGAGGTGTTGACGTTTTCCATGCCACGGGCACAAAAAAACCGGCCTGGGTGGCCGGTTTCGGATGCTGTGTGTATTGATCAGAAAACTTACTTCTGCTCATCCTTGACGAGACTGGCAGTCATCTGAGCCGGAGTACGCTTCATGACGAACATGTAACTTTCTTTCAGCTTCTTGGTAAAGAATGTCCCGAGCCAGAGCGGACTCCAGACCAGACCGGCGGTTAACCAGCGTTTAAGGGCGTGAGAATCGGTCTTGTCGGCCTTGATTGTCATTGATACCGATTCGAATCCCTGCCGTTGCAGGGAAATGGCGTGTTGCTCACCAGTTGAAAGATTGTGACTGTAGTTAACCGGTGTCATGCCGATCTCTTTACCGTCGATCATCACCATTGCTCCTGGGGGCTCTGACTGGATCAAAGCACTGGTCGGCGCACAGGCGCTGGTAAAAGCAAGTAGCATAATCAGACCGGTTAGTTTTTTCAGCACATGATGCCCTTTCGGCTGGAGAAGTGTTCTCTATTCATGGCGTATACACTGCAAGGCTTGTTCCGGGAAATGGGGTTTCTTAGATTGCTCGGATTTTTTTGCAGAAATTTTATGGGTCCCCTGAATCATCAGCTAGTTGCGAGTGTCTAACCGATCTCATGAAAGAATTTCTCGTTGATTACCGGGTTTGCGAAGATGACAATAATTGTCGCAAAGTAAGAAAAAAACTGCACATTGACGTTATGTCTGTGGCGATATCGCTACGCTTAATCGCTGGCATACCGACTTTTGCCGGGACTGGATCAGGATGTAGGAAAATAGCGTTTCAGGAACTGGCCGGTATGGGACTGCTCGCAGCCTGCGACCTGCTCCGGTGTTCCTGCGGCGATTACTCGGCCGCCGCCACTGCCGCCTTCGGGCCCCAGGTCCAGCACATGGTCTGCGGTTTTGATCACATCGAGATTATGTTCGATGACCACGACCGTGTTGCCGCCGTCGACCAGCCGGTTGAGAACCTCAAGCAGTTTGTGGATATCGGCAAAATGCAGGCCGGTGGTCGGTTCATCGAGGATATAGATGGTGCGTCCGGTTGCGCGTTTGCCGAGTTCGCGGGCCAGTTTGACCCGTTGTGCTTCGCCGCCGGAGAGGGTCGTCGCACTCTGTCCCAGTTTGATGTAGCCCAGACCGACGTCGCGCAGAGTCCCCAGTTTATTACTGATGCGCGGCAGGTTCTCCATAAAGCGGCTGGCCTGGTTGACCGTCATGTCGAGTAGTTCCGCAATACTTTTCCCTTTGTATTTGACTTCGAGGGTTTCGCGATTGTAGCGAGCGCCCCGACAGACTTCACATTCGACATAGACGTCGGGCAGAAAGTGCATCTAGATGCGAATAATGCCGTCGCCGCGACAAGCTTCGCAGCGGCCGCCCTTGACGTTGAAAGAGAAACGACCCGGTTTATAGCCACGGATCTTCGCTTCGGGAAGCCGGGCGTAGAGCTCACGGATATCGGTAAAAACACCGGTATAGGTTGCCGGGTTTGAGCGCGGAGTGCGGCCGATCGGGGATTGATCGATATCGATCACTTTGTCGAGTTGTTCCAGGCCGAGAATCTGCTTGACCGGTCCGGCCTTTTCACGGTTGCGATGCAGTTTCTGGGCGAGGGTCTTGTACAGGGTTTCGATGACCAGCGAGGATTTCCCCGAACCGGAGACGCCGGTGACACAGCTCAAAACGCCGAGGGGTATTTCAACATCGATCTCCTGCAGATTGTTGGCGCGGGCTCCCTTCAGCACGATTTTTCGTGAACTGGTGCGTCGGTTCGGCGGGATTTCTATCTCAAGAGCGCCTGACAGATATTGCCCGGTCAGCGATTCCGGGCAGTCGACAACCTGTTGCGGTTGACCGGCGACCACGACCTCACCACCGTGAACCCCGGCCGCCGGACCCATGTCGATCAGGTGATCGGCGGCCAGCATTGTTTCTTCGTCATGTTCGACCACCAGTACGGTATTGCCGAGGTCACGCAAATTTTTCAGGGTTTCAAGCAGGCGCTGATTGTCGCGTTGATGTAGCCCGATGGAGGGCTCGTCAAGGATATACAGAACTCCCATTAACGATGAGCCGATCTGGGTTGCCAGACGGATTCGCTGGCCCTCGCCACCTGACAGGGTGCCGGAGGCACGGTCGAGGGACAGATAGTCAAGACCGACATGGCTTAAAAATCCCAGCCGGTCGCGAATCTCTTTAAGGATTCGTTGTGCAATTTCAGCCTGTTTGGCAGGGAGTTCGAGATTCCTGAAAAAATCTCCAGCTTCTGAAATTGCCATCGCGCAGACTTGCTGGATGTTCTTCTGCGCAATCTTTACATGAAGTGATTCGGGCCGCAGCCGTGCTCCTTCACAGCTCGGGCAGGGAACAACACTCATATACTTTTCGAGGTTTTCCCGAACGGTGTCAGAGTCGGTCTCACGATAGCGTCGTTCCAGATTCGGCAGCACGCCTTCAAAGGGTTTTTCGTAGTAATGACGACGTTCACCCTGATCGAAAAAGAAACGGATCTTCTCCTGCCCCGAACCCTGTAACAGTTTTAAACGAGCATTCTCAGGCAGTTTGGAAAAGGGTGTGCGCATGCTGAAATGATAGTGTTCGGCCAGGGCTTCAAGCAGCGCCTGGTAGTAGTACCCGGTGCGGCTATCCCAGGGCAGGATTGCCCCCTCCCGCAACGAAAGTCCGGGATCGGGGATCACCTGTTCCACGTCGAAATAGTTACGCGTTCCCAGACCGCTGCAATCAGGGCAGGCTCCATGTGGATTGTTGAAGGAGAACATTCGCGGCGTGATTTCGGGGTAGGAAAGGCCGCAATCAATACAGGCATGTTTGACCGAGTAGAGCTGACCGGCAGTGTCCGGCTCCTCGATTCGTACCAGGCCGTCCGCGAGCTTGAGCGCAGTTTCAATCGAATCGGCCAGTCGGCTTTCGATTCCCGGCTTGATGACCAGGCGGTCGACGACCACTTCGATACTGTGTTTGCACTGTTTGTCGAGGACGATTTCTTCCCCCAACTCATGCATCACGCCGTCGATTCGCACCCGGACAAAACCGTCGGCTTGCAGTTGTCGCAGCTCTTTGCGGTATTCTCCCTTACGTTCACGCACGACAGGGGCCATGACCATAAAACGGGTTTTCTCCGCGGCCTGCATGACCTGATCGACGATTTGCTGTACCGTTTGCGAACTGATCTCCTGGCCGCAACGGTGGCAGTGAATCTGTCCGGCGCGGGCAAATAACAGGCGCAGATAATCATGGATCTCGGTGACGGTACCGACGGTCGAGCGCGGGTTGCGCGAGGTGGTTTTCTGTTCGATGGAGATCGCTGGTGACAGGCCGTCAATCTGATCGACGTCCGGTTTTTCCATCTGCTCAAGAAATTGGCGGGCGTAGGCCGACAGGCTGTCGACGTAGCGTCGTTGCCCCTCGGCATAAATTGTATCGAAGGCCAGAGTGCTCTTGCCCGAACCGGAAACGCCGGTGATGATCACCAGTTTGTCGCGCGGAATGTCGATATCGATATTTTTCAGATTGTGTTCACGGGCGCCGCGGATGCGGATCTCTTCAATCATTAGGACACTTGGCCTTCCGGAAGTTGTCGGCCATCTGGTCGGCCATGCGGATCGCAGCTTGTAAACTGGCGATGCTGGCCCGACCGGTACCAACTAGGTCGTAGGCGGTGCCGTGGTCAACACTGGTGCGGACAATCGGCAGACCGAGGGTAATATTGACGGCATCATTGAAATGGAGCAGTTTCAGTGGAATCAGCCCCTGATCATGATACATGCAGACCACGGCGTCATAATCGCCGCGCGCGGCGAAGTAAAAGAGGGTATCGGCACTGTGCGGCCCGCTGGCAGTAATCCCGTCACGCTGAGCTTGCGTGATCGCCGGCTGAATCAGGCGTTGTTCTTCGTCACCGAAGAGGCCCTGTTCGCCAGCATGCGGGTTGAGTGCCAGTACCGCAATCCTTGGATTTGGCAGGCCGAACTGCCGGCGCAGGCTCTGGTCAGTTATCTGGATGGTTGAAAGAATTTCTGTGTAGCTGAGGCGCCCGGGAACTGCGGACAGGGCAGTGTGGGTCGTCACCAGGGTGACCCGCAGGCGGCGCCCGGCCAGCATCATTACCACCCGCCCGGCCCGACAGCGTTCTTCTAACAATTCGGTATTACCGGGGAAGTGACAACCGGCGGCGTTGATGGCAGCCTTGTTGATCGGACAGGTGACCATCGCTGCAGCGCGACCGGCGAGACATTCAGCTGTGGCCCATTCAATGTAATCAATCATTCCCCGTCCGCAGGCTGCGTCGGGTGCGCCGGGTTTCAGCTCTTTAGGGTTCAGTTGCGAAACGGGTTGCAGCTGCAACGCAGTAGCGGCAAAACGAAGAATTTTGCGCCCGTTGTCCGCTTCCTCCAGTTGTGGTTCCAGGCGCAACTGGGTCGCAGTTTCCAGCAGTACCTGTGTATCGCCGGCGATCAGTAGCGGTCTTTCGGGCAAGCGGCCTGCGGTAAGGGTGCGCAGAATCAATTCCGGCCCGATTCCTGTCGGGTCGCCCATGGTGATAACAAGAGGTTGCACGCATCAGTCTCCTTCAGTTTCGATCAAACCGCCAGTATATCCGATCTGCGGGGCGGGCGACAATAAGGAGAATCGACATTGGGGATTAAAACAGAAAGGACCGGTTTCGCGGCCCTTTCTGTACGGCGGTCAGGAATAACAGGGTGAGGGGTCAGATCCGGATATCGATAACGGCATCCTTGCGCAGTTCTTTTTTCCATTCGGCAAAGCGCTTTTCGTTGTTTTTCTCGGCGAGAATTTTTTCAATTTTCTTGCTGAGGTCCTCATCCAGTTCCGCTATCGCCGGGGTCCGATCCAGAACCTGCAAGATATGGATGCTGCCGAGAGTCTCCATCGGTTCGCTGACCTGGCCGATCAGAAGTCCATTAACCATCTTGTGTAAGTGAGGGTTCAGCTCTTTTTCAACCATGGTCCCCATGTCGCCCCCTTCGGCCTCGCCTCCCAGAGATTTGAGTACCTCGTCAAAGGGCTTGCCGCCAAGCAGGAGTTGGCGGGTGATCTGGGCTTGCTGCATAAGCCGTTTTTTAGCTTCCGGATCGGCATCCTTTGCCAACGGAAAGCTGATTCGGCCGAGGCGCAGGGTCGGTTGGGACTTGTATTCGTCTTTGTGTTCTTTGAAGTAGGCACGAACCTGTGCATTGGTCACTTCGACTTTGCTGCGGACCTCGCGTGCTATCAGTTTGTAGCGCAGAATCTCCTTGCGCAGGTTCTGCTGATAGTTTGAAAAGGACATTCCCTGGGCCTGGAGTGCGGTTTTAAGCTGTTTCCTGGTCAGTTTATTCTGGCGTTGCACATCTTCAATTGCCGAGTTCAGATCCTGATCACTGACCGACAAACCGAGCTCCCTAATCCGCTGCTCAACCAACAGATCTTCGATCATGTCGTTCAGAACTTTCAGGCGCAGGGTCTGATGCTCGTCCTTGCTCAGCTGGTTTCTGCCGGTGTCAGCAGCCATGGCACTTGCCAGCTTCTTTTCCAGCTGGTAGCTGGTGACGGCGTCGTTGTTGACCATTGCAACCGTCTTGATCAGCGGTGTGGCACTGGCAACGGAGCTCCACAGCAGGAGCAGGGCTAACGGAAACAATCTCTTCATTGGCGGCTCTATCCTTTATCTTGTTTTTCAGTTTGTGAGGGAGCTATTCTGCCTTGTCGAAGTGCAGTTTGTCCAGCTGTTCCCAATTGATCTGCACATCGGTTAGCTTGCGCAGGTCTTGCAACCACTGTTGGTAAAGACGATTTTCTTCGCCAGATTGAAGTTGACGCCGGATTGTCGCTTCGACCTCCGGAAGGGGAAGAACCCCGGCCTTGAGGCGTTTTTCAACCAGAAACAGATGGATGCCGTAGCTGCTTTTAACCGGTTGGCTGACACGTCCCGGTGTGAGTTTAAACAGAATTTTGTCAAACTCGGGGGGCAATTGCCCCTGTGCAAACAGTCCGAGATCGCCGCCGTTTTCCCGATCGGGAGAGATTGAATAGCGGGCGGCCAGCTCGGCAAAAGGCTCACCGGCCAGCAGCCGGTTGCGCAGGGCAATCGCCTCTTCCTCTGTCTGCAACAATATCTGCCGTGCCCGTAACTGATCCGGGCGACGATAGTCCTCAAGGTGTTGCAGGTAATATTCTTCAACCTGTGGGTTGCTGATGACAATTTTGCCGCGGGTGATGCTGGTGGCGACCTTTTCGCTCAACAAGCGGATGCGCAGTTGCTGCAGCCAGTGTGCCGGGTCCTGCTCTGAACTGCGGAGGAGTTCCAGGTATTCCTCTTGGCTGTAATTGCCGCGCAGGTCGTTCAGCGCGTGTTGCATCTCCTGTTCGCTGATGGCAATCCCGCGTCGTTTTGCTTCGGCGAGCAGCAGTTCCTGGTCGATCAGTTGCGACAGTGCCTGACGTAGCAACAGGTTTTGCTGCTGCGCAGGAAGTTGAACCAGTTCGGCCCGCAGGGGTTGAATCTCCTGACGGAAATCAGCAAGGCTGATTTTACGTTCAGCGATTCTGATCAGCGGTGTCGGCTCATTCTGACAGGCGTTGAGGTTGAGGATTGTCAGCAGTAACAACAGCGGCAAGGAAAGTATCCTGGAGGAACAATGTCTCATGAAGCCCCCTCCTCAGGCAGGAGCTTTTGCAGTTCGCGCCGGGTTTCACGCACCAGTTCTTCCCCCTGCCAGCGGTCGGTACGAACGGTCAGACGGAAATCGGCCGACAGGCTGTAACGTTGCGGTTCATTTTCCAGCAGGCCGCGGATCAGATCGGGCGAGACCGTGGTTGCGGCATGAAAGCGCAGACTCAGACGGCGACCGTCATATTCAAGCAATTCAATCCGCAGTTGTTTGAGAATAACGCGCAGCCGCATGATCCCCAGCAGCAGCTCTCCCGCCTCCGGCAGTTTGCCGTAGCGGTCCTGAAGCTCATCGGCAATATCGAAGATCTGGCGATCATCTTCGGCCGCAGCCAAGCGCTGGTAGAATTGCAAGCGCTGGTTCGGATCGGGCAGGTATTTTTCAGAAAGAAAAGCCGAGAGGCCGAGGCGGATCTCCGGATCGATCCGTTCTTCACGTTCCCGTCCACGCAGTTTCTCGATCGTCTCTTCGAGCAGTTCGGTGTAGAGTTCAAAGCCGATGGCCGCAATCGGTCCGGACTGTTTGGCCCCCAGCAGATCACCGGCTCCACGCAATTCGAGATCATGACTGGCGATGCGAAAACCGGATCCGAGTTCGGTCAGTTCCTGCAGGACCTTGAGTCGTTCGCGGGCTTCGCGGGTCAGTGAGGCTTCACCGGGAATCAACAGGTAGGCATAGGCTCGCCGATCAGAACGTCCGACCCGTCCGCGCAGCTGATATAGCTGGGAGAGGCCGAAGCAGTCGGCCCGATTGATAATGATGGTATTGGCCGTCGGGATGTCAAGACCGTTCTCAATGATTGTCGAAGCCAACAACAGATTGCTGCGTCCTTCGATGAAGTCGAGCATGGTTTTTTCCAGCTCTTTTTCCGCCATCTGACCGTGGCCGACGGCAATTTTTGCCTCGGGTACCAGCTGCTGCAGATGCTCGGCCATCGCCTGGATGGTCTGCACCCGGTTGTGGACAAAGTAAACCTGGCCACCGCGACGCAGTTCACGCAGGATCGCCTGGCGGATCAGTTCATCATCGAAGCGGGTTACGTAGGTACGGATCGCCAGACGGTCGACCGGTGGGGTTTCGATCACCGACAGGTCACGCATCCCGGCCATGCTCATGTGCAGGGTCCGCGGGATCGGGGTTGCGGTCAGGGTCAGGGTATCGACCTCGGCGCGCAGGTTTTTCAGCTTCTCCTTGTGGCTGACGCCGAAACGCTGCTCTTCGTCGATCACCAGCAGGCCCAGATCCTTGAAGCGGATGTCGCGCTGCAGCAGGCGGTGGGTGCCGATGACGATATCGACCTGGCCGCTGGCCATGCCAGCAAGGACTTTGCGAATTTCGGCCGGGGTGCGAAAACGTGAAATCATCTCGACCTGTACCGGAAACTCCTTGAGCCGGTTGCGAAAGCTCTGCCAGTGCTGCTGGGCGAGAATGGTGGTCGGTACCAGCAGCGCAACCTGCTTGCCGTCGAGGACTGCCTTGGCCGCCGCCCGTAGTGCCACCTCGGTTTTACCGTAGCCGACGTCGCCGCAGACCAGCCGGTCCATCGGCTTTGGCGAGCACATATCGTTCAGGGCATCGGTAATCGCGGCTGCCTGATCGCTGGTCTCCTCGTGGGGGAAGGTCGCTTCGAATTCACGGAACAGACGGTCGGGCGGACTGAAGGCAAAGCCTTCGCAGAGTTCACGCCGGGCATAGATTTCGAGCAGTTGGCGGGCCAGCTCTTCGATGGCAGCGCGGGCTTTGAGGCGGGCTTTCTCCCACCCCTGGCCGCCCATCTTGTCGAGGCGTGGCCGGGCGCCTTCGCCGCCGATATATTTCTGAACTTTTTCGATGCGCTCGATGGGCAGATAGAGCTTGTCGGCCCCGGCATATTCGAGATGAAGGTAGTCGCCCGCGACACCGCCGGTTGCCAGATGGATCAGTCCCAGGTAGCGTCCGACACCATGATCGGTATGGACGATAAAGTCGTTTTCACGCAGGTCGGCCAGGTTGGAGAAAAGCTTGAGTGCCGACTTGCGGCTCTTTTTTCGGTGATGACTGCGGTGACCGAATATTTCTTCTTCGGTAATGATCGCCAGCTGGTCGTAGGGCATCCGGAAACCGGCCGAAAGGTCACCGACCTGCAGCTGCGGAACTCCGGGCGGCAGGCGATCGAGTGAGGACTGTCCCCGTTGTGGCAGATCCCAGCCATTCTCGCTCAGCAGTTCCTGCAGGCGCTGCGCCTGTCCCGGTTGACGGCAGATCAGCAGCACCCGCCAGTCTTCTTCGCTCCAGCGCTCAAGGTGTTCAAGCAGCGGCGTCAGGCCGTCCTGGCCTGGAGCGAGGCTGGCACGCAGGTCCGCATTACCGCTGATGTCGAAATGATAACTCTGGCGCTGATCATCGAGCTGAAAGACACGCAGACGGCTGAAACTGATATGCCGGTAGCGGGCAAAAGCGGTTTCGAGTTCGTCAGCATCCAGGTAGAGGTCCTGACGCCGGGCATGGGGCTGGCGGTTTTCACGCTGGCGGCGTTCGCCGTCGCGAATCTCGCCGCTGAAAAGATCGCTCTCCTGTTCAATGGCCGGCGGATCGTTCAGGATCAGGTCGGCCTCAGGGAGATAGTCAAAGAGGGTTTCGAGGCCGGGGTAGTTCAGCGGCAGGAGAAAGGCGCGTCCCGGCGCAAGAATCCCTTCTTTCAGCTCCTCGCTGATCCCTTCGCGCAGGGTGCGCGGCAGTTCCAGTTCGTCGCAGCGTTGCTTCAGCTTCTGCAGTAGATAATCGAGATGGTTGCCGCTGAGACAGAGTTCGCGTGAGGGGATCAGGCGCAGCTGTTTGAGCTCGTCAGTCTGCGAACGTTGGGTCGCGGGGTCAAAGTAGCGCATCCGCTCAATGAAGTCGCCGTAGAAATCGAGGCGCAGCGGCTGTCGGGCATCGGCCGGGAAGATATCGATGATATCGCCGCGCACGGCAAAGGTGCCACGATCCTCGACCAGCGAAACTGCCTGGTATCCGAGGTTGTGCAGTTGCTGCAGCAATGCATCGCGTGGATATTCTTCGTCCTGTTCGAGGACCAGCGAGAGTTCTGCCAGGATCGGACGCGGGATAACTCGCTGCATCAGGGCGCGCAACGGGACCACCAGGGCGTCGAGTTCGCCCTTGAGCAGGCGGACCAGGGTCTCAAGGCGGGTGGCTTCGACTTCCGGGTGTGGAGTCAGCGGGTCGTAGGGGCCGAGTTCCCAGTGCGGGAAAAAGCCGATCCGTTGTGGATGCGGGGCAAAAAACTGCAGATCGGTGAAAAGGCGCTGCCCCTCTTTCTGGCTGGCACAGACGATCAGGAACGGACGGGTGCTCTGGCTGAGGGTTCCGGCAAGCAGCGCGGCATCACTTGAGCCGGTCTGGCCGAGGACTTCAAGCTGGCGGCCGTGATCGGCAAAGCCGTCCAGCAGGCTCTGGGCCGTCGCATAGTTGATGTGCTGGGAGATCTCCTGATCCATGGCTGCCAATCTGCCGCGCTTAACAAGCTGCTACTGCGTCAGTCACGTGGGACCGCAAGCATTCGATCGAGAGTCAGTCGGGCTTTCTCGGCAGTTTGCGGATCAACACTGACAACCGGGCTCATGGTTTCGAGACATTCAAGCAGATCCTCAAGCGAGGTCAGCTTCATGTTCGGGCAGATCAGCCCTTCGCTCGGCAGGATGAAGGTTTTGTCGGGATTTTGAGTACGCAGGCGATAGAGGATACCCATTTCGGTCCCGACGATGAAGGTTGAGGCTTTACTGTCGGCAGCGTATTCGTACATGCCGCTGGTTGAACAGATATGATCCGCCAGGGCGAGGATTCCGGGGGCGCATTCAGGATGGGCCATGAAGACCGCATCGGGGTGTTCCTCCCG
Source organism: Deltaproteobacteria bacterium (assembly GCA_024276905.1). GTDB lineage: Bacteria > Desulfobacterota > Desulfuromonadia > Desulfuromonadales > Geopsychrobacteraceae > Geopsychrobacter. The sequence continues at coordinate 97,090 of JAJRWF010000048.1, forward strand.
GGCTTTTTCGATTTCGGTGACCTGCAGGCGTTCGTGGGTCGGGCAATAGCCCTCCCAGACGTGGCAGGTCTTGTCGACCTGGTCGGCAATATAGCGGCCGAGGTTGCGGTCGGGGACCAGTAAAACTTCGTCGCTGTCGAGGGAACGCACCACGTTGACCGCATTCGAGCTGGTGCAGCAGATGTCACTTTCGGCCTTGACCGCCGCGCTTGAATTGACGTAGGTGACAACCGTGGCGTTGGGGTGCTGGCGTTTCATTTCACGCAGGCCCTCGGGGGTGACCATGTCAGCCATCGGGCAGCCCGCATCATGGCGCGGCAGCAGTACCGTCTTCTGCGGGCTGAGCAGGGCCGCGCTTTCGGCCATGAAATGGACGCCGCAAAAGACGATCACCTCTTTGTCGGTGCGCGCGGCCTCGATCGACAGGCCGAGAGAATCGCCGGTGATATGAGCGATCTCCTGGATTTCATCGCGCTGGTAATTGTGAGCCATCAGCAGGGCATTACGTTCCTCGGCCAGCTGAAGAATTCGGGCCTTGATCTGATCCTGATTCATCTGCGCTATTTCCTTCTTGTTCAGTATACGGTGCCGGAGGCGAATGCTAGACCAAACCCCCTGATAAGTCAATTGTTTCACCCTCTGCATCTGCTTGACAGGCAAAGGTGCAAACCGCTATTCTCGCGCAGATTCGGATGCGCAGATTCTGACGTCCGGTGATCTGTTCTCTATCTTCTGATTTGAATCTTTTTTCTTGAGTCACAGGTCAGATATTGCTTTGTCGTGAAAGGTGTTTCCATGTTCGGAATCGGAATGACCGAACTTTTATTGATTGGCGCTTTGGCCCTGATGGTGCTCGGTCCGAAAAAGCTTCCCGATCTGGCCCGTGCTTTGGGGAAGGGTTTTGCTGAATTCAAGCGCGCCACAGATGAGTTCAAGAACACCCTGCAGGAAGAAACCCGGGTCGCGGAAACCAAGGACCGTCTTCTCAAGGAAGGCAAGCTGACTCCGCCGGGAGCAGAACACACCTTTAATCCTTATGTCGATGGTGAGATTGATCCCGAGACCGATGCGAGTGTCGCAAATAAAGCATCAGTGGCAGGGGAATCCGCTGAAGTGAAGAAAGAGCAGGATACCCAGGAGAAGGCGGATGTTTGACGAAATGCCGCTGACCTCGCATCTCGAAGAGTTGCGCA
>JAJRWF010000049.1 GCA_024276905.1 Deltaproteobacteria bacterium
GACCAGCACGCCCATCGCACCGGAAATGTCGATCTCTTCCAGCAGCGGGCTGCTGATGGCGGCATGAGCCGCTTCGGATGCTCGCCGCTCGCCTTCGGCTACGCCGATTCCCATCATCGCCATGCCGCGATTGCTCATGACCGTGCGCACATCGGCAAAGTCAACGTTGATCAGACCTTCGGTGATAATCAGATCGGATATTCCCTGCACCGCCTGCCGCAGGACATCGTCGGCCGGTTTGAAGGCGTCGAGGATACTCATGTTCTTGCCTGCCAATCCGAGCAAGCGATCATTGGGGATCACAACCAGTGAATCAACCACTTCGCGCAGTTCTTTCACCCCTTCATCAGCCCGCAGCATCCGCTGCTTCCCTTCGCGGGTGAAGGGTTTGGTTACCACCCCGACGGTCAGGGCACCGGACGCTTTAGCCGCCCTGGCAATCACCGGCGCGGCACCAGTGCCGGTTCCACCGCCCAGACCGGCGGCAACAAACACCATGTCTGAACCGACAAAGAGTTCTTCCAGACGAGCTGCATCTTCTTCAGCGGCCTGACGACCGACTTCCGGATTGGCTCCGGCACCCAGTCCCTTGGTCAGCTGCCCACCCAACTGAATCTTCATCGGCGCTTCACTTTTACGCAGGGCCTGGGCATCGGTATTGGCGACAATAAACTCGACACCTTCCACCTCGCTGCGGATCATGGTATTCACGGCATTTCCACCACCGCCGCCGATACCAATCACCTTGATTTTTGCTCCCTGGTCCAAGGACTCCTCAAACTGAAACATCACTCCCTCGTTGTTCGGCATAACAGCCTCCCTCTTTGTATTGGCCGACGGACAACTCCGCGTTCCCGTCAGCAGTTTATGACCATAAAACGGTCGCTATTCAGAAAAATTCTCCAAACCATTCCTTCATGCGCTGAATCACTTTTTCGAACACATTCTCCTGGCCGATCTTGAATTGTTGCCGATCAAGATTCTGGCTGCCGTATTTAACCAGCCCGACTCCGGTTGCATAGATCGGCGAGTTGACAACATCGATCAGACCGCCGATCCCCTGCGGCAGGCCACGACGGACCGGCAGGTTGAAGATCTGCTCGGCCAGTTCCGGCATCCCCGGTAAAATTGACGAGCCACCAGTGATGACGACACCGGAGGCAATCAGATCCTCATAACCGCTCTTGATGATTTCACGATTGACCAGGGTGAAGATCTCTTCCACCCTGGGTTCAAGTATCTCGGCCAGCAGCTGCCGCGACAAAACCCGCGCTTCACGTCCCCCGACCGAGGGGACTTCAATCGTTTCATCCTTGCCGACCATCGAGGTCAGACAGCAGCCGTAGGCCTGTTTGATCTTTTCGGCCTCAGCCATCGGGGTTCGCAAACCGACGGCAATATCGTTGGTCAGATGGTCACCGCCGATCGCCAGCACCGAAGTATGCTTGATCGCTCCTTCGGAGAAAATCGCAATATCCGAAGTCCCGCCACCCAGATCAACCAGCGCAACCCCCAACTCCTTTTCATCGGGAGAAAGTACCGCTTCGCTCGAAGCCAGCTGTTCAAGTACGATGTCGGCAACATCTGTCCCGGCGCGATTACAACTCTTGATGATATTCTGGGCACTGGCGACCGCTCCGGTCACGATATGAACCTTGGCCTCAAGCCGCACGCCACTCATGCCCAGGGGTTCTCGAATCCCGTCCTGATCGTCGATGATGAATTCCTGTGGCAGAATATGCAGCACCTCACGGTCCATCGGGATTGCAATCGCCTTGGCGGCATCGATGACCCGCGTCAGATCATCGGGGGAGACCTCACGATTCTTGATCGCGATAACACCCTGCGAATTCAGTCCCTTGATATGCCCGCCAGCAATCCCGGCGTAGATCGTCTTGATCTCGCAACCGGCCATCAGTTCGGCTTCGCGGACCGCTTTGCGGATCGCCTCGACCGTACTTTCGATATTGATGACCACCCCTTTGCGCAGCCCTTTGGAGATGCTGGTGCCGATACCGACTACTTCAAGACCCTCGTCAGTCATATTGCCGACAATGCAGCAGATTTTGGTGGTCCCGATATCGAGGCCGACAATCAGATTTTCACGTGTGTTACTCATAAAACCCCCTTACAGGTTTTTGAAAACAGTCTGCGGTCTCCATGGACAGTCGACCCAAACAAAGGCTGTTTCCCAAGGCATTAAATTTTCAACAATCCGGAATAGCGCTTCACTCGCAAAATTCGAGCAGGTCAGACTGATCTAACCTTGACCGTTCAACCAACTCTCAACCGGCGGCAGAACCTTGTTGTCGCTCAATCCTGACGATAATCCTCTTGTCAACATTCAGATCAATATAATCAAGTAGTTCCAGGCGCGGTTTCAGCTGCGTATAAATTCTTTCAAGCCGATCAAGTTTCCGTCTGAAATCACCTTCCCCCAGCTTGACCTTGACGCCACCAGTCAGTGTGTAAATCGTCAATCCACCATTCTTCTCCTGATGGATCTCTGAAACCTGAGCCAGGTTGAAACTGCTACGTTGATCAAGATCCTCAATTAATCCGACCACCTGGCCAAGTTGGATACGGCCCCGTTGCGGATCTTCAAGTAATTCATCGCGATTAAATCCGGTCACGACCGGAAAATCGAAACTGTCCTTGCGACCCAGCACCTTGAAAACCTCACCCTCCTGATCCAGGTAATAGAGGTATCCCAGATTGATAATTGCCAACGGCTTGCGTTCTTCAACCAGAATATTGACCTGGCGTGGGAAAATCCGTTCAACCCGTGCGCTGCGAACCCAGGGGTTCTCCTCAATCTTGCGGCCGATCAATTCAAGGTCGAGAGCGAAGGTACTGACCCCCGGCTGAATATCCGACAGAGCAAGTATTTTCTCCTGACTCAACTCGCTGCCGCCACTGACACTGACCTGGTCGATACGGAACAGGTCCGAAGCCACCAGCAACTGCAACAGCAATCCCAGTCCGACCAGGACCAGCGTGCCGCTGAAACCCAGGACCGCCACCCGCAGCGCACGGTGCAGAATTTTCCGCAATTCGAGCGGCTTCTTCTGCTTCTTTTTGCGGTTTGCCTTAACCCGGACTTTTCCGGTCCGATAGCGCCCGCTGCTGTTGGCCTTGAGATCACGCATTCTTATTTATCAATATCCGCATCAAGCAGAATTGCTTCGACCAATTGGTCAAAATTGAGCCCGGCAGCCTGTGCCGCCTTCGGCAACAGACTGGTTTCGGTCATTCCCGGAATCGTATTGACTTCCAGGCAGTAGAATTCCTTTTCACGCAACATCAGATCGACCCGTGCCACACCGCGACAGCCGAGCGCTTCACAGGCCGCGACAGAGACTTGCTGAATCTGCGCGTAAACAGCGGCATCTATCGGTGCAGGGAGCAGGTACTCGGTCTGACCGGCGGTGTATTTCGAATGAAAATCGTAAAATCCGCTCTTGGGCACAATCTCGATGATCGGCAACGCCTCGCCGTTAAGAACCGAAACCGTCAGCTCGCGGCCGGCAATATATTCTTCGATCAGGACGGTTCCATCGAGAGCGGCCGCGGTATCAATGCCATGCCGCAGAGCCTCGAGGCTCTGCACAATGCTGATGCCGATCGTTGACCCTTCCCGCGCAGGTTTAACCACCAACGGCAAATGACGACAATTCTGGAGCAACTGCTCAGCCTGCTCGCGTGTTTTAAGCACCTCAAAACCGGGCGTGGGCAATTCATGATATAGCAGTATCTGCTTGGTGGCGACCTTGTCGATCGCCAGGCTTGACGCCAGCACACCACTCCCGGTATAGGGAATCTGCAGCATTTCAAGCAATCCCTGTACGCGACCGTCTTCACCGAAACGACCGTGCAAAGCGATGAACGCCAGCGCGACACCTTCCTGCTTAAGCTGCCCTGGAAGATCCTGTCCGACGTCAATTGCGACCGCCTGATAACCAAGGGACTTGAGCGCCTTGAGCACCGCAGCGCCGGTTTTGAGAGAAACCTCGCGCTCGGCTGAAAGACCACCGCAGAGAACGCCGATCTTCTGCTGTTTTATCTGTTGCTTCTCGCTCATTTAAGCTCTCAAGCCTCCCAACCGGCCAAGTGCACCTCAAGTTCAAGCCTGATATTGCATGTCTGCGCAACGGTCTGTTGAATTTCTCTGATCAAAGTCATGACATCTGCAGCACTGGCCCCCCCCAGATTGACAATATGGTTACAGTGGGCAGGCGAAACCTGTGCCTTGCCTTGACGCCGACCGCGCATCCCTGCCTGGTCGATCAGTTGCCAGGCTTTTTCTCCCGGCGGGTTTCTGAACACCGAACCGGCATGGGCGCCGGAAACCGTCTGAACCTCTTTACGTCGTGCCAAGACCTGCTGCCTCCGTTCCACCAATACCTCCGGGTCTCCCGGGGTCAGTTGCAGTACGGCGCAGCTGATCACCCCCTTGCCACCCAGTCCCGAGCGCCGATAGCCGAAATCTATCTGCTCAGGCCGCAGGGACCATTCGCCATGGCCGTCAGTGAGGTAAACCTGTCGCACCAGACTGCCAATTTCGGTCTCCAGGGCACCGGCATTCATCAACAGGGCACCTCCGACCATTCCCGGTATCCCGCTGAGCTCTTCCAGCCCACCAAGACCTGCACTGCAGCAGGTTTTGATCAACCCGGCCAATTGCACTCCTGCCTCTACTTCGACTTTACCCTCCGGGAGCAGTACGATCCCGTCCAGGTGTCGCAACTGAATCACCACGGCCTTAACACCCTGATCAGCCACCAGCAGATTGCTGCCATTGCCGATCACCATCCACGGCAGCTGATACTTGTTGATATTTCGCAGGGCCAGCTGCAGGTCCTCACGACTCTGCGGTACCAGAAAGAGCTCTGCCGGTCCGCCCAGCTTCCAGCTGGTATGCGCACTCATCGGTTCCCGATCCAGAATTTCACCACGGAAATCGTTTTTCAGAACTTCGCGCAGCCGCTCCATCTCATCCCCGTTCCCGCAACTTTTCCGTCAGCAGATCACACACCTGATTGACATTACCGGCCCCCAGGGTAATGACCATGTCCCCAGGAATAACTTCTACCGCCAGGTAATCTGCGACCTCTTGCAGAGTTGAGCAATAATTCACATCTCGATGGCCATGATCGCGGATACCGGCGGCCAGAGCTTCGGCATCGGCACCTTCCAGCGGTTGTTCACCGGCAGCATAAACAGTTGTCACCACCAGTTTGTCGGCCTGATAGAATGCGGTCATAAAATCATCAAACAACGCCTTGGTCCGACTGAAACGATGAGGCTGAAATACCGCAACAACCCGCTTCTTCCACCCTGATTTGGCCGCTGCCAGGGTTGCCCTGATCTCTGCCGGATGATGACCGTAATCATCAACCAGCATCACACCGGCGATCTCTTCACGCAGCTGGAAGCGCCGCTGAACACCGCCGAAGTTACGGAAACCACCAACGATAGTCCGAAATGGCACCCCAAGCTCCATGGCCACCGCAACAACGGCCAAGGCATTGAGCACATTGTGTTGTCCCGGCATCCGGAATGAGATTCGTCCCAGTTCCTGGCCCTGATAATGAGCAAGAAAGCTGGTCCGTCCCTGACGCATGCGAATCTCGGTGGCATGAAAATCAGCCTGACTGCTCAATCCGTAAGTCAGGTAGCGTTTCTTCACCAACGGCAGAATTTCCTGGACCTGCGGATCTTCAAGGCAAAGAACGGCACGACCGTAAAAGGGAACCTTGTTGACAAAGTCGACGAAAATCGCACGAATTTCCTCGATCCCGCTGTAAAAATCCAGGTGGTCCTCGTCGATATTGGTCACCACTGCAATCGTCGGCGACAGGTGCATGAAACTGCCATCTGACTCATCTGCCTCTGCGACCAGAAACTTGCCTCGACCCAGCTTGGCGTTACTACCTATTGCATCGAGCTTGCCGCCGATGACCGCCGTCGGATCGATCCCGGCATGGGTCAGAACCACCGCCATCATGCTGGTCGTGGTGGTTTTGCCATGAGTACCCGCAATGGCAATGCCATACTTCATCCGCATCAGTTCGGCCAGCATTTCAGCCCTTGGAATCACCGCGATATGTTCACGATGCGCCGCAACAACCTCTGGGTTGTCAGCCTTGACAGCCGTCGAAGTGACCACCACGTATGCACCTTCAATATTCTTCTCATCATGACCAATGCAGATAACGCCCCCGAGATCGCGCAGCCGCTGCGTCGTCTCCGATTCGCGCAGATCCGATCCCGAAACGCTGTAACCCTGGTTCAGTAATAACTCGGCAATACCGCTCATGCCGATGCCACCGATCCCGATAAAATGAATTTTTCGAATGCGTCCGTACACTCTTTCAGTCCTCAGTTAAGACCTGCTGACAGACTTCTATGACCCGCGCAGCCGCATCCTTCTGCCCCAGAGCAGAAGCGGCGGCTGCCATTTTCTCCAATTGACCTCGATCCTCCCAGAGCGCGATCACAACCCGTGCCAGCGTTTCGGCAGTCAGTTTTCCCTGAACCAACATCTGCACAGCGCCAGCCTGTTCCATCGCGGCGGCATTTTCCGTCTGATGATCAGCTGCCGCAAAAGGAAACGGAATCATCAGAGCTGGTCGGCCACAGGCGCAAAGTTCGGCGATTGTCGTTGCTCCAGCCCTGCAGACCACCAATTGTGCGACCCGGTAGGCTGCAGCCATGTCGTTGATAAATGCGACGACTTCAACATTGTTCTCACCAGCCCTACGATAGGCTTCGGTCACCATCTGCAAATCGGCTTCACCGGTCTGATGAATAATTCCGGCGTCAAAGCCGCGTTCGCGTAATATCGGTAGACACTCAACCAACAACTGGTTGATCGCATGAGCACCGCGACTTCCCCCGAAGACCAGCAGCTTGCCGTTTTCCGGTAACTCGGGATTGACCTCTGTTACGCCCTGTCGCAAGGGATTACCGGTAAAGACTAGTTTGTGCTCTGCAATGCGACCGCCACTGCCGGGAATCGACAGGCAGACCCGACGAGCAAAACGCGCCAGAACCCGATTGCTTAAACCCGGCCGCGCATTCTGCTCGTGCAGAATAAAGGGGATTCCCGTCAGCTTCGCCGCGACCAGAACCGGAAAAGAGGCGTAACCACCGACGCCGACAACGATATCAGGGGAAAACTCTTTTAATATCTGCCGCGACCGGTTCAAACTGCTCAACAGCTTGGGAGCCAGTTGCAGGACACCGCGCAGACCGCGCCCGACCACACCAGTCATATCGATCAACTCAAGCGGTAACCCGAGCTGCGGTAAAAGTTTGGCTTCGAGCCCTCGGGCAGTGCCGACAAATCGCACCCGGGCATTTTCATCCTGTTGTAATAGTTGTTCGGCAATCGCCACCGCCGGGAAGAGATGTCCGCCGGTTCCGCCACCAGCCAGTAGCATTCTCATCGCGGCACCTCCACACGACTCGATATATTGAGCAGAATCCCAATGGCAATCAGGCTCGCGACCAGGCTGGTGCCTCCGTAGCTGATGAAAGGTAAAGCCAGCCCCTTGGTCGGCAGCAGCCCCAGACAGACGCCCATATTGGCAAAAGCCTCGAATCCGAGCAGCAGCGACAAGCCAAAGGCCAGATAGCGCGCAAAGGGTTCTTCGGCATACCAGGCCACCCGTAACCCGCGCAGGACCAGAACCAGAAAGAGCGCGGCGACAACCAGCACACCGATCATTCCCAGTGCCTCGCCGATCACCGAGAAAATGAAATCGGTATGTGCCTCGGGCAGGTAGAAAAGTTTCTGTTCGCCAACCCCCAATCCGCGACCTAAGGCACCACCGCTGCCAAAAGCAATCAGGCTCTGGATTATCTGAAATCCGGTATCATAGGGGTCTTCCCAGGGGTCCAGAAAAGCCAGGATTCTCCGCCGCCGGTAATCGACATTCATGATCAGAAAATAGATCGCCGGTAAGGCCGCCAGTACCGCAGGGAGAACATAACTCCAGCGCACCCCGGCCAGAATCAACATCACCATCGCCACTCCGGCGATAATCATCGCGCTGCCCAGGTCCGGCTGCATCAAAAGCAACCCGAGAATCAACCCGAGAACAAGCACATAAGGCAGGAAACCAAAGGTAAAGGAGCGGATTTTCTCTTTTTTGCGCGTCATCGAACTCGCCAGATAGAGCACCAGACCAAGTTTGATGAATTCAGCCGGCTGGACGGTAACACCGGGCAGTCGTAGCCAACGCGCCGCACCTCCAGCCTTAACTCCCATGCCGGGGACAAAGAGCAGCGCGAGCAGACCGATTCCGAGCAACAACAGCGGAATCGCCATCTTGCGCCAGAATTCATAATCGATATACATGGTCAGCGTCATCAACAGCATTCCTGTCAGAGCAAATTGCGCCTGTTTTTTCAGAAAGAAGAACTGGTCGCCATATTTTTCGCCCGCCATGATACTGGAGGATGAAAAAACCATCACCACTCCCAGGCAGGTCAAAGTAACCGCCAACAGCAGCAGCGTACTGTCGAAATTTCGCTGCAGCCTCATCGTTGCTCCTCCAGTTTTCTGACCTGCAGGATAAATTCATCACCACGTGCTGCGTAATTCGGATACATATCAAAACTGGAGCAGGCTGGAGAAAGCAGAACCGTTCCACCAACCGGCGTTTCCCGGACTGCCAGGCTCACGGCTGCGGCCATATCGGTAACGGCCTGCGTCTGACAGCAATCGCCAAGTTGAGTTTCCATCCGCTCGGCAGCTTCACCCAGCAACAACAACCGTGTGACTTTCTGCTTGAGAACCTCACGCAGGGGGGCGTAATCTCCCCCCTTGTCCTTCCCGCCGGCGATCAGGGTCACCGGGGCCTGCAAGCCGGACAGGCTTTTCACCACACTGCCGACGTTGGTCCCTTTAGAATCATTGATCCAACTGATCCGATTAAAATTCGATACCGGCTGCATCCGGTGCGGCAAGCCGCTGAATTCACAGACTTTCTGCCAGGCGATTTCAGCAGGAACACCCATCACCAGCGGTGCAATCAAGGCTGCCATGGCATTTTCGACATTGTGCTCACCCTTGAGACACAACCTGTTCAGATCGAAACTGCTCTCTTCACCTTGCCAGCGCCAGATCAGCTGATCTCCACGGCGGCCCATCCCTTCATCGAGCAGTCGATTGGCCGAGAACCAGATCTTTTTTACTGCTATCGGTACAGTCAGTTCACGCACCCGGCCATCTTCGGCATTCAGGATCGCATACTGCCCGGCTCCCATGTTTTCAAAGATCGCCTCTTTGGTGGTTAAATAGCTTGAGAAATCCGCATAGCGATCCAGGTGATCCTCGCTCAGGTTGAGCATCAGTGCAAAGTCAGGCGAAAAGGTTTCAATCGTCTCAAGCTGGAACGACGAAAGTTCAACCACCAGACTGTCGTACCGGGTACCGCAAGCACTGATCAGCGGCGTCCCCAGATTGCCGCCGACAAAGCATTTTTTTTGCCAGCCTGCAAGGATTTCCCCGATCAGGCAGGTGGTGGTCGACTTGCCGTTGGTCCCGGTGACCGCGATCAGCGGCGCATCAAGTTCTCGAATCGCAATTTCAATTTCGCCCAGCAGGGGAATTCCGGCTTCAGCAGCCTGAACCAGGGGCTCGATATCCAGCGGAACACCCGGGCTGACGGCAATCAGGTCGGCCTGTTTGAAAACCTCGATGTCGTGACCGCCCAGATCGAAGTGCAACTTGCAGCCAGCAAGCCCGTCGAGTCGCTCAAGCTGAGCTTCTTCCCGGCGGTCCGAGAGGGTCACTTCAGCCTGTTTGTCACAGAAAAAACGCACCAGAGCCTGGCCCGAAAGGCCGGCTCCGATCACAACGATTTTTTTCTGCCGATAGTCCATATTCACCGTAGCTTCAAGGTTGAAAGGCCGATCAGGGCCAGAATGATGCTGATAATCCAGAAGCGAACAATAATTTTCGGTTCCGGCCAGCCCTTGAGTTCGAAATGGTGATGCACCGGAGCCATGCGGAAAATCCTCTTGCCCCAAAAACGGAAAGAGATGACCTGAAATATCACCGACAGCGCCTCGGCGACAAAAATCCCGCCGACAATCACCAGCACAAATTCCTGCTTGGCTATCACCGCGGTGATTCCCAGCGCACCGCCAAGGGACAGACTGCCAACATCCCCCATGAAGACTTGGGCCGGATAGCTGTTGAACCACAAAAAACCGAGCCCGGCGCCAACCATTGAACCGCAAAGAATGGCCAGTTCTCCAGCTCCCTGAACGCTGGTAATCTGCAGATAGGCCGAGTACCTGGCATTACCGGCCAGGTAGGCCAGCAACAGAAAGGTCGCGGCGGCGATAATAATCGGACCGATCGCCAGGCCATCCAGGCCGTCCGTCAGATTGACCGCATTGCTCGCTCCGACCATCACCAGCATTGCAAAGGGAATATAAAGCCAACCCAGGTCAGGACGCAGGGTTTTGAAAAACGGCAGTGCCAGGGTCGTTTCGAAGCCGGGATGACGATAAAGCAGCCAGGCGGCGGCAAAAGCAATCAACAGTTGCCAGAACATCTTGCTGCGTGCCGAAATCCCATCACTACTCTTTTTCGTTACCTTCAACCAGTCGTCGCAGAAACCGACCGCGGCGAATCCGACGGTCACCAGCAGCGCAACCCAGATATACAGATTGGTCAGATCGGCCCACATCAGGGTCGGCAGCAGAATCGCCAGGATAATCAGCGCACCACCCATAGTCGGCGTGCCCTCTTTGACAAAATGCGATTCGGGACCGACTTTGCGGATCGTCTGGCCGATCTGCAAACGTTTAAGAGTTGCAATCAGCCAGGGGCCGAGGATGAACGAAATCAGCAAGGCCGTAATGGTGGCATAGATCGTCCGGAAGGTGATGTAACGGAAGACGTACAGCACCGAGTACTCGGTATGCAGTGGATAGAGCAGATGATAAAGCATCTGTCAGCCTCCCTGCAGGGCCTGCAAGGGCCCCTCTTCGGCGCGGCGCAAGGCCGATGCCAGACGGTCGAGTCGCATGCTGCGCGACCCCTTGACCAGAATACGATCTCCGGGACGCTGCAGTCCGGCGACCGCCGAAATAGCGGCATCACAATCTTCAAGTTCAATAATCGCGCTCGCCTTCAATCCGGCTTCGCGTGCACCCCGTGCAATCTGCTGCGAGAGGCTGCCGACGGTCACCAGCAAGTCGGTCGAGGCCGCAGCCTTGCGCCCGATCTCGTAGTGGAACTGCTGTTCCTCTTCGCCCAGTTCGAGCATATCTCCCAGAACTGCAACCCGACGTCCCTTACCACCCTTGGCTTCAAGCGTCTGCAGGGCGGCAGCAACCGAGAGCGGGTTGGCGTTATAACTGTCGTCCAGCAGTTCGCCACCGCAAGGCAGCGGGAAGATGTTCATCCGCCCCGGAATCGGCACAAAGTCGGCCAGACCGCGCGAAATCTCCGTACCGTCAATCCCCAACGCCCAGGCAGCTGTCGCCGCGAGCAAGGCATTATGGACATTGTGGCGTCCTGGAATCTGCAGTTTCACCAGGTGAGGTCCATCTGGTAACAACAGACGAAAACACAGATTACTGCGCCCGTTTCTAATCTCATCGGCACGGACATCTGCCGCAGTATCCAGGCCGCAGGTCACACGCCGCACACCGTTGGCGATCGGCAGACAGGCAACCCGTTTGTCATCCAGATTGACCACTGCAGTGCCCCCTTTAAGACCGGCAAACAACTCCCCTTTGGCCCGGGCAACGCCGTCTAGCGCTTTCAGGGTCTCCAAATGGGCTGGCCCGACATTAGTGATGATCCCCAGATCCGGCCCGGCAATTTCGGTCAAACGTTCGATCTCACCGAGGGCACTGGTGCCCATTTCGAGTACGGCCCAGCGGTGTTCATCTTTCAGATTGAACAGCGTCAGCGGCAGGCCGATCAGGTTGTTGAAATTCCCCGCAGTTTTCAATCCCGGTCCGGTGCGGGACAGGATAGCGGCAAGCATTTCCTTGGTGGTGGTTTTACCGGCCGAACCGGTCACGCCGATCAATGGGCCACGCAACTGCAGGCGCACAGTACCGGCAAGATCTCCCAGAGCATGCAGGCTGTCCTTGACCAGCAGCACCGGCACCGCAAGGCCCGCCACCACTTCTTCACTCAGGCAAGCGGCGGCACCGTTACGCACCGCCTGAATCATGTAGTTATGTCCATCGAAGCGTTCACCGCGCAGCGGGATAAAAAGCTCACCGGGGTTGATATTACGGCTGTCGGTTGAGATGCCTGAAATATGCACCCCCCTGCCATTCTCCGGCAAAGTCGAGGCGGTGATCCGTGCGACCATTTCAAGATCGAACTTCATCGTCTGACTCCTTTCCCGGCATATCGCCACTAAACGCACGCCGCAACTCTTCACGATCATCGAAATGAACCTTGGTTGTGCCCAAAATCTGGTAATCCTCATGGCCCTTGCCCGCGACCAGCAGCAGGTCATCCGTTGCCGCCAACCGGGCGGCAAACGCGATCGCCTTGCGGCGGTCGGGGATAATAACAAATCCCGGAGCCCCGGCGGCGGCCTGCTCAAGTGACAGTTCACGCTCGGCAGTTCCAAGGGCTCCCTGACGCATCTGCTCCAGAATCAGCAGCGGGTCTTCGGTGCGGGGGTTGTCCGAAGTCAGCAGAGTCAGATCCGAGGCCTTGACCGCTGCAGCAGCCATCAACGGCCGTTTTTTCGGATCCCGGTCACCACCGCAACCAACCAGAGTAATCCGTCGATTGGCGGGTATTCCGGCCAGCGCCGCAAGAACCTGACTCAGAGCATCGCTGGTATGGGCGTAATCGACCAGCGCCAGAACTCCGCGGGCATTCTCAACCCGCTCAAGACGTCCCGGCACCTGCGGAGCCGTGGCAATTCCCTTGCCGATACTCTGCAGGTCAATTCCGGCCTTGCAGGCAGCGGCCACTGCAGCCAGAAGGTTGCTGACATTGAAATCGCCCACCAGTTGCGACACGAACGCCAGGGTCTCATCTTCAACCTTGAGTACGCCCTGCTGACCCTCGGCGTTCGATACAAGATTCAACAACCCGACATCGGTATTTTCTGTTCGCGAGAACCCGAGCGCCTCCGGATAACTCTCTTTCAGCCAGACACCATAACTGTCGTCCAGATTGACCACTCCCGCGGCCGACGGAACCAGTTCGAACAAGCGGGCCTTACTGGCAAAATAGGAATCCATATCCCCGTGGTAGTCGAGATGCTCCGGCGTCAGATTGGTAAAAACCGCGACGTCAAAACAGATACCGTCCACCCGATACTGTTCGAGGGCATGGGATGAAACTTCCATGACAATGGCATCGGCACCTGCAGCGCGAAACTCTGCGATCATCTGCAGCAACTCAATCGATTCCGGTGTAGTGTGCGATGCCGGGATCATTTTATCGCCACACCGGTAATCGACCGTACCAAAGACTGCCGGGGTATAACCAGCAGCCTTCAAAATTGATTCAAGCAAATAGCTGGTGGTGGTTTTACCATTGGTTCCGGTAACCCCGATCACCAAGGCTTCTGCCGTTGGATCCGTATAGAATCGCTGCGCGATTTTTGCCATCGTCAGGCGAACATTGTCACTCACCACCACCGGCACGCCGTAATCTTTTTCGGGCTCACGACCCAGGACCAAAGCCGCTGCGCCGGCAGCAAGAGCCGCCAGGATATATTCATGACCATCGCAGTTGACACCGGGCAGCGCAAAGAACAGATCCCCGGCAACCAGCCTGCGTGAATCACAGGCCAGACCCCTGACTTCGGTATCAGCACCGATGACCAGCAAGTCCGGCATTCCGGAAATCAATGTTCTGAGTTGAAAACCCTTATCCAATGAGCCCTCGTTTCAGGCGCCGAAGCGCACCCAGATTTCGGCCCCGTAGCGGATTGCTTCACCCGCTCGCGGCGATTGTTCCACGACCTTGCCACTTCCTGAAAGTTTGATGTTCAGTCCTTTTCGTCCCATTGCATCCAGCACCTGCCGATAACTCATACCCCGAAAATTCGGCATCCGTTTACCGACATCAGCCCGGACAGGCTGCACATTTTTCTTACGGCGCTTGAGCTGCGTTTTTTTGCGGCTCTCGGGAAGCTCACGGCGCGCCACAACTTCGGTCGGAGGAATGTCGAGATAACGCATCGACTCATCAGCAATCCGGCTGAATACCGGCGCCGCGACCAGACCGCCATAGGGCTGATTCTGCGGCTCATCAACAGTGACCAACACCACCAGTGCCGGATTTTCGGCCGGCAACATACCGATAAATGAAGCCACCCGCTTATCAACCGAATAGCCGCCGGTAACCGGATCGACTTTCTGAGCTGTCCCGGTTTTTCCGGCCACACCGTAGCCGGCAACAGCGCCTCGGGTTCCGGTGCCGCCCGCCTCAGTCACTCCGACCATCATGTTCCTCACCAGCCGGGCGGTACTTTCGGAAATAACCCTGCGCACCGCATGCGGCTGACGTCGATAGACCTGGGCCCCCTGCCCATCGACAATTTTTTCAACCAGATAGGGCTCCATCAGCAGACCGCCATTGGCGATCACCCCCATTGCGGCCACCATCTGCAAAGGCGTTACACTGATCCCCTGACCGAAAGAGATCGTTGCCAGGTCAATCTCAAACCAGCGGTTCGGACTGCGGACCAGTCCATCTTCTTCACCCGGAAGATCGATCCCGGTTTTTTCCCCGAAACCGAAATCGCGAATGTAATTGTAAAGGCGCTCCCGTTCCAGTTTTTTACCCAGTTTCGCAAAGCCGATATTCGAACTGTACTTGATAATTTCGGCCAATTTCAGCTTCCCGTAACGCTTGTGGTCACGAATAGTCTTGCCCCCGACCTCAAAACGACCGTTTTCACAATCAATGCGACTGCTCGGGCTGAGCAGGCCCTCTTCCAGCACCCCGGCGAGCAAAAACGGCTTGAAGATCGAACCGGGCTCAAAAGCATCACTGACAGCACGATTTCGCCAGTCAGCAGGTCGGTAGCGATTGATTGCGTTGGGATTATAAGAAGGCTGACTCGCCATTGCCAGCACGCGCCCGCTTGCAGGTTCAAGCATCACCACAGTACCACCGACCGCGCCGCTGGCCTTGACCTGGCGGGCCAGTTCCTTCTCGGCGATATATTGCAGGGTTCGATCAATGGTCAGAAACAGACTGCCGCCAGGTGCGCCGCCACGAACAACCTGTCCAGCAGTTGCCAAGCCACGCCCGCGTGCATCACGCTCGGATATCAGCAGACCAGCCTCCCCCTGCAAATCCGCGTCATAAATCAGTTCAATGCCCTCAAGCCCTTTCGGATCAAGACCGGTAAACCCGATAACCTGGGATGCAACCTGTCCACGTGGATAGTAACGTTTGTGTTCACGGACAAAATGCAGTCCCGGCAACTTAAAATCGGCAACCTGTTGGGCCAATTTTGGGGAAAGCCGGCGCTCGATCCAGACAAAGCTCTTTTTTTCAGCCAGTTTTCTGCGCAACCGTTTCTTGGTAATGCCCAGCACCGGAGCAAGAAGTTTCGCCACCTTGCGCAGATTCTTGATCTCACGCGGATTGGCATAAAGTGATTTAACCTCAAGGCTCAGAGCCAACTCTTCGCCATTGCGGTCATAGATAGCGCCACGTTGCGGGGTCAGCTTGATGACTCGCTGATGTTGCTGATTACCACGAGCGGCCAGATCTTCAGCCATCACCAACTGCAGATAACCGGCACGGGCCGCAATCGCCAGAAACGCCGCTACGAAGATGACGCCGATCAGCCGGATGCGTATCTGCATGCTCCGTTCGGTCGGCGTCATATCAATCCACCCTTATAATCTGGCCGGGGGCCGGTGGACGCAAACCCAGCTGTTGCCGCGCCAGACGTTCAATACGCTGGTGACTGCCCAGATGAGCGGCTTCGAGTTTGAGGCGCTTGACCTCTTCGTTGCCGGAGCGGATCTGACTTTCGAGCCGGGAGATATCATACTCAAGATTGATCGCCTGCAACCGCGACCAGACAAACAGCAGGGAAAGGGTCGCCATCAGGATGATAGCGATAAAGACCGGGGTCAGACGCGGGCGGTGCAAAACAAAGCCGTTTATTCTTACTACTGTCCGTTGCAAGGCTTCAGCCATCGCCACCTCCTGAATATGTTCAAGCTCCCGCCGTCAACCGAGTCGGCTGACAGCCCGCAATACAGCACTGCGGGAACGGGGATTCACATCAATTTCATCGGCCTGCGCTTTCATCCCCTTGCGGGTCAGAATCTCAACCACAGGCTGCTTACCACACTGGCACATCGGCATGCGCGGCGGACAAATACATCCTTTGGCCTGCGCGCGAAAAATATGTTTAACGATCCGGTCTTCCAGCGAATGAAAACTGATCACGACCAAACGGCCTCCGGGCTTCAGTAGTTCGATTCCACGGGAGACACCCTGTTCGACCTGTTCCAGTTCCTGATTCACGGCAATTCTCAAAGCCTGGAAAACCCGGGTTGCCGGATCGATCCGTGTCGGCTTGCGACCACCAGGAATAACATTACGAATCAATTCGGCCAGTTCCCCGGTGCGACTGATCGGCTGTTCCTGGCGGCGCTTCAGAATCGCGCGAACAATCCGTCGCGAGTAACGTTCTTCGCCGTACTGAAAGAAAATTCGCACCAGCTCTTCTTCAGGCAGTTCGTTCACCAGGTCGGCGGCCGTTTGCCCGGCACTGCCGTCCATCCGCATATCGAGCGGTGCGTCAAAGCGAAAAGAGAACCCGCGCTCGGCAGTATCAAGCTGGTGCGATGAGACTCCCAGGTCAAGCAGCATGCCATCCAGACCCCCAATCTCAAGCTCGGCCAGAACCTCGGCAGCCTGATCGAAAGTCCGGTGATGCAGGCTGACCCGATCCTGCCAGGAAGAAAGAACCTCTTCGGCCCTGGCCAGTGCGGCCCGGTCACGGTCTATCCCGACCAACCTCGCCTGCGGTGCTGCTTCAAGAATCAACCGCGAGTGCCCGGCACCTCCCAGGGTGCCATCGAGATAGATCCCCCCCGAACACGGCTGCAGCAGAGCAATCACTTCGCGCGGCATCACCGACTGATGTTCAAAGAACGGGGTCACGAGCTAAAACCCGAGATCGGCCTGCCCCTGAGCATCATCCCTGAGCAGGGCTTCCGATTCCCCGGTCGCAGCGGCATGACGCTGCTGGTTCCAGATTTCAATTTTTTCAATCATGCCGACAACAACAATATCTTTTTCCAGGGCCGCATATTCACGCAGCGATTGCGGAATCTGAATCCGTCCCTGGCGATCAAAACGACATTCTCTGGCGGGAGCGACCCGGGTGCGCAGGTTGGCCTCGCGCTTGGGACCGGGCGGCAAAGCCAGGACATTTTCACAAATTTTCTTCCAGACGGACAGGGGATATGCGGTCAAGCCGCCATCAGCCTTGGTCACAACGAGAGACTCATCACCTGCTGACTGACGCAGTGCGTCCCGAAAGGTTGCCGGAATGCTCGCCCGCCCTTTCAGATCAACAGTATTGTTGAATTCTCCGTAAAACATCGACCACCTCTTGTCACCGTTTAACACTTTTAGACACGATTTGGGGAAAATATACCCATGGTCAAGCTGTCTGTCAAGGAAATTTGCGGTTTTTCGCGGGGTTTGTTGCAGTGGCAAACAGGGCCAAAAACAGAAAATCGCCCCCTAAACCAACAAAAGGGACGATCATTCTAAGTGTTTTCAAATATTTCTACACAAGGACCGACCGTGTATAATCAGACTATTTACCCGGCGCCTCACGCCTCTCATCCTCCCGCAGACGCATCTCCACTTCCTCTATCCGGCGATCGTCCATGCGACGCACGGCAAAACGAATCCCGGTGATCTCACAGGAATCACCGTCCACCGGAATTTTCCCCATCTTCTGCATCAGCAAACCCGCCAGGGTGGTCACATGTTCTTCGGGCAACTCCAGGTGAAAACGGCGATTCAGGGTGCGCAGGGAAACAGCGCCATCAACCAGAAAACGCCTCGGACCGAGCGGCTTAAAATCGACCTCCTCAATATCGTACTCATCATGGATCTCGCCGACAATTTCTTCGACCACATCTTCCAAAGTCACCAGACCCTCGACACCGCCATATTCGTCGACCACAATTGCCAGATGCTCCTTGCGCTTGCGAAAACTCTGCAGCAACAAGGCGATCCGATTCGACTCCGGAACAAAGTGCGGCTTGCGCCAAAGCCGTTTCAGCGAAAACCGTTCCTCCTGGCCGATATATTCGAGAATATCCTTTGAATGGATGACCCCGACGATATTGTCGAGACTTTCGCGATAAACGGGAAAACGTGAATGGCGGGCCTGACGCAGAATGTCGAGCACAGCATTGAAACTGCTTCCGGCCTCAACTCCGACTATTTCGGTGCGGGGCAGCATCACATCACGCACCCGCGTTTCGGACAGATCAAAAACACCATGCAGCATCCGGCGCTGTTCGGACGCAACCACTCCCGTCTCTTCACCGACCTCGATGATCGCACGGATTTCATCTTCGGTCAGAGATTCGTTCTCCTTATCCTTGCTGCGCAGAAAACCTGTCAGCAGGCCAGAGATCATTGTCACAATGCGAATAACCGGAGCCAGCACCCAGAGAACCAGCAATATCGGTCGCAGAACTAAAAAAGAGACTTTTTCCGGATACTGGGCCGCATAAGTCTTGGGACAGACCTCGGAAACGATCAACAACACCGGTGTCAGCAACAAAACGGTCAACAGCTCACCACGCTCCCCGAAGTGTCTGACAAAAAGACCGGTCGCCAAAACAGAAGCAGCAATATTCACCAGATTATTGCCGACCAGAATTCCACCCAACAGCCGGTCGGGATGATCCAGCAATTGTGCCAGGCGGTCGGCCCCAGAGTATCCCTTTTGTTGCAGATACTTGATCCGCAGACGATCCAGTGCCAGCAGTGCGGTTTCCGAACCGGAAAAAAAGGCCGACAGCAAAAGCAGGAACAACAGAGTCGCCAACCGCCACAGACTTTCTTCTGTCATCTATCTCTCCAGGAAATGGATAATCCTCGGCAGCGAAAACAAGCGTTTAATTTGCAGCCGAGTCTTTACAGGGTCAGGATACTATAACAGCTTCGTGATTCTGTCGAACGACAACCGGGAGCGCAAAAATTGCCGATCCCTTCGGGCCATGGTATAAACGGCCTCATTGATCAACCGCTTTCTTCGCAGGACACCCGCATATGACAATCCCGAAAACAAGTCGCGCTGAACACGCTGAACTCTGCCGCCAATTGCATCATCACAGCCATCTCTATCACAGCCTGGATGCCCCGCAAATCAGCGACCGCGAATATGACCTGCTCCTACAACAATTGCTGAGGCTCGAACAATCACACCCCGAGTTGATAACTCCGAATTCCCCCTCACAACGGATCGGCAGCAGCCCATTGCCCGGTTTTCGCCAGATCGCTCACAATCGACCGATGCTGTCGCTGGAAAATGCGTTCAGTGCCGACGATCTGCGCGAGTTCGACGCCCGCCTCAAACGCTTTCTGGGCAGCGAAGAATCGATTGAGTATCTTTGCGAAATGAAACTCGACGGTGTTGCGATCGAGCTGGTTTATCAGGAGGGTCAACTTCAACACGCCTCAACCCGTGGCGATGGCCTGGTGGGTGAGGAGATCACGGCCAACGCCCGCACCATCGGCACCATTCCGTTACAGCTGCAGCCCGAAGCTCCCCGGCGACTCGAAGTCCGTGGTGAGGTTTATATGGAGCTTGCACCCTTCCGGAAACTCAACGAGCAGCGACGCAACGAGGGCGAAAAAACCTTTGCCAACCCGCGCAATGCCACAGCTGGCAGTCTGCGGCAACTCGACCCCCGGATTACAGCCACCCGTCCTTTGACCATCAGCTGCTACGGGCTGGGTGAAATTGATGCAGACCGGATGCCGGACAATCAATTGGAGATGCTGCAAATGCTGTCCAGCTGGGGATTAAAAGTCAACCTTGACCGTCTCGCCCTGGCGGCTGATATCGATAGCGTACTTGAGCATTATCAACAATTTCTTACCGCCCGTGACCGTCTGCCGTTTGAGATTGACGGTATGGTCGTCAAGGTCAACAGCTTTGCCCTGCAACAGGAACTGGGCGAGAAGAGTCGTACTCCACGCTGGGCGATTGCCTGCAAATTTCCGCCGCGCCAGGAACAGACCCGACTGCTCGACGTCCAGCTGCAGGTCGGCCGCACCGGTGCAATTACCCCGGTGGCCCATCTCGAGCCGGTCAATGTCAGCGGTGTTACGGTTTCACGCGCCAGCCTCCACAACTGGGATGAGATCGCCCGGCTTGATGTCCGCATTGGCGACAGCCTGATCGTTGAACGGGCCGGGGATGTTATCCCCGACATTGTCAAAGTCATCACCGAAAAACGCGATGGCAGTGAAAAATCGATCTCGGAACCGACCCACTGCCCGGCCTGCGGATCGACCGTCAGCCGTGGTGCAGATGAGGTTGTCCCACGCTGCCAGGGATTAGCCTGCCCGGCCCGACTCAAGGAGTCTATTAAACATTTTGCCGCCCGTGGCGCGATGGACATCGAAGGTCTCGGCGACCGGATTATCGATCAACTGCTGCGGCTCGACCTGGTTCACAGTGTGGCGGATCTTTACTCTTTGCGCAAAGAAGATTTCTTCCGTTTCGAGCGCATGGGCGAAGTGCTGGCCGAAAAGCTGCTGGCCGCGATTGCCGACAGCCGCAATCGTCCGCTGGAAAAACTCCTCTTCGGCCTGGGAATCCGTCATGTCGGAGCCCACCTGGCCAAGGTTCTGAGTCGGCGTTTCGGCAGCCTTGACAATCTGCGTCAGGCCAGCCGCGAAGCCCTGCTCGAAACCCATGAGGTTGGACCGCAGGTAGCGGACAGTCTGCAATCTTTCTTTGCTGACGAACACAATCTTGCGGTACTGCACCAACTTGAAACGGCCGGAGTTCACGCTGAAGGCATGGACGGTCCGCAAGGAACAGAATTCGCCGGTAAGGTTTTTGTTTTTACCGGCAAACTTGAACGCTTCAGTCGCAGCCAGGGCCAGGAACTGGTAGAGCAACAGGGGGGACGAGCCAGCGGCTCGGTCAGCAAAAAAACCGATTATCTGGTTGCCGGACCGGGAGCCGGCAGCAAGCTGACCAAGGCCGAACAACTCGGAATCACGATTCTTGATGAAGAGAGCTTCCTGCAACTGCTCGGCAGCCGGACAGAGGAGGACGAACCATGAGTCAGGTCTGTCGTTATCTGCTGATTTCGGGGCAGGTTCAGGGGGTCTGTTTTCGTCACTATACCCGCCAGACCGCATTGAAAAATGGTGTCAGCGGCTGGGTACGCAACCTGCCGGATGGGCGGGTTGAAGCACTGTTTGAAGGAGATGAACAGGCGGTCAACACAACCGTTGACTGGTGTCGAAGCGGACCGGAGTGGGCTCGGGTTGACCGGGTTGAGATTGAAGATCGGGCAGTCACCGGAAAATTTACAAATTTCACCATTCGCTGAAATCGTTTTTGATTTCTAGTTGTTCCGCCGTACCTTACCTTGCATTTCAAACAAAACCCACATATACTTGCACATATAGTTCTACAAAAACACCTCTCGGCAAACTTTTGCACGGAGACCGTCAATGGGCCAGGTGACCATCTATCTCGATGATGAGACTGACAAAAAAATGCGTCAAGCAGTCAAAAAATCCGGACTGTCAAAAAGCCAGTGGGTCGCACGCTTGATCAAGACAAAAACCACAACGGAATGGCCGGATGAAATTCGGGAACTGGCGGGACAATGGACTGAATTCCCTGAACAGGAGGAAATTCGTCAAACCGAGGTGCAAGACCTGCCGCGAGAAACATTATGACCTGGCTTCTCGACACCAACACCGTCATCTATTTTTTCAAAGGGATGGGCCAAGTTGCCAACAATCTGCTGAATACCTCTCCAAAAGAAATCGCTATTCCAGCCCTGGTCATCTACGAACTCGAAGTCGGGCTGCAGAAATCAAACTCTCCTTCCCGGCGCCGCAAACAGTTGCACGCTCTTCTCGGTCTGGTCGATATCATCCCTTTCGGGAAGCAGGAAGCCGAAGTCGCTGCCAGAATTCGTGCGACACTCGAAAGACAAGGCACCCCTATCGGACCACTCGACAACCTGATTGCCGGAACCGCCCTGGCCAATCAATGTACTCTCGTTACCCGTAATATCCGCGAATTTGAACGTATCAAAGGCCTGAGCCTTAGAGACTGGTATTAAGTCAGATAAAAAATCCGGTGCCAAGCTTCCCACGAAACAGCGTAATTAACACAACCTGTCCAGACGC
>JAJRWF010000050.1 GCA_024276905.1 Deltaproteobacteria bacterium
AAATCTATGCCTGCATCTGGTCAACCGGCGAAGCATTGCTGTTTCGGGCTGAGATGGAAACCGGCATCTACCTTCAGGGCAAAGAGTTGCGCCAGGAGGTGGTGCACTACATTATTCAGAGTCTGGTGCGTCGGGTCCAGCTGGCTGATCTGGCCGAACAGTTGATCGGTGTCAGTAAAAAACACAACTGGTCATTGATTATTGCCGGTGAAGGCTGGCATCTTTTTCCGGCCAGCGAACCCTACCGGCGGCGCCATATCACACCGGGCAAGGAACTGGCCCGTTTTTATCAGCGCAGTCGCATCAATCTCCATATCAACGGTGACACCAACGTCCACCCGCGGGTGATGGAGTGCCTGGCCTGCGGAGCCTTTGTCCTGCCACGAGCCAACGTGACCGACAGTCAACCCGGCGGTCTGTTCGATGTTCTGGATGATCCTGATTATCCTTGTTTCACCGACATGAATGACCTGGAGGAGAAACTGCACTATTTTCTTGCACATGCCGAAGAAAGAGAGGCGCATGTCATAAAGGCAGGAACCGCCATCCGCGAGAAGTACACCATAAAAACAGCTGCCGATCTGCTGCTGGGGTCTTCCTGAGAAGGCAAGGACGCGGAACCAGCCGCGTCCTTGTTTGTTTCAGATAAAATTAAGATGGTCCGGGGGATTCTTCAACGACCAGAGGAATTCGTTGATTTCATTCTGACGGCACTTTTCACCACACATGGTTTTCACATCGACCTGCTGCTTGACCCGCTCCATCACCTGGCGATAGCGCTCACCGAAGACGATATCCTTAAATGATTCTTCACAGATGTTACCGATGTAGAATTCCTGCTTGCCAAAGAAATTACCGCAACAGTAAACCTCGCCAGCCCCGTTGATCTGCGGCAGAAACTCGCAGCCGTAGCAATGATCATAGGTGCGCTGGTTGTATTCCATCTTGCGCCGTTTGATGATCACCCGGTAAGAGTCATCGGCTAAAGACTCGGCCTCCTGCATCACCTCTTCCAGGGGCGCTATCTCGGTGACAGCATTGCCACGACCGACCTCACCACTTTCCGAGCACTGCTTGATCACCACGTAGTCGACGCCCAGCTCCTTGCCCAGCCGGGCATAATCGACAATCTGGTCGACACAGTCGGCAATCAGCACCATCTGCATACCGATGGTCACATCCAGGTTGAAACGCTGCTTCAGTTCAACACAGGTTCTGATGTTGGCCACCACCTTGTCGAAAACCGACTGGGGAACCCCCATGATCTGCTGATATTTGAGCGCATCGGCAGCGCTGATATTGAACCTGATCCAGGTCAGGGCCCGCAGAAAATCGAGCAGACCCTCTTCTTTCATCACCACGCCGTTGGTCGAAATCGCCATATCCAGTCCGCAATCGGCTCCGGCGGTGACCGCTTCGTAGACCCCGGGGTGGAGCATCGGCTCGCCATCACCGAGAAAACCGATCGCCTTGACGCCCATGTCGGCACAGTCGCCAAGAAAGCGAATCAGGGCCGGGGTGGGGATAATTTTGTCGGTACGGTTTTCCGGCGTTGCGTAGTAGCAGTATTTGCAGGCGATGTTGCATGACTGGGTGATACCCATATCAAGATAGAGTGGCGCGATCTGCTGCCCTGTGGCCCAGTCGTGAACCCGGTCAAGATGCCACAAGAGCTTGTGACCGGACATTTTATAGCTGTCATCCATTGCAGCGATCCTTTATCTTGCTTGGAAAAATCCTGGGGTTTTTCAGATAAAATTCACATGTTGCGGCGGGTGCTTGACCTGCCACAGGAAATCGTTGACGAAGTGTGATCGACAGTTCGAATAACAGTCGCAATGCACATCGAGCTGCTTGACCCGTTCGACCACGTCCCAGTAACGATCACTCTCGATAATCTGACGGAACGACTGTTCGACCAGGTCGCCCATGCAGAATTCGTCGACCCGGTGATCAAAAAAGGCCCCGCAGGGGAAGAGCTTGCCGTCGCCGCTGGAATAGAGCAGAAAAGGCGGCGCGTAGCAGACATCGTAATTGCGGGCACCCTCGTTCTCGATCATGTTCCACTTGATGATGACCTTGTAGTCATCGGTCGCCTGGGCCTCGGCTTCCTGCAATAACTCGTTAAAATCACGGTATTCCTTCAAGTGGTCGTAGATCCCGAGGGCGCTGTCCGGGGTGTCGCTGCACTGCTTGACCACCAGGTAATCAACCCCGAGTTCACGCCCCAGTTTTGCCAGCCCCACCACCTGGTCACGGTTGCTCGGGGTCAGAACCATCTGCAACCCGATGGTCACATCGAGGTTCTTCTGCCGTTTGATACCGACACAGTACCGGATCTTCTGCATCGCGATTTCGAAATCATCACTATTGTGAATCCGCTTGTAACCTTCGGCACTGGCGGCACTGATATTGAACCGCAGCCAGGTCAGATATTCGAGTGCCTCCTCGCCCGCAGGCGACATTTCATAAAGGATCCCGTTGCTTCCCAGGGCGATATCGACTCCGGCTTTTTTCCCAGCGACAATTGCTTCGTAAACCGCCGGGTTCAGCAAGGGTTCGGCCTCACCGATAAACGCCATCGAACGCACCCCGATGGCACCAGCATCAGTGACATAACGCAACAGGCCCTCACGCGGAAAAGCGCGGGGGTCCTTGGTGACAAAGCGGTTGCCCTGCATCGAACCGAAGCAGTATTCGCACCGAATATTGCAGCTTTTACTCAAGCCGACATCGATGTGCAAGGGGGCGATCCGCTCACCTTGCTGCCATGAGGTCACGCGATCAAGATGCCAGAGAAGTTTCGAACCTTCCATCTGCAGTTTGCCGTTATTCATATCAATCCTTTCCCCCTGTCCGAGGGTTCATATCGAGGGTTGCCGCATAGTCGGCCAGCGCATCCTGCCAGGGACGCAAAGCTTTTAACTTGACCGAACGCAGTGGGGTAAAATCATTCTTGCGCCCGACCGCAGCAAAATCCTGGTGAGACGCGGCCCGTATTTGCACCGCCGGAGCACAGAGCCGACAGAGTTCTTTCATCAGTTCATAAAGTGAAGCCTGACCATCATTCGCGACGTGGTACAGCCCCCAAGGCCGCTCTTCTGCGACAATTTCCAGCAATTGCCGCGCGACATCCGGCGCATAACTGGGTGAGGCGACGATATCGGCGGCGATTTGCAACTCGGTCTGACCGTTACGGATCCGTTCGAGCATCTTTTCTACGAACTGATTCTGTTTGCTGCTCGGACCGAACAGCAACGAGATCCTGAGGATGTAATGCTTGATCGCACCGGCTGTAATCAGCTGATCCCCGGACAATTTGGTGACGCCGTAGAGATTGACCGGATCGGGACAATCCTGCTCACTCAAAAAGGCTTTTTTCTCCCCACTGAACACTGCATCAGTGCTGAAATGGACCAGCGGGCAGTCGTAGCGCGCTGCCAGCCCGACCAGGTAGCGCGGCAGCAGGGCGTTGAGACAAAAGGCCGCCTGCGGATCAGCCTCGCTCGGGTCGATTCCCAGATAGGCCACACAATTGACGATCAGATCGGGGCGAAAATCTTCCAGCTGCACCAGCAGCGAATCGGGCTGCGCGGCATCGAAATCCTGCGAGCTCAGGGCCCTGAGCGTCCACCGGGGCGCAAAAACCTGCTGGATCGCGGTCCCCAATTTTCCGCTGCCGCCGAGTAACAGCATTTTTTTCATCGCTGACATCCTTTTCTCTTGTCTGGTCAGAGCAGCATCCTGGCCTGGGTAAGGATATTGTCGGCACAGATGCCGAAGCTGTTCATCAGATGAGCCTGCGAACCATAATCCTCGGGAAAACAATCGGGGACCCCGATCCGTCTGAATTTCGGCACCCTGTCCAGATCGGCTTCGAGCAGCGTCTCGGCGACGGCACCACCAAGTCCGCCGATCACCGAATGCTCCTCGACCGTAATCACCGCCCGAACCTGCGAAGCCAGAGCCAGCAGACTTTCAATGTCGAAAGGTTTAATACTGTGATAATGCAGAATCGCGGTCGAAACACCCTGGTTTTGCAGGTTTTCGGCGGCTTCCAGCACCAGTTTCAGGGTAATCCCGGTCGAAACCAGCAACAGCTCGCTGCCACTGGCATAGGTGACCGCTTTGCCGATTGCAACCGGCTGTTCACTGCGGCTGACTACCGGATCAAACCCCTTGCCGAAACGCACATAGATCGGCCCCTGGTAGTCGGTCGTCAGCAACATCAGCCGCTGCATCTCTTCGGCATCGGCGGGCGCAAGAATCGTCATTCCGGGGATCGCCCGCAACGCCGCCAGATCCTCGATTACCATGTGGGTCGGACCAAGAGGGGCGTAGACCATCCCGCCGCCGTTACCGAGCAACCGGACATTGACCCGGTGCAGACAAAGATCGAGCAGAATCTGCTCGTAGGCCCGTCGGGTCAGAAAAGGGGCAATGGTATTGACGTAGGGGATTTTGCCGTTCATGGCCAGTCCGGCGGCCATGGTCAGGATATTGGCCTCGCTGATTCCTTCCATGAAGAAGCGTTGCGGAATCTCACGCCGAAAGTCCTCCAGCGTCCCTTCGCCAAGGTCGGAGCCGATAAAGACCACCCGTTCATCCTGCTGGGCCAGCTGATACACCGTATCGAGACAGGTCTGCCGCATCAGTTCACCTCCAGCGCCTGGTAGAGTTCGGCCAATTTTTCTGTCGGCAACTTGCTCTTGTGATGCCAGGCCAGATTGTTTTCAACCTCGGGAATCCCCTTGCCTTTGACGGTGTGGCAGATGATCGTCCGCGGCTGTCTCCCCGGCGGGCGCTCCAGCAGCTGTCGCAACGCCGCCAGATCATGGCCATCGACCTCATCGACCTCAAACCCGAAGGCCCGCCACTTGTCAGCAAAGGGATCAAGACTCTGGATATCCGCCGTCGGACCGTAGGATTGCAACTTGTTACAATCGACCAGTACGCAGAGATTTGCCAGCTGATGTTTGGCCGCCGCCATCGCCGCCTCCCACACCGAGCCTTCATTGCACTCCCCATCGCCGACAACCACATAAGTACGAGCCGGACTGTCATCCATGCGGGCATTGAGGGCAAAACCGACGCCGAAGGAAAGACCATGTCCCAGACTGCCGGTCGAGGCCTCGATCCCGGGAACCTTGTGCTCGGGATGACCGCCGAGCAGACCGCCGGGTTTGCAGAAATCCCACAATTCAGATTCGGGGAAGAAACCGCGTTCGGCCAGCATCACATAAAGCGCCATACAGCCATGACCCTTGCTGAGGATCAGTCGATCACGCTGCGGCCAGTCGGGCTGTGCCGAATCGAGTCGCAGAATATCCTCATAAAGAACGCGCAAAATTTCGACCAGTGAAAATGCCGAAGCCAGATGCCCGCGTCCGGCCTCTTCCATCATCCGCACCATCTGGTGCCTCAATTCACGCGATCTGCGATCGAGCGGAGTTTTGAGCGGATCAACATTCATCTGCGGTTCCTTTCTCCAATACTTCAAGTCGAGCCAGCAAACTCTGTGCTTTTTCGAGCTGATATTGCTGACGCTGCTGACGTGAGGCTTTCTCACCGGCAAAACATCGCCGTTGCCAATGCTGCGGCAAAAATTCATTGAGAAGTAACAACACCCACTTCAGCCCGTGAATCGCATGTGAGTCTTGCCAGCGCTGGTAAAAACTTTCGCCGTAAAGCTCCCTGCAGCCCTGGAGGAAACTCGCTCTGAACGCAGCGGGCAATTCCATCGACGGATGCCAGAGAAAATCGCTGACCAGCTTGGCCGGGTCGTCACGACCGAAATATTCAAAATCGACAAACGAAAGACGACCATCTGCAGTACAAAGCGCATTGTGCAGACCGAAATCGGATGGACTCAGAGTCTGTTCTGTTTCGGGCAGCGCTTCAAAAAAGGCAGATCCGACCGCAGCCTGAAACCTCCTGCTCAACAGCTCGCAACAGGGATCAAAAGCACTGGTCAAAAATTTCTGCAGCCGGCCATCGTCCACTCCTGCCAGCTGCTGACGGCGGTCCTGCACCAGAGCAATCGCAGCCCCCGCGCTCAGGCAGGCGTCTGCCGCCGGAGCAAAATCTGGCAGTTCGGCGCGAAAACCGTGCAACTGGCGGAGAAAATCGAGCAGCTGCGCAAGGATCCGGGTATCCGCTTTTTCAGCGCAGGGATGCTTCCCCGGCAAGCGGCTGTAAACCGCGTAGAATTCTGCGGATCGCGCCATCAGCGGACGGGCAACCGGCAAGCCTTTCCGTGACAGAAACTTCAAGGCCATATATTCGGTTTCGAGCCGTCTGCGCCCGTCATCAACATAGCGCTTGACCAACAGTTCACCATGACGTGGGCTGAAAACCTGCAAGGTCCGACTGTTGCTGCCCTGGTCAATCATTGCGCAACTCAAGAGCGGATCTTGCAGTTCTTGTTGCAGCACCTGATTCAATTCTTCTTCCATTCTCTATTCCAGCGCCTGACCGATCTCCTGCCAGTTACGGCAGCATTCAATGCCGGGCAGCAACGGCTGAGCGGCAAAAAGAATTCGTCGAATACTCGTTGGAAAATCCCGTTCGGTAAATGTTTCCGGCAGATCATCAATAAACAGCTCACAACCGAGGCTGGCGATCCGTCGCACTTTTTCAGCACGGCTTTCTTCAAAAAAAACCTGGTCCGGATTCAACAACCGCCGTTCGAACAAGCTGCTGCGGACCAGAAACTTGCGCGCCGCCTGATGGAGGTTGACTCCCTCCCGATCCTGGGCGGCAAAACGTGATTTGTGACTGACCACATACAGCTGATCACCACGCTTCTGGCAGGCGGCCAGAACCTCCTCCACCCCGTTGAACAGCGTTGCTGCGCCTATCTGCGGGCCGTAGGCCTGGGCCTGCAATCGTTGCCAGGCAAGTTCACCCTCCGGCTGTACACGCAACCAGTCTCGCAGTGCGGTTTTGTCACGCAGTTTCGTCGGTACTTCATAGCCTGCCTCCCGTGCCAGCAGGAGGAACAGCCGGTCATAACAGATCAGGGTGTTATCAAAATCGATACCGATGCGACGGGTCATGTCCACAAGTCCTAAATGAAGTTCACATGCGCGCCGGGATGCTGCAGTTCGTGCAGATAACGGTTGATCTCATCCATTCGGCAGTTGACCCGGCAGCCGCTGGTATCGAGTTCGTCGGCCACCCAGGCGAGAGATTTCCGGCGGGCCTCACCCGACCAGATCTGCTCGAAACTCTGCTGATTGATATTGCCGTACAGAAAGCGTTCGTCACCGAGGTGGGCACTGCAACCCCAGACCCCGCCACCGGCGTCAATGTAGGACCAGAAGGGTAGCGCCAGACAGCGCGGATAGGCCGGGGCCTCGTCATTCAACTTGGACATGGTCCCGGTCCGCACCAACACCTTGAAGTTTTCGGTGCTGTAAGAGGCCAACTGTTGCTGCAGATCCTCGATATCCGAATAATCGGTATCGCGGTACTGGTCGGTCTGACTGTGCAGGTGCTGCGAATAGGGTTTGATGACCAGGTAATCGATGCCGATCTCGCGCCCGATTCCGGCCAGTTCGGCGGCTTCATGTCGATTCTCCGGCAGCAGCAGCATCTGGAAACCGATGGTGCACTGCCAGTTGTTTTCTGTCCGCAGTTTCACCGCCCGCCAGAAATTTTCGATCACCTTGGCAAAGTCGCTTTCCTTGGTACGGTGGATGGCGCTGTAGCTTGAGGCACTCCCGGCATTGATGCTCACCTTGATCCAGCTGAGCTGCGGCAAAATCCAGCGCGCGCGTTCTTCGTCCATCAACACCCCGTTACTGGTCAGGGCGACATCAATTCCGGCGCTTTTGGCGGCGCCGATCATCTGTGCCAGTTGCGGATGCAGAAAAGGCTCGCCTTCACCGGCGAACATCACCGATTTCAATCCCAGCCGTCCCATTTCCTGCAGGCGTTTTTCCAACAGATCGGCATCCAGGTAACGCGGCAGATACTCCATATAATCGAGGGCGCAGAAGGTGCAGCGGTGGTTGCAGGCCCCGGTCGGACTGATCTCGGCGTAGAGCGGATAAACCTGCTCACCCTGCAACCAGGCATGAACCCGTGGGACATGAAACATCAGTTTGTGGCTGTCGATCCGATACTTATCCATGGGTCCCTTCCGCAGCATCCTCCGCCAGATGAGCCCTTCGTTCGGCAACCTGATCCATCCAGAAATGCAGAATCGAGGCGTGTCCGCTTTCGGCCGTACCATAGGTATCTGCCGGGAGATACAGGTTGAGCTGGCCCGCCTGACGTAACGGGTTGTCGGCCCGCATCGCCGACAGGGTCACCACATAACCACCCATGTTACGGGCAGTTTCCACGGCACGTAGGACATTGGGAGAGCCGCCGCTGCTGCTGATTGCGACCAGGATGTCGCCCTGGACCATCCGCCGCCGCAAGGGCTCGGCAAAAACCTCATCGTAACTGATGTCGTTAGCGATTGCGGTCAACAGCGACAGATCGCTGAAGACCTCGGTGTGGACATAGGCGTTCTTGGCCAGATCGGCCGCCATGTGACTGGCCATCGAGGCACTGGCTCCGTTGCCGATCAGATAGACGGTCCGGCCGGTCAATGCGGTCCGACAGGTCCAGTCAGTCCAGAGTTCAAACCCTTCATCAGCAGGCAGAATAAACTTGTTGTGGCCTTTACTGATCTGCAGCGCTTCAAGCTGTCGTTGAAGCAGTCGGCTGTGATCCTGCCAGGTCATGAGATTCTCCCTTCATTTGTGCCTCCAGTGTGCCGATGGCGCTCCAGAGAGTCGGAATGGTGTCGGCGTGACGTCCCTGCAGGTAGATGCTGCGGCCACCATCCTTAACGGTGCGCACCAGCATGGTTTTCCAGGGCCGAAAATAGTAGGCCGGGTCGTCGGGACAAGGCTCGCAATGGTAATCCGCGGGCAGTTGCGGCAAGTCGGCAACCAGGGTAGTGAAATCGGCAATCTGCTCCTGACGCCGATGCGCGACATTGCGCACCATGGCCAGGGCCTTCAGATAAACTTCGGGAGCCATCACCGCGCTACCGAAGCTCATCACCACCCCTTTTTCAAGCCGTTCAAGCTCGGCGGCAAAACGCAGAAAATCGCGGTAGCTGCAGGCGCCATAGGCCGCACCGTCAAAATCGGGATGCTGATGAATAATGTCCTGCCCGATGCCGATATGAACGGTCAGCGGAATGCCGAGCCGCCAGGCGGCAGCGGCCAGACTGATCCTGCGATGTGGAAAATCGCTGTTCTCAATCGCTTCACCGACCGCTTCACCCAATCCCTTTCGCGCCTGCGCCGCCGTGCTGACAATGGCATTGAGACGTCCGGTTTCCTGCCAGAAACCGAACTGGCCGTTACTGATATAACGTTCAACACACTCGGTGGTGGAACCGATCAAGGCCAGCTCATAATCGTGAATGATCCCGGCACCGTTCATCGCCAGAGCACTGATTAGGCCCCGCTCCATCAGATCGATCAGGTAATGCTGCACCCCCGAACGAATCACATGGGCACCCATCATCAGCACTGCAGCCCGCTTGTTTTCGCGGGCACTCAATAACTGTTCGGCCAGCAGCTGATAATCGGCACTGAAGTCACTGTGCTTCTCAAGCGGCAACAGGATCGACAGGTCGAGCTTGTGCTGCCGCTGTGCCAGCGGCAGCAATTGCAATCGACTGCGATCAAATTCACGATAGACCGGCCTGTTGGTCATTCCTGATTCTCCAGCGCTGCTATTTCAGCAACGCGGTAATAAACTTGAGGGCCGCCATACGATCGATCGATTTTTCGTTACCGATAATCTCGACCGCCAGCGAACCGGCAACACTGCCGGTAAAAGCAATCATCTCGTCCGGTGCATCAAGCGCCGCCGCCATGGCCGCAATCGAAAAGAACGCATCTCCGGCGCCGACCCGGTCAACGGCGTTACGGGCAAAAGAAGGCACCTTGATGAACTCCCCGCGAGTATTGCAAACCTCGCAACCGCGCCGACCGAGGGTCACGACAAAGCGCCCGGCGCCCAGACGCCTGACCAGATGGTGCAGATAGGGACGTACGTCACCACGCATGTCACGATATTCAAGCCGCAGTTCGTGCTCGGCCAGGCAGCCGAAATCAGCGCCCGGATAACGTCCGATGGTATTGAAACCACGATTCCCGGCATTGGCCTGGGTGTTAACAGCCAGAAAGGGCGCCTTCTGCAACAGCCGCACCGTCTCATCGGCGATAGTGCCATGGCCGAAATCAGCCACAATCACCAGATCGTAGTCGCGGATCCGCTGCCGCAACCAATCGTTGAAGAGGGCCGTCTGTTCCGGCGGCAAGCCCGAATCATCCATCTCATAGATTTCGAGCAATTTGTTGAGAGAATAAGCATCGATGAAGCGGCGCTTGGTCAGGGTCGGGGCCTGTGGCTGGGTAAAAAAGACCGGGGTGATGTTGGAGTGCAGATGATTCCGGATAAAATCTTCCTGCGAGTTCTGCTCACCGATCACGGTCAGCAGATCAACCTGGCGGGCAAAACCGGCCACATGGTTGGCGACTGCAAAGACGCCTCCGGCGAACAGATCTTCCGAACGGTATTTCATCGCCAGGGTCGGATCTTTCGATGATTTGCCGATCGTATCGCAATACTGATAGGCATCCAGAATCGCATCACCGACCACCAGTACCTTGAGCTTTTCCATCCGCTCAAACAGTGCAGCAATTCCCTCGATACTGGTCCGGGTACGCAACAGATCGAGGTAGCTTTTAAGTTCATCGGGCTGCTGGGAAAAGTAGCGATTGATCAAATTCGAGGAACTGAAAACGATGTCACCGGCAAAAGCCAGCTCGGCTCCGACCTCACGCACCACTTCAGCCTCCAGGGCCATTTTGCCGGTCGGGTCGTTGGCAACTTCCTTGAATTCCCAGCCTTTGACATAGATATCCGGTCGCAACACGCGCAGGGTTTCTTCGGCGGTCGGCCACTGATTGACGACCACAAAGTCGACCGGATCAAGTGAGGCGATACTTTCGGCCCGCAAATCTTCGGTAAAGGCCGGGCGGCCCGGTCCCTTGTCGACAAAACGATCGGGAGTCAAAGTGACCAGCAACAGGTCACCCATCTCCCGTGCCTGCTCAAAGTATCGGATGTGCCCGATATGCAGCAGGTCAAAAACTCCGTGACAATGGACGACCTTCTGCCCCTTTTCGCGTGCCTGGCCAAGCAACGGCCTGATCTCTTCGATGGTTTTGATCTTGCTCACAATCGGCCCCGTTTCAGTTTTCGATCTGCCCCTGCAGATCAGCTTCTGTTGTCAAATTCTGCTCAAGGGTCTCAAGGAAATGGAGGGCCGCCTGATTCCAGGGCTCACGCTCAAGCACCATATCGAACATCAGCTTTGCCCCTTCTGTAACCCCGGCCTCCATATAGAGACAGCCCATCTTCAGCATCACTGGCAG
The DNA here is from genome assembly GCA_024276905.1 of Deltaproteobacteria bacterium. GTDB lineage: Bacteria > Desulfobacterota > Desulfuromonadia > Desulfuromonadales > Geopsychrobacteraceae > Geopsychrobacter. Next base: position 11,457 of record JAJRWF010000050.1, read on the forward strand.
ATCCTCGCGCACCGCTTCGAGATAGTCGGCGTAGGTATCAAGAGCCTTGCCCTTGTCACCGGTCAGTTTGAGCATATCGGCGTAGTAGGGCAGATAGGTCGGCGCGATCGAGGCCAGACATTCGGCTGCAAGCAAGGCAGATTCGCTATCTGTACGCTCAAGAGAAATAGAGAAAACCCGCAGCAGGCCCTCTTCGAGGACACTCCCCTTCTTCTCTTCGGCCAGTTCGTCGATCAAGTTTCGATATTCTTCAAGTGCGTCATCAGTTTTTTCGTCAAGCTCGGCAATAAACCCCTGCCCCAGATGCAACAGGGCCTTCTCGTCCGTGCTGCGCTGTGGATCGAGACAATCAACCAGGTGAGCAAGATTTTCCCTTTCGCCGCGACGGTACAGCAGCTTCAGCTTGCCGCACACCGGTCCCAGTTCCGACCAGGCCCGGGCACGTGCCATATGCATGGTCTGCCGATCATCGAGATCTTCCTTGAATGCAGCTTCGAAAGCTGCGACCTGCGCCGTCAGTTCTTCAGAAATTGTTATCCCGGGATTTCGCTGCCGCCACAGATAGAAGCGTCCGGGCTGTTGATCCCGTTGCCACTGGCTAAAAATCTGCGTCAAATCCGGTGAGCCGGACTCTTCCGCCAGTCGCGCTTCGAGTCGTTTTTGTGCATCTTCAACCATCTGTAACAAGCGGTCTGCAGTATCCCGGTAGGCCTCGAAATAAATCCGCCCGAGTCGGTCAATATCCTCGGAGGTCCAGCTGTCTGCGCCCTCGCCCTGGGTCAGCTTGAGAAAATCGCGAATTCCGGCTTTCTTGAGCATCGGATTAAAGACATCAAAACCTTTCTTCAGTTTCTTCTCGATCCGATCAAGTTTGGCCTTGTACTTCTGTTCTCCCTTACCGCCAGCCACTCGGCCGAAAAAACCGTCATTGGCGCGGACCCCCTCGCAGGCCAGCTTTCTGATTTCACGAAAAGCACTGGCTGCGGTTTCCAACTCGTCCAGCATTGCCCTCTGGTGAGCAGTCCGCAGTTCGCTATTCTCGGGCGGCAACCAGTCCGCCAGCATCTCGAAGGCAGGTTGCGGTAACGGGCTCAGTACGATATCGCGCCAACTGGCGTGCGCAACACCATCGATCCTGGCCGCCCAGTCACCCATATTTATCAGCTGGCAACCGCAGTCAGCCGCCATCGTCGCCTGCCCGGCAATGGTCGAGATCGCAAAATGGAAATCCGCGGTTGTCTCGGCCATCTCGCCACTGTTGGTTTCGACCCACAACTGTCCGGTTCCGAGTTGCGGCCCGACACCGTATTCGTTACTGCCCTGAGCGTGGGTGAAACCCTTGCGGCTGAAACAGAGGTCAACCCCGACGAGCAAAATCCGTTCTACTCCGATCTGAACCGCCAGATCGATCGCACAGTTGGTAACCGTCGGCCCGCGGGCGTTAAATGCCTGATCAGGGTCCTCTTCAACCCATTCCAGCCGCTGCCCCATATAAAAATTTCGCCCGCGCCACTGACCGAGCAGCCGCGAAGAAACATGGTACTGATTAACGAAAATCGTCCGCTCGTGCAGCAGCAGCATCTCTTTGCTGATGTCATAACTGATCTGGTTGGGGTCAATCGAAACCACGATATCGGGAATCAGACCGACTTCGAGCAGACGGCGACAGATGCGTGAGACGGCAATCACCAGCATACTGTCGCGGTTTTCAATCACCCAGGAAATGCTGTCATCAAGGGATGGTCCGCCACCAAGAACCACGGCAGTGCGACCACTGAAACTGCCGCGCAGGCAGGCCGCCGACAACCGGTTTTCGGCCAGGTTCTCCAGCTGCCGCCGGGTGAACAGTTCACTCCCCATCTCGGCATGCAGCATCCAGCGAATCTGCTCCAGTTCTTCCTGCAATTCGCGACCGATCTCCTGATAGGCATCAATATTCAGATCTTCGGCCGCAATCGAACGATGAAACTGCATATTGTCGAGATAGACATAGTTCTGAAATTCGATGGCGACCGCTTCTTTTTGCCAGCAGTCAAAGGTTGTCAACATCAGCTTTTCCGAATCTTCCGTCAGGTCAAGCTCGGTCCGTACTTCGTCAATCAGTTCGGGCAGTTCGATAAACATGTAGGTTGTGCCGACAGGCAGTCCCTTCTGCAGCAGATATTTCGGCAGCAACCCGGAATCGGTACCCAGAAAGACATAGAAATGATTCTCCTCGAAAATCTTCTCATCAAACTGTTTCAGGTAAACGGCGGCAGAACCGATCTTGTCGAAAGCTGTCCCATTAACCTTGAACAGATAGCGATCTCCAAATGAGTTCTGGATAAAGTCATTCGACTGCTGTTCGCTCTGCATCCTGATTCCTTTCAGTCCGGCAAGCCGGGCAGCAGGTTTTCATATTCAAGAAGATCGGCAACACAGAGAAAATCCATCCGCCCCTGTGCGGCAACGATCCGGTTGAGCAAGGGTGTAATCCTCTGCAGTTCAGGCGCTGGAGCCCTGCCCAGCAGAGGCTCGACTTCATCGATAAACTGCAGCAAGTGATAACTGCCTTCTCCCTCAATTCCGAGACGGAAGTTGCGGACTGCGGCATCCAGATGCATTCGGCAGAGCGGGATACTCATGATGCCTCCTGCAGGTAACTGGTCCCTGAGATCCTGGCGCCAATACGACTGCCGTTGGTAAATTTCACCTGCGGGTGACTGTCAATGTAGCCTTCAAGATCACGCAGGAAACCGCGCATGTTCAGATGGGTCGGAACCCGTTCCTGCCTGCCATTAAGAACCCAGTGTTCGTGATTCACTGCCGGAAGCTGAACCTGGACCACACAACCATCAACATGGCTTTTGCGTTCCGGATAGCAAAAATCAGCACCCAGCAGCACAACCTCAGTCGCTCCGGCCTGTACCGCCAGATCCACCGCTGGATGCAAAACACTGCCGGAAGAAAAGAGACTGCCGCGCGGTTGCTGCAGCGCCAGTTCGGCATACAGGGGATGACGGGCGTAGGCACAGAAGCGGATCCCCGGCCAGGCCTCCAGGACACTGTGGTGAACCAGCGGAAAGTAGACCAGCGCCGCATTCTCCAGTCGAACCCTGTCAATCCCCTCGAAAAAGGGCAGGATCCTTGTGTCGTGGGGGTCGATGGTCAACACCACGTCGGGGGTAATCCCGGCCGCGAGCAAGGGCTTAAGAGCCGCATCGACCACAATCAGCCAGATACGGTCACGTTCTTTTCTCAACAACTCGAAATGCTGTGCCAGACTGGGTCCGGCTGCAGCCACTACCGCCCGCTTGTCACCAATGCGGTCGAAGAACAAGGCCACATCCTCATCCTGCTCGATATAGGCGTCATTCGCGATCAGTCGCTGCTGCAGCCGGGCATTGCCCGCTCCACAACGGCGCCTGATGGCCGGCGTGGCCAGTTCGAGCACAATCCTGTCCCGCAGCTCACAGGCCGATTCATCTGCCAGTTGCAGGCAAACCGGCGCAGCCGCAAAGGGCAGCCGCGGGTTTTTGAGCCTTTCTGCAGTCAAAAGATTGACCCTTGAATCCTCAAGCCAACCGCGTTGATCGAAGTGCTCAAGGCAACAGCGCGCCACAGCAAGGTTCATCATCACCACATTCAGTTGTTGAAGTTCAGAACGCTCCAGCAGCACCTGCTGCAAATCCCCCAGCGCCAGACCATAGACCTGCGCGGTCGTACTCTCCCGCGGGACCAGTGAAGCCTGCAATTGCGCTTCACTGCGCCGGTCGAAACAACTGGTCAGCTGCAAGCCCTGAATCTGCAAACTCGGTTCAATAACCCGCACCGCTTCAACTTCGGTCAGGACCGTTGCGGCAGCAAGCCGAGCCCCCAATTCGGGCCAGCGTTGATCGATTATCTGGAGGTTTTGGTCGAACACTTAACGGACTCCGCGCGTCAAAATTTCGGCAAATATCATCCCTGAAGGGCCTTCCACGCCACGCGGAACAGTGAAAGATCATTAATCGTGCCAAGATTGAAATGGGCGATTATTTTGCTGTAAGCTATCCGGCCTGAATTGCGGCACCATTCTCTTCAGATCATTGTGCCGTGATTTTTGTCGTGCTGACGGCAAACCTGCCCCCACAAAAAAACACCCCAACCTGAGGCTGGGGTGTCAGAAGACAAATCATACGTGTGAGAGCAAGAAAATAACTATCCGGCAGCGGCCGCGCCCTGGCCATTATCCGTAGCAGGCCGCACCACTGGCAACGGCGTACGACTCTCATATTTGCTTTTTTCGAGAATCACCTGCAACCCGCAATTTTTCTGTGGTGCATAGAGAATCGGGGCCTGCAGGTTGAGGGTCACGGTCTTGTCCGGGTGGACAGTTACAACCGACAGGGTCAGACACTCTTCGGCAGCGCTGATTCCGAGTTTGGTGCATTCACTCTGATCGGGAACCACCTTGTAGTCGAGAAAGAAGTTGGTCGGATCGGTCAGCACGAAGGCGATCTGCGAATCATCGACACTTTGAATCCAGAACAGTGGCCCCTCCTTACCACTGGGAACAACCACGAAATCATGCAGGCCATCAAAACCGATCAACCCATAAGGAAAATGGATGGTTTTTTTCGGGTCGTATTCGATCTCGCCAAAACGGGACATGATCTTTTTCATGATTTCTTCTCCTGCACAATGCTCTGGCTCAAGGCATCGAGATCAGCGATATCCCACTGAGTCGCTTCCTTGTTCTCTTGAATAATCCGTTCGTAGACTTCCAGCCGGTGAACCTTGGTCGAACGCGGGGCATCGATACCGATTCGCACCCCGCCGCCTTTCAGCTCTACAATTGTAATTCGAATGTCATCGCCGATGACGATCCCTTCACCTGCCTTGCGTGTCAGTACCAGCATTTCGCCCTCCCTGGCTCGGGTCCGAATCTGCTCCGCAGTTCGGGTTCGGGGTCTGCAGCTCTGTGCTGCATTGGTTGTTTAGATGTAATTGAGTATCGACAGATCATTGACCTTGCCGACAATGCTGAGTGCGGCCTGAAAACCCTGTTGCTGTTGTTCCAGGCTGGTTATGGTTTCAAGGATGTCGGCATCTTCGAAACGCGAACGCATGGTTTCCATATCAATTTTAATTTGCTCCATATGCTCACTGGCGAGCATCAGACGGGCACCGATATTCCCCTTGAGGCTGCGCTGGGTGCGAACCTGGTCTGTTCCGGTCTCAAGATTGGTCAACTGGGCATCGACTCCGGCCGGATTGTCGGCCCGCAGAGCTTCTTCAATCGAGGTGATAACCGCAAAAAGGTCAACGGCACCGGGATCGGTCGCACCATCGTTATCCGCATCGCCGAGCAACAGGGAACTGCCGGTTATATTGACGGCAATTTTTTCTCCAGGACCGATTTCAAACTGCACCACGCCCTGATCACCGTTGTAGACCACCGGGTTCGACTCGGTCGCCGGGTAGTTGGGATTGCGGGTAAAGGGTTTGGTCTTTTCAGCATAACCGGCAAATAGAAATTTTCCATCAACCTGTGCATTTCCGGTATCAAGCAGTGACTGTTTGAGCTGTCCGACCTCATCAGCATAGGTCAACCGGTCGTTGGCACTTAGGGTGTCGTTGATTGAAGCGAGACTGATCTCGCGAATACGCTGCATGACATTCTCGATGTTATTGAGGTTGCCATCCATGTTGTTGATCCGGTCAAGCCCTGACGCGATGGTTTCGAGGTAGCGGTCGGAGTTCTTGATCTGGGTCCGGGCCGACAATACCGGGCTGATCGCCGTCGCGTCATCGGACGGCCGGTTGAGCCGTTTGCCGGTTGCGGCTGCCAGCTGCAGGGTCTGCAGACGAGTACTCGCCTTATCAAGATAGTTCTGCAGACTGCGGAAGGTTGTGGTCTGGGTTGCTCTCATAGCGGCCTACCTCTTCAGCGACAACAGGGTGTCCATCATTTCATCAACCGTCGACAGGAACTTGGCCGAAGCCTCGTAACCTTTCTGAAACTGCAGCAGGTTGATCATCTCCTCTTCGAGCGAGACGCCATCGACACTGTCACGCAGGTTGTTGAGCGAATCGAGGGAGTCACGCAGACCATCCTTGGCCTGCCGATTACGAGCGGTTTCGACGCCGACCGCTGCAGCAATTTTGCCGTAGAACGAAACAAAATTGTCATTGCCGATGGTCTGGGCAGATTCAAGATCCAGAATCGTCAGGGCGTTGGTATTGTCACCGGGCGCGCTGGTCATTCCGGCGGCGACTTCTCTGGTCTGGGTAATATTCATACCGATCGAAGAAGCGGCCCCGGCGACACCGGCCAGCGGAACAAAAAAATCACGGCCACTGACAGCATCCAGGCCACTGCCGAGCTGATGTTGGGTATTGACCCGTGAACTGATCTCGAACGCCAGGGTATCCAGACGGTTGAGAACATCGGGAATCATCACATCGCGAACCTGGTAGAGTCCACCGATCTCACCGCCGACATCGGTACGATCAAGATTGATATTGGTATTGCCGAACTTGAGGCGCAGTTGCAGATCAACCCCTGAAACATAGCCTTCGAGCGGAGTGACGATATCACCCTCAACCAGCGGCATGCCATTGGGCAACTGGACCGACAGGGTACTGGTCGAGGTTTCGAAACCGGTCACACCGAGGGTTTCGGACAAGCCCTTGAGCAGCATGTCACGCCGATCACGGTCGCTGTTGGCATCCTGCCCGGCAAGCTCGATCGCCGAAATCCGATTATTGAGGTCGGCAATTTCGTACAATTTCTGATTGATCCCATCGATCTTGCCGGTCAGATCAATATTGATATTCTTACGCACCTGCTGCAAACCGGTATCGATATTATGAAACTTATCGGCAAGCAGTCCGCCACGTTGCAGGACTTGCTGACGCTCAACTTCGCCACCCGGGTTGGTACTGAGCTGGCGCCAGGCGTCGAAAAACTTGTCGACCTCATCCGACAGACTGTTGTCACCGATGCCGATCTCGCGCTCGATCTCGGCCAGAGTATTGAGCTGTGAGTTTTCGAACCCGAACTCGGCACCCTTGTCATTGATCTGACCGGCCAGAAAGCTATCATGGGCACGCTGAATCGAGCCGACAGTCACGCCGGTCCCGATAAAATAATCACCAAAGGCCAGCGCCGGGTAAGGTGTCAGGTAAGGATTCTGGCGTGAATAACCGGGAGTATTGACATTGGCCACGTTGAGGCCGGTAATTTCGATCGCTTTCTGATTGGTCAGCAGGGAGGTTTTCCCCGAGTTCAACGCTGCATTCAGGCCACCCATGGTTCAGACCTTTCCCGAAAGAAGTCGTCCCTCAACCTGATGGGAGCATTTCTGCCCCTTCAAACCGTAGGTCGACTGGGCCGTCGAACGCCCGAAGAAACCCATCATTTCACGCACCCAGCCGAGGCCGGCCCAGATCAGATAAGCATTGCGGCGGTTCTCATTGTCAATCTGTTTGAGCAGATCCTCAAGCCCTTCAGCTTCCTGCGGCTGCGGATCAAAACCATGCAGCAGTTGCTGCTTGCAGGTCACCACCCGCTCAAGTTCCTGCATGTCAAGATCGATAGCGGCACGACGCTCCTGCTTTAGAAGCTCAAGCAGGGCATCCAGCTTTTCCTGAACCCGTTCAACAGTCATCAGGATTTCTCCTCAACAATAAACTTGAGCAGGCTGGCCGCCACCTTTTCAAGATCCGGGCGATACTGGCCGCTGGCAATCTGCTGTTTAAGCTGCTGCAGCTTTTCACTGCGTGGCGTCTCGATTGTTGCTTCGGTCCTGGTCGCACGACTGGCATTCTGCAGCACATCGGAAAATTCAACACGGTCGCCGCGAGTTCCCTTTTCGGCCTGCTTCTTCGGCTCGGCCTTGCGGCTGCCCCTGGCCTCACTTAAGGGGCCGACCACCTTGCCACCGATAATTCGATCAACCATGATTTTCTCCTCTTTCCTCATCAGTCGTGCCGGCAAAAGTATCGAGCTTGTCCATCACCGCGGCATAAGTCTGATGTGATATCTCTGGCAGCATGCCCCCGAAAACCTCTGCTGCTTCCTGAAAACCTTTTTCAATCGCATCCTTCATCTGTGCCAGCTTCGCCGGATCATTTCCGAATGCGTTGATCGCAAAATCGACGATTCGTTGCGAGGTTTTATCGACCCCGAAATAACCATCCTCACTGACCAGATCACCGGCCGCCTCAGGTGTCAGGGTACCAAGGTCAATCTCGCCTTCGCCTGTGCTGATCAGGCTGGTTACTCCCTGATCGTTCAGGGTCTTGACCACCAGTTGCCGCAACAGCTGATAGGAGGATCCGACCTCAACACCGGCCAGCTTGCCATAAGTGGTCGCGGCGGTTTCATGCTCGACCGTCACCCGGTCCTCACCGGTAAAGATCTTGTCCCGGGTTTCCTTCTCGTCCTTGCTGGGAAAATTCCGATGCTGTTCGGTGGCACGTTGAACCGGTTTGACCGGTGATAATTTATCAACCATCCTCTCCTCCATCCATGGAAGGGTCGGCCCTGGCTGCCTCGTGCAACCCCGACTGCTGCCGACTCTTATGCCTGTTATCGACAGAATGAGAGGAAAGCTTTAGTTTTTTTTGCAGAAAAATGGCCTCTGCTGAGGCCGGAAAGAAAGGGATAGAAGAAGGACAACCTTACCTTCGGTGGTTCCTTTTTGCGGCCCGATACAAATCCTATCTATCCTCGCTTGAATCGGAGCGCTCTCCCTGCATCTGTTCGATCATCATTTCGGCCAACCCGATCCCCCCCTGATCGGCAAAATTCTGCGCCGCTTCGGTATCCTGCAGATCGGTGTAAATCGCTTCGGCGGTCCCTTTTGGCAACAGGCCTCCATCGGGAACCGTCGATCGCATTTCCTTGAACAGGGTCCGGATAAAAATCGCCTCGAACTGCTGGGCAGTCTTCACTCGCGCCTCTTTATCCTGCGGCTGTTCCCCCCGGGCGGGGAAGCCAGTGCTTGACTGACTGATCAACAGCCGGGATTCCATATTCAGTTTCATCTCATCTCCTACAGAACAACCAGGTCCGCGTAAAGTGCTCCGGCGGCCTTGATTGCCTGGAAAATTGCGATCAGGTCGCGGGGAGTGGCGCCGATCGCATTGAGGGCACTGGCGACATCGCCGATACTTACGCCCATCTCCATCACCACCAGATTGCCCTTGTCTTCACTGATATCGACCGAGGTCTGCGGGATGACAACTGTTTGTCCCTGGCCAAGCGGATTTGGCTGTGAAACTTCGGCCGATTCACTGATCACCAGATTGAGGTTGCCGTGAGAAACGGCGACCGTGGAGATACGAACTTTCTCACCCATAACGATGGTGCCGGTTTTTTCGTTGACCACGATGCGGGCAATGGTATCGGGAACAACCTCGAGTCGCTCCAGTTCAGCAACAAACTCGACCGTTTGACCCTGATAGGCCGGCGGCGGAACAACCCGCATCGAACCACCATCAAGAGCTGCGGCAATCTTCAATCCAAAGTGACGGTTAACCGCCGCCGTCATACGGGAAACGGTCGTAAAATCAAAATCCTTGAGCCGGTAATTGAGCTCTCTCTGGGCACTGAAATCGAAGGGGACTTCCCGCTCCACCAAGGCACCCCCGGGAATTCTCCCGGCCGTGGGGTGGTTCTTCTGAACCTTGGCTGCCTTGCCACCGAAGGCCAGTCCGCCAACCACCATCGAGCCCTGAGCGATCGCGTAGACCTGTCCGTCGGGTCCTTTGAGCGGGGTCATCAGCAGGGTGCCACCGGCGATATCCTCGGCGTCACCGATCGATGACACCGTGACATCGATGCGGCTGCCGGTCCGGGCGAAGGGCGGTAATTCTGCGGTCACAATGACTGCCGCCACATTGTCGACCTTGACCCGGGAACGATCGACGATCAGGCCCAACTGTTCGAGCATGTTGGCCAGTGACTGATTGGTAAACTGGGTGATACTGCTGTCACCGGTGCCGTTCAACCCGACCACCAGCCCGTAACCGACCAGCTGGTTGGCCCGCACCCCTTCCAGTTGCGCCAGCTCCTTGATCCGCGAGGCCTGGGTCGCAACCGGAAGCACCAGGATAAAACACAGTCCCAGCAAGACCGGAGCAAACTGCTGCAGAAGGTGAGAAAACCTCTGTCGGTATGGGTTTTTTTGAAAAAAGATCATTTGGTATGTCCCCGGAAATTCTAAAATGGCCAGACCCTGTCGAGAGCTTTAACCAGCCAGCCCTGCTGTTGCTTGTCACTTACCGCCCCATTGCCGACATAAGCGATACGGGCATTAAGGATATTCTTGGAGTCGACAATATTGCTCGGAGAGATATCCGAGGAACGAACCGTACCGCTCAGGGTCACAATCTGCATTTCATTGTTGACGGTGACAGTCTTGTTGCCCTTGATACGCAGATTGCCGTTGGGTAACACCTCAATGATCTGGGTGGCCAGAGTCGCGACCAGGTCTTCTTTACGGGAGGTTTTGCCGCCGCCGGAAAAACTGTTGGACGCTGTTGCATCGAGCAATGCGGTCGGATCCATACCGAGATTGAACAGTCCTGGCAGTTTCTTCTCCAACCCGAGAAGTTTGCTGATGTCAGCAGTAATTTCGCTGTCACGCCCGGTAGATGTCTTGGCTTCCTTGCTGGCGCTGGCGCGTTCGAAAATGGCAACGGTAATCACATCGCCAAGCATACGCGCCTTGATATCGTAAAACAGACTGCCGCGATCTGCCGCCCAGAGCGAACCCGACGTATGGTGCGCCACCGGAGGTGAAACCACTGGTGCCACCTCACGCAGGTCAGGTTTGGTCGCCGACCCGGCACAAGCACTCAGCAGCAGCCATAGGCCAATCCCCATAAACCATCGAACTCTCATGTCAGAACTCCAGAACCACCTGGCCGGGCGCAACCACCCGGGCCAGGATCTCTTTACGTGATTGACTGTTACGCACCCGAATCATCTCGCCGGCACGTCCATTCTGCTGCGATTTCCCCCGTGCAGTCAGGGTCAGGGCGCCGCGCCGGACCTGAATGCTGACCAGCTCGCCCCGTTTGATCATCGGTGGAAATTCCACCTGCAGACGCTGCAGGGGTTCTCCCAGCCGGACCGATCGCTTAAGCCGTTTTCCGTACAATTCTGCGGCATTGAAGAGCGGGTTTCGCAACCCCGAAATATCGCGCGACTGTAAATCAAGCTGTGCCGGACCCAGCTCGGTCCCGCGCCGCAAATCACCTGTGGCGACCACGACCTCGGCCAGAGCTTCCAGCTCAACCCGCAGTGACAGGTTACTCACCACCCGGTCATCAACCCGGGTCACCAGGGTCAGCCGTCGGCTGCCGATCACCCGCGGGTTAGCCGGGATCAGCTGAAAGCTGAGACGCCCTGCGGGAACCTCGAACGGCTCTGGCAATACCAGCGAGCGAAAGCGAAGTTTCACGTGGGGAATCCGTGCCGATTGTTCAACCAGAAAACGGTTCAACAGGGGGTCGAGTTGCGCCGCTCCGACCTGCACTCCTTCCCGCCGGATCAGAACCTGTTTTGCGCCCCGCCAGGCAATTTCACTCACGCCCAGTTTGCGTTGCAGCAGACGTTCGATATCGGCCCGTTTGAGTTTTTTACTCTCGCCGAGAGCCGGTGTTACCAACAGCGGCAACTGACCGACGGATTGCACCAGTGCGTCGGCCGAGACAAACTCCACCAGATCGTGCAACAGGACCTGCTTCCCGGATACCTGGGCCTGATTGCGCAGACGCATTTCCAGGGCCAGCCCCACAGAGGGCACCAACAACAGAATTATGAATGACGACAGCAAACGCATCGGAGTCACATCCTTAACGGACCAGCTGGTTGGTCATCTGCAGCATCTCATCAGCGGTCTTGATCGCCTTGGAATTGACCTCGTAAGCCCGCTGACTGGCAATCATATTGACCATCTCCTCCATGACATTCACATTGGAACCCTCAAGAAATCCCTGGGTCAGGGTGCCAAAACCGACGTCGCCGGGAATTCCGGTCACCGGGGTTCCGGTCGTCTGGGTTTCAGCGTACAGATTGCGTCCCAGACTCTTGAGCCCGGCCGGATTACTGAAACGAACCAGTTCGATCGAACTGATCTTGGTCGGCAGATTCTCGTTATCGAGCAGCACTTCAACACTGCCGGTCGTACCAATCGAGACACTGCGGGCGTTCTCTGGAATAATCACCTCCGGGAAGATCGGCAGCCCGTCCGAGGTCACCAAGCGACCGGTGCTGTCCTTCTTCAGCGCTCCGGCCCGGGTGTAGGCGTCCGTTCCGTCGGTCAGGGTCACCTGAAAAAAACCTTCTCCTTCGATGGCAACATCCAGTTCGTTCTCGGTCTGTCGAAAATCACCGCTGGTAAAAACCTTTTGTACCGCCGCTACCCGCGATCCGAGCCCGACCTGAACCCCGGTCGGCACTTCAGTCCCTTCAGCCGTCGTTCCGACCATCTGACTGGTCTGATAAAGAATATCCTGAAAGTCGGCCCGGCTTTTTTTGAAGCCGGTACTGTTGACGTTGGCCAGGTTGTTGGCAATGACGTCCAGGTTAAGCTGCTGGGTTTCCATTCCGGTTGCTGCGGTCCAGAGTGCCCTGATCATTTTGTATCTCCTTGATAGCGGGTTCAGTCACCCGCCGGCTATTGAACGTTTCCCAGTTCTGCCAGCTTGCGATCCATTTCGGCATAGGCGGTCAGCGCTTTCTGCGCCGCCTCAAAAGTCCGCAGGGTGGAAACCATACGTCCCATCTCCTGCATGACATTGACGTTTGATCCTTCCAGGTAGCCCTGTAAAATCTCCGGCTGCGTGCGTGGTGTCACCTGAGCATCCGGTGGGGCGATAAAAACCCCGTCATTTCCGCGCTTGAGCCCGCTGGTATCCTCAAAGACGTACAGCGGGATCGAGCCCACCAGTTGATCGGCGGAAATGATACTGCCACCCTGGGTGATACTGACATCCTCCGCCGGCAAAATAACCGGGCTATCACCGTTGCCGAGCAACTTGGCGCCACCGGGTGTCAGCATTTCACCCTCGGCATTGCGCCGGAAACTGCCACGGCGGGCATATACGATCTCACCATCTTCCTGCTCAACACGAAAAAAACCGTCCCCATTGATCGCCAGATGCATCGGATCGCCGGTTTTTTCGATACGCCCCGGTGTGAAATCAATCATCTCATTGCTCACAAGGACATAATTGGTTGCCATATTTCCACGGGTCGCCTTGGCCTCATCGAGTTGAGCCTCGAAAACAGCGATCCCTTTCTTGTAGGCAGAAGTGTTGGCATTCGCGAGATTGCTGTTGATATTGTCGAGCATTCGCATTCTCGAAATGGCCCCGGTCAAGGCACCGTATTTACCTGATCCCATGGTCTGTCTCCGTTGTTGTCGACTATTTGACTTATCGACCAGCCGGTGTTTTTTATTTAATTCGAAACCCTCTTAAGCTGAGCCAGGCGCACGATCTGCACCGCCTCATCCTCACCGATATGCAGGGCGGTTGCGATTTGCGCAGCACTCATCCCCTGACGGGCCATAGCACTGATGTAGCGATAGCGATCCGGCATCTCCTGAGGCTGGTGCGGTCGGGGTATTTTGTGGCAACGCTCAGCCTGGGCCAGATTCTGCGAGAAACGTTCGGGAGGATCAGGCTCACGCTGCAATTGCTCTTCAAGCCGACCAACCTGCAACCTCAACCTGCGGCAGCAGCGGCGCTGTAAAACCAGCGCAAAGAGCCCCGAAAAAACCGCTGCCGTCGCAAAAACAATAACCAATAGCTGTTCACTCATCATTCACTCCTCACCCCTGACTCCTCACGCTTCACGCTTCACGCTCACTTCCTTGCCCGATCACGTAAGCTGCGCGACATCTTGACTTTCATCTTCAGCAGGGCCTGACTGTGAAGTTGTGAAATACGCCCCTCTGAAAGCTCCAGCACCTCGGCAATTTCCTTTTGCGAGAGTTCCTCGTAGTAGTAGAGCGACAGCACCAGCTGCTCCTTTTCGGAGAGTGTGCCGATATAACCGGCCAGCTCCTGTGTCAATTCCAGGGCTTCAAGACGCTCCTGAACCGACTCCTGCTCGGTATCTTCGAGATTGTCAAGAAAGGTCCGCCCCCCTTCGCTGTCATCCAGGGTTTCATGCAGACTGACGCAACCAAGGTGACTGACCTGCATCAGCATTTCGTGGTAATCCGCAAGCGAGAGTTCAAGTTCAGTGGCAATTTCATGCTCTTCGGGTTGGCGATGAAGCTTTTTCTCAAGCCGATCGATTGCCTTCGACATCCGCGATTGCTTCTCACGCATTGAGCGCGAAAACCAGTCCAGACGTCGGACTTCATCATAGATTGCCCCTCGAATCCGGCGCTCGGCAAAGGTCTTGAACAACACCCCGCGCTTCGGGTCGAAGCGACTGGCGGCATCGATCAGACCGACCATTGCCGCACTGCGCAGATCGTCACGGCTGACAAACGCCGGAACCTGCGTCTTCATACGTTCAACCAGAAAATTAACCAGCGGCATGTTCACCTCGACCATCCGCTCGCGATCAGCGGCGCCAGGTGGTCCGTAGCGATCGACTGTTGTCATCCATACTGCTCCGTTTCAACACCGAGAAACCGCTTGAAGAAAAACTGCAGGGTTCCCTTCGGCCTGTCGTGGATCGGGGTTTCAATCAGGCTGTCAGCCAGGGCGACAAAAGCTTTTGAAACCTTGTGCTCGGGGTAGAGGTCCTGAATAATCTGCTGGGCTCGCACCGCTTCGTGCATCTTGCGATCAAAGGGAACCGCCCCGAGATAATCGATACTGATGTCGAGATAGCGCCCTGAAACCATCGTCAGTTTTTCGAAGACGTCGAGCCCTTCGTTGTTGTTGCGCACCGAATTGACGCAGAGCAGAAAATTTTTCTGGTGATACTGGCTGGAAAGCAGCTTCATCAGGGCGTAGGCATCGGTGATCGCGGTCGGTTCAGGGGTCGTGACGACCAGAATGTCCTGGGCCGCGACATTGAAATAGGTCACGTTGTCCGAGATACCGGCCTCGGTATCGATCATCACCAGGTCAAAATCTTCCTGCAGATTATCAATCGCCTCGATAAAGCGCATTTTGAGCTGAGCATCGAGACGCGTGTACTGTTGAACGCCTGAGCCTGCGGGCAGAATTTTCAGTCCGTGAGGGCCTTCAACCATAATCTCTTCCAGGCTGCGTTCGCCCTTGAAAAAATGATTCAGATTGTAGCCGGGCGCCAAACCGAGAATGACGTCAATATTGGCCAGCCCGAGATCGGCATCAATCACCAGAACTTTTTTGCCCTGACGTGCCAGGGCGATTGCCACGTTGGCGACGACTGCCGTCTTGCCAACCCCGCCTTTGCCACTGGTTACCGCTACGACCCGCGTCGTCCGAACCTGAGCCTCCGGCAGAGAGTCTCCATTTTGCTGTTGGCGCAAGGTTGCGGCCTGATCGATTGCTGCAGGGTTCATACGACATCCTTCTGTGCTTGAGGTTCGCTCCCCATCACCCAGTCAGCGACCAGCCGGGGTTCCGCCAGCAGCAGATCTTCGGGGACCTGCTGTCCGTTGGTCAGACAGGCCAGCGGCAGGGCAGTGCGTGTCGGCAGATTGAGCAGAACGCCCCAGGTCTCACACTCATCGAGTTTAGTGAAAATGAGGCTGGAAATCGGCACGCGCGAAAAATTTTCTACCACCTGCTGCAACTGTTTTTCATGACTGTGGGCCGACAGTACCAGCCAGTTTTCAACCGTTGACTCCGGTCCGAGAAAATCGGCCAGTTCCTCGATTCGACTGCGATCACGCGGGCTACGTCCGGCGGTATCAATCAGAATCAGATCTTTGTCGCGATGCTGTTCAAGAACCTGCGGCAGCTGGTCGGGACGAAAAATCACCTCAACCGGCAGATTCATGATCTCACCGTAAACCTTGAGCTGCTCGACCGCCGCGATGCGGAACGTATCGATGGTCACCAGAGCGACCCGGGAACCGGCGGCAATTGCGGCGGCAGCCAGCTTGGCGATGGTGGTGGTTTTACCGACCCCGGTCGGGCCGATCAGGGCAATCCGTCGCTGCCCCTGCTGCGTCTCTTCCCAGGCCGGGGGACTGACCTGCACCAGATCAGCGATGGTGTCGCGCAAAAACTCGCGTTGCCGCTGTGGATCTCGCCGCTGCTCGGCACTCATCCGGCTTTCGGCAAAGCGGGCAATGGTTTCGGCAGCTTCATCATCGACCCCACTGGCACAAAGCATGGCTGCCACCGGTGACTGAGCCGTTCGCGGTGGATCTTCGATAACGGCTGCGGTCAGCGGCTGGAAGGCTTTGGCGCGGGTTTCGGTCAGCTTCTGCACCATCGACTTAAGCTCTTCAAGATCACGCTGCAGACCACCGACATTCTGTTCGGCAACCGTCTGACGCAGTTGACTCAGTTCCATCTCAAGCGGATCAATTACCGGTTGGGAACCACGTTGCATCTGGCTGGAAACTTGAGATTCCGCAGCCCGATAAGCCGCGACAGCCGCTTTTCGGGCGACCGGCTTCTTCTCAGTCTGGGCAGGCTCCTCCTCCGGGTTGACCATCGCCGGTGATTCGATCGCCGCAGTCACTTCAATCATCGGCTTGGCCAGAAGGCCCAATCCTTTTTTGCGCAGGGTGCGCGTTGACAGAATCAGTGCCTCCGGACCCAGAGTCTGCTTCACCTTCTGCAGGGCCGTCGCCATATCCTCAGCGGTAAAGGTTCTAACTAGCATTGACAGTCACCGTTCCTACCGATCGCACCTTCAGATGGGGTGCAATCTCGTTATGGGAAATAATTGCCAGCGAGGGAAGATAGCGCTCCGTCAACCGTCTGAGATGGATACGGATCGCGGGAGTACAAAGCAGCACCGGATTCCCCCCGGGAAAAGAATCGGCGGCGTCTCTGAGACTGCTGATCAAGGTCTGGGCAAAGCCGGGCTCGACCGCCAGGTAGGAGCCTTGGTCACCAGTATGCAGTGCGTCCTGCAGCCGATTTTCGACACTGCGCTCCAGGGTCATCGTCTCAAGCAGGCTGCCGTCGCTACTCAGCTGACTGCTGATTGAGCGCGCCATCACCTGCCGCACCTGCTCAACCAGCTGATCGGCATCATGAATCGTGGGCGCCCAATCGGCCAGGGTTTCGAGAATGGTCCGCAGATCCCGAATCGAAACCTGTTCACGCAACAGGTTCTGCAACACCCGCATCACCACGCCGAGATTGAGCAGATTCGGCACCAGTTCCTCAACCAGCTTCGGACATTCCTGGGCCAGGTTATCGAGCAGATTCTGCGTTTCCTGGCGGCCGAGCAGTTCATGGGCATGGCGGCGAATCAGTTCGCTGACATGGGTTGCAATCACCGTCGTGTTGTCAACGACGGTGTAACCGGCAATCTGGGCCCGTTCCTTCTTGTCATCACCGATCCAGATCGCCGGCAGACCGAAAGCCGGTTCAGTGGTCTCGACCCCCTTGAGTGTTTCAGTAGCGGTGCCGGGATTCATCGCCAGATAATGATCAGGCAGCAGCTCACCACCACCGATCTTGACTCCCTTGAGAATGATGGCGTACTCGTTCGGCTTGAGTTGCAGGTTGTCCTTGATATGCACCGGCGGGACGATAAAACCCATGTCGAGCGCGAACTGTTTGCGGATCGACTTGATCCGCGGCAGCAATTCACCATTCTGGCCTGAGTCAACCAGTGGAATCAGACCGTAGCCGACCTCCATCTCAAGCATGTCGACGCTCAACATCGCTTCATAATTCTCCTCGACCGGTGCGGCCGGCAGTGCTTTCTGTTCCTCGACCTCAAGCTCTTTTTCCTTATGACTCTTCTGGACCCGCCAGGCGATCCAGGCAAGGATCAGCGCCATCAGCAAAAAGGGAATCTGCGGCAGGCCGGGAATAACCGCAAAGGCACCCAGAATCCCGGCGACCACCCAGATGGCACGCGGATGAACACTGAACTGACGCTTGACTTCGGAACCGAAATCTTCTCCGCTGGCGGTTCGAGTGACCATGATGCCGGCGCCGGTAGAAATAATCAGCGCCGGAATCTGTCCGACCAGTCCGTCCCCGACCGTCAGGATGGTGTAGTTGGCGGCGGCATCGGCCATCGGCATGCCCTTTTGCATGACACCGATCACGAAACCGGCGCCGATATTGATCAGGGTGATAATGATTCCGGCAACCGCATCGCCCTTGACGAACTTGCTGGCACCGTCCATTGCTCCATAGAAATCGGCTTCCTGGGCGATCTCTTCGCGGCGGGTTCGAGCATCGTTTTCATTGATCAGACCCGCATTCAGATCGGCATCGATCGCCATCTGCTTGCCGGGCATCGCATCAAGAGTAAAACGGGCCGCAACTTCAGCCACCCGACCGGCACCCTTGGTGATGACCATAAAGTTGATGATGACCAGAATGACAAAGATGACGAGCCCGACCACGTAATTTCCACCAACCACAAACTGGCCGAAGGATTCGATCACCGTACCGGCAGCGCCCACACCTTCGTCGCCATGGAGCAGAATCAGGCGTGTTGAGGCGACATTCAGTGAGAGGCGAAAGAGGGTCGTTACCAGCAGAACCGAGGGGAAGATCGTAAAGTCAAGCGCCTTGACGGTATAGAGCGAGATGATCAGGATCATCAACGCCATGGTGATATTGAGGGAGAGAAAGATGTCGAGCAGCATCGGCGGCACGGGCAGAATCATCAGCATCAGAATCAGGACCAGGCCGAAAGCGACCATCACATCCGAACGCAGAATAAGTTCACGCCAACGATTTTGAATCACTGCTTCGAGCATTAATTTCCTCTGCAATCTCCGTTGCGGGCCAAGATTCCGTCGCGGACAGTCAATATTCCGGCGGACTGCACCGACGATTTTATCTGAAATATATTTTCAACTATTTCAGTCTCTTAACTTCTTTTCAGGCTATAAACATAGGCCAGAATTTCGGCCACCGCCTTGAACATTTCCTCGGGAATCGATTCCCCTATCTCCAGTCTGTACAAGGCCCGTGCCACCGGCTTGTTTTCGATCACCGGAATATTGTTTTCGCGCGCAATTTCCCGAATCCTGAAGGCCAGGTGATCGGCGCCCTTGGCAACCATCTGCGGCGAATCCATTTCGTCACGAACGTAGGAAATTGCGATCGACAGGTGAGTCGGGTTGGTGATCACCACGTCAGCTTTCGGAACTTCAGCCATCATCCGTTTGCGCGCCATCTGCTGTTGCATCGAGCGCACCCGAGCCTTGATCTGCGGATCACCTTCGGTTTCCTTGTGCTCTTCCTTGACCTCCTGCTTGGTCATTTTCATTTTCTGTTCCATCTCCCAGCGCGTGAACAGGTAGTCGATCGCCCCCAGAACCATCAGGATGGCGCAAGATTTGGCCAGAATCAGAAAAGCCGTATTGCCGAGAAAAAAAATCGTCCGTGACAACTCAACGTTAAGCAGACCGATTGCACCGGGCAATCTGTCCGCCAGGGTGTTGAACGCAACGGCACCGACCAGAATAACCTTGGCCAGAGACTTGATAAGCTCAACCAGCGAACGCTTGGAAACCATGCGCCCGAGCCCCTTAAGGGGATTAAACTTGCTCAACTCGGGGATGAAAGGCTTGGTGGTGAAGAGCGGACCGACCTGGAGAAATGAGGAAAAAAACCCGACGACCAGCGCCAGAAGAAAAATCGGCCAGAGCAATCGCGCCATCAGCAGACCGGTCTTGTCTGCCAGCATCAGAATCCCCAGGACCGTGACCGGTACCCGGGCAAGGTGGCTCAGGTCATCATTGACCATCTGCAGCAGATTGCGCCAGAAATGCTCAGCATAAAAGACCCAGAGCAGCAGAGACATGGTCATCATGGCCGCGGTTGAGACTTCCTTGCTCTGAGCCACCTGACCACGGTTGCGGAAGTCCTGCCGCCGTTTCGATGTGGCCTGTTCTGTACGTTCCTGATCGGAATCTTGAGCCATAGGCACCGCCCGCCCTGCCGGAGAACATGGCAAGACAAAATATTGGCATTTTCAGGTTAATAAAATCAAAGCAAACTGAATAATTGCAAGAAGCGGTCCGCAAGAAGAGAGAATTCCTGTTGCAGCAGGCCAGCCACCATCCCGAAGGTCAGGCCCATGATAATAAAGGAAATTCCGATATTGAGCGGGAAGGAGAGCATAAAGGCATTGAGTTGCGGGAAGATGCGCGACATCACCCCCAGGGTCAGATTGGCCAGAATCAGCAGTGCCAGAATCGGGGCCCCCAGACGAAGACCGAGGACCAGAGAATGGTTGGCGACATCCATGATCATCATGATTGCCCCGCCACCCAGGTCAAGGCTGCCCGGCGGCAGCATGCGGAAAGAGGCCACAATCGCTTCAAAAAAGAGGTGATGAACATCCAGCACCAGAAAGAGCAGGATGGCAAAAACACTCTGAAACTGGTAAATCAGGGCGACCTGACGCTGGTTGGCCGGATCGAAAACATTGGCGGCGGCGAAGCCCATCTGGTACCCGATGATTGAACCACCGAATTCGGCGGCCATGAAAACCAGGTGCGCCATAAATCCGACCATGGTTCCGAGCAGCAATTCCCCGCCGACCAGAATCATCAGACTGACCGGTTCATAGACGACATCCGGCAAGCTGGACCGGATGGTCGGATAAAGCATCAGGGCAAAGAGAAAGGAGATACCGACCCGTAACTGGGCGGGAACCTGCCCACCACTGAAAATCGGGATGGTTGCGATCATTGAACCGATCCGTACCAGGCAGATCAGAAATCCCTGGATAACAACTACTGAAAAATCAGGTATTTCCATCGGTCGGCCCCCGGATCAGGTTCCGATATTGGGGATGAGATTAAAAATAAACCCGAAAAAAGCAATCAGCTTCTGCAGAATCCAGGGCGCAAACAACAACAGGGTGACAAAAACCCCGACAATCTTCGGAATAAAGGTCATGGTCTGTTCATTGATCTGGGTCGCGGCCTGAAAGATACTGATCACCAGACCGATTAGCAGTGCTGCAATCAGCATCGGCGCTGCCACCAGCAGAGCCGTTTCAACTGCTCGCCGTCCGACATCGATCACAAGTTCGGGTGTCAACATCGCCTTTCACCTCCTTTTGACTTGTCAGCCAAAACTCTGAACCAGTGATCCAATCACCAGACTCCAGCCATCGACCAGAATAAACAGCAGGATTTTAAACGGCAGCGAGATAATGATCGGCGGCAACATCATCATGCCCATCGCCATCAGAATCGAAGCAACAACCATATCGATGACCAGAAAGGGCACAAAAATCAAAAAACCCATCTCGAACGCACGCTTGATTTCCGAGAGCATAAAGGCCGGGATCAGGGTCAGAAGCGAAAGGTCCTCTTTGGTTTCCGGTTGCTCACTGCGGGAAATCTCGACCAGCAGTTGCAGATCCTTTTCTCCCACCTGTGAAAACATGAATGCGCGCACCGGCTCGACAGCTTTTTCAAGTGCTTGTTCCTGGTTGATCTTTTTGGCCAGATAGGGCTGCAGGGCATTTTCATTGATCTGATTGAAAACCGGCGCCATGACAAAAAATGTCAGGAACATCGCCAGACCAACCACGATCTGATTGGAGGGAGCCTGCTGGGTGCCCATCGCCTGACGGACAAAGGAGAGAACTATCACAATCCGCGTAAAACCGGTGGTCATCAGCAGGATCGCCGGAGCCATCGACAGCACTGTCAACAGGACGATCACCTGCAGGGCGGTCGAAACCTGCCCCGGTTCTGTTGCTTCCTGTACTCCGAGAGTAATCGTCGGCAAGCCCTGTGCGCTGACAAGGGTCGGGAGCAGAAACAGAAAAATCAGCGCCAGAGGAAACAGCCGTTTCATGGGGCCACCTTTCGTATCGGCAGGCTTTCGACCCCCTTGGCCTGTTCGAGGGTGGTGGCAAAATCAGCCTCAGAAGCAGGCAGCTGGGTCAGGCATTCGATCCGTTCGTTGCTGACTCCGAGTAAAAGTTCCTGGTCTCGGACACGCACCAGGCAGAGAAATTTTTTACCGCCCAGGGGGCGGGTTTCCAGCATGCGGATCTGACCGTCACGGGTGCGCGGCAGAATACCGAATCCCTTGCGACTTGCGGCATAAAACAGCAACAGCAGCCCGACCACAACCGCCAGGGCTCCCAACATCTTCAGAGCCGGGATCAACAGCCCCTCCGACCCCGCTGCAGCGTCGGCGGCAATGGCCAACTGCGGAAGGACCAACAACAGGCAGGTCGAAAAAACATGTTTCATGAGCCGAGGTTCTCTATGCGCTCGGAGGGGCTGACCACATCGGTCAGGCGCAGACCGAATTTTTCATTGACCACCACCGCCTCACCACGGGCGATCAGACGCGAATTGACATAGAGATCAAGCGGTTCTCCCGCCAGTTTTTCAAGCTCGATCAGTGTCCCTTCCTGCATTTGCAGCAGGTCACGGACCAGAATACGTGCCCGGCCGACCTCAACCGAAACCTGCAGGGGAATATCGAGCAGCAGATCAACCCCCTTCTCGTTGTGCGGGGCCGCGAGCTGCCGGGATGAGGACGGTGTTTCCTCTGCTGCAATGTCATTGTTTTCAACCATGTTCAACCTCCATCGGGAATTATCCCGGATACGAGTATCGCTTTTTTATGGGCCTGGACTCCGGCAATTCCCTTGAATTTCGGGCGCCCTTCAACCAGCAGCTTGAGCGGGCTGTCGGGACCGCAATTCAGGTCGATAACATCCCCGACCTGAAAGTTAAGGATGTCCCTCACCCGGAGAGAAATCTGCGCCAGTTGCGCCTCCACTTCGACCTCCATCACGTCCAGTTCACCAAGAATCGACTGCTGCCACTGGCTGGCCCGCACCGCCGACATCGGCATGGCCTGTTCACGCTGTTTTTCAACCAGCGGCTCCAGCGCCGAATGTGACAGCACCAGGGTTACTTCTCCCTCCGTAGAGTCAAGGGTCACCTGATAATGAGCAACCAGAACTCCGGCATCGCTGCTGATATGGCTGAGCAGGCGCAGGTTACTTTCGACCTTGACCAGATTGGCTGATATTTCCTGCATCTGGGCGAAGCTCTTTTCAAGGTCGGGACAACTGTCGGAAATCACGTCGCGAATGACGTTCAACTCGATCGCAGTCATTGCCCGCTCGGGAATAATGTTCGCCTCGGATGATCCGCCGAGGACCAGCTCGACCAGGGCATAGGAAATTGTCTCGTCAAAGATCACCATACCGCTACCGCGCAAGGGATCGAGCTCAACAATACCTATGGCACCCCGTCCGGTCAGTTTCTGCAGCAGCGTATCGAATGCCATCGATTCGAAACCGGCCAACTTGACGGATGTTGAGCGTTGCATACGATTGGCCAGAGAAACAGCATAATTGCGGGCGAAGGCATCGAGAATAAGATCGAAGTTCGGCAGTTTCCAGTTCTCGGGACCCTGGGAACGAAACAGATCTATGCGGCTGGCGTTCGCGGCACCGGTCGCGTCCTCGATCGAGGCTTCAATCTCAACCTCGCCATGCCTCACTGCGGAGAGCAGGTCAGCAATTTCTTCTTTGCTAAGTATCCGTTCCACAGGCTCTCTCTACTGGACTACGAAATCGGTAAAATAGATCCGCTTGACTTGCCCTTTACTGAGAATCTCGTTCAGGCGGTTAATCAGTTCGGCACGCAGCTGCATCTTGCCCTGCATGTCGCGCAACTCACTGAAGGTTTTGTTGCCGATCAGCAGCAGAATGGCGTCCTGGATCTGCGGCAGGCGGCTGTTGATTTCATCGGCGGCGGCCGGAACATCAACCTCAATCGTAATCGCCGCCTTGAGATACCGATTCTCGTCATCGTCCAGGATATTGACGATAAAAGTATTGATATCGACCATTGGACCGACCGCTTTGGCCTGCTTGGCCATTGCTGCAGCTTCGGCTTCAGGGTCAGGCTTTTCCTCCTTGTTCCCGAGCAGAAAAAACGCCGCACCACCACCGATAACGGCCAACAGAACAACAGCAGCGATGATGATAATCAGCTTCTTCTTGGAGCCACCCGCTTCTTCTGCGGGGGCTGCATCTTTTTTTTGCCATGACTCATCCTTTTCCTGGCTGTGTCGTTATAAAGTTCAGAACGGTGCCTGCTCACTGGCATCGATCAGATAGGGCAATTCATCACTGGGCCCGCCCTGGCTCTCGAGCACAAACTCAACCCGCCGGTTCAATGCCCGTTCCGCTTCACTTTCATTGGGAAAAAGCGGTTTCTGTGAGCCATAACCGGTTGCCGCCAGACGATTTAACGGCAACAGCTTATTGCTGGCCAGATAGCGCAACACCGAAACAGCCCGCGTTACCGAAAGATCCCAGTTGGCCAGTTCGTCACCCTGATTATCGGTATGTCCCTCGATTTTCATATTGAAAGACAGAGGCCTTACCAGTTCGGCGACCTTGCGCAAAATCGGGTAGGCTTCGGGATTGACCACCCGTTGACCGGATTTGAAAAGCACCGAATCATCAACCCGCAGAATCACCGCACCACGGTCTTTGACCAGAGTGATATCTTTCTCGATTTTCAACTCATGAATCTTTGTTCGCAAGCGCCGGTAAACCCGGGTCGTCAGGTCATCATCGATCGGGGCATAGGTCACAATCCGCGGTGTGGTCACAGTTGTCGTGCTGCTGCTGGCCAGCACACCGAACGCTCCTGCCAGGGAATCACTGGCCTGACTGAACTTCACCTTGTCCATTGACGCCATCGATAACAGCAAGACAAAAAAGGTCAGCAGCAGGGTCACCATGTCACTGAAGGTGACCATCCACATCGGTGCTCCGACCGGTGGTTTCTTTTCCTTTTTCGCCACGTGTTACGACTCCCTATCCGAAATTACTCTGGCGCAGTTTGGGGGCAACAAAGGCATGCAGTCGCTGCTCCATCAACCGCGGGTTTTCACCGCCGAGAATCGCCTTCATCCCTTCGGCGATCAGGGTCTTGACCAGCACCTCACTTTGCGAGCGCAGTTTGAGTTTGGCCGCAATCGGCAGACAGATAATGTTAGCCAACATGGCACCGTAGAAGGTAGTCAGCAGGGCAACCGCCATCGCCGGGCCGATCGAGGAAGGGTCATTCATGGTCTGCAGCATCTGCACCAGACCGATCAGGGTCCCGATCATTCCCATGGCAGGAGCATAACCACCGATTGATGAGAAGATTTCGGCCCCTTTATCATGACGCTCCATGATGTACTCGATCTCCATCTCAAGCATCTCTTTCAGAGCTTCAGGCTCCTGACCGTCGACCGCCATCTGCAATCCCTTGAGAAAAAAATCGTCATCGATTTCGTTCATTACCGATTGCAGGCTGAGAATCCCCTCCTTGCGGGCCTTCCCGGCGTAGGTGATCAGCTTTTCGATTGTTTCTTCGGGCGGCAGTTCCTTGACAAAAAAGGCTTTGCGCGCAACACCGACTGCACCGAAAACCTCGCCGAAAGGATAGGCAACCAGAGTGACCCCGAAGGTCCCCCCGAGAACAATCAGGGTTGACGGCAGATCGAGGAAAATCAGCAGCGAGCTGCCCTGGAGGATAGCGCCGACCAGCAGGCCGAAACAGCCGATCAGACCAAGTAGTGTTGCTAGATCCATGAACAATCCCCATTGCGTTATCTGCGGGAGGTCTGCGTATCAGACCCATGCAATCCCGCTTTGGATGTGTCAGTACCTTCTCGTTTGGCAAGGAATATGCCACTTCATGAAAATTCTATAAAATGTATTTTTGTTCTTTGTTTTCAACTACTTGGGCACGTAAAATCCGTCGCCACAACCACCACATAAAAAAAGCCGCTCCAGTAACGAAGCGGCCCATGAAATTGTCATGATTTTGACTGCAACTCTATCGTTTCAGATTAATGACTTCGGCCAGCATCTCGTCGGTGGTGGTGATCGTCTTCGAGTTGGCCGAAAAACCACGTTGGGTAATGATCATCTTGACAAATTCCTGAGCCAGATCGACATTCGACTGCTCAAGGGCATTGGTGAAAATATTGCCGACCCCCGAACCGACGGTACCGACCACCGGAGCTCCAGATTTGTCGCTGACAGCCCACATGTTGTTACCGATTTTATCCAACCCTCCTGGATTGGTAAACTTTGACAGCGCCAACTTCATCAGCTTGCGCGGCTGGCCATTACTGAAATTACCAATGATATTGCCGAATTCATCGACATTCAACTTGACCAGAGTCCCGGTCCCGAAGCCATCCTGTTGCTGACTGACGACAACCGAAGGACTGGCATACTGGGTGGTCTGCATGTCGTAGGTAACCTGCTGGGTTTGCGTTGAGCCGTTGCTCCAGGCCAACGCATTGGCAGTCGTCGTCGCCGGGTCTGGAACCAGCGAAGCCAGGTTGCCACTGGCGTCAAAATTAAGAACACCGGTACCGACCACCTGCAGATTCCCTGCGGTACCGCCGACCTCCCCGGCGTCAACCACGGCGTTCCACGACCAGGTCTGGTTGGCGGTCTTGGTGAAATAGGTCGTCATCAGATGGGTGCTGCCGAGACTGTCAAACAGGCGAATCGAGGTCGCATAATTCGAACTTGTTGAGGGGTTAAGCGGATCGAATCCTGCGGGGATGGCAATCGAGTCTGAATCGAGGTTGGTGTTCAGGGTGACATTGGCAGTAGGACCGGACTGGGTGAATGACTGGGTATTGGCTCGAATCGGAACCAGATCCCCGATAGTATTTCCGTTGGTGTCAAGATTGTAACCCATGACATTGAAGCCTTCGGGATTGACAAAAAAACCGGCGGAGTCGAAACGAAAAGCTCCAGCACGGGTGTAGTTGTTACTCGCATTGCCCGTCGCCGGATCACTGACAATAAAGAAACCTGGACCCTCTACCGCCAGATCGGTATTGAGTTCAGTGGTCTCGAAGGTCCCCTGACTGAAGATATTATCAACAATCGAAAGACCGACCCCGCGACCGACCTGCGAGGTGCCGCCCGAACCGGAAATCTGGCTGGAGAGCAGATCGCCGAAAACGGTCCGGCTCGACTTGAAACCGACGGTGTTGGCATTGGCGATGTTATTACCAATGACGCTCATGGCATTACCATTGGCATTGAGCCCACTGACACCACTGAACAATGAACTGGAAACTCCCATGTTTTTGCTCCTTCTTCGAGGGGGCACCTCTGTCGGTCGGTACCCCGCGAACCTCCTCGTTGAGGGCCGGTTCGGCTAGGCTATAATTGCACTGTCGATATTGGTGAAAACATTGTTCTTCATCTGTTCGCGGTCGACGACGGTCACCACGGTTTCATTTTTGACGCTGACAACCAGTGCGGTTTCATCGAGCATCACCAGCGAATCCCGTCCACCCTTGGCATCGACCTGTTTAACCGCCTGCTGCAGACGTTCGAGCTGGTTTTGATCAAAGTTGATCCCACGCGATTCCATACGGCCCAGGGCATGACCGGAAAACCTGACTCTGGATTGCTGCCGAGCCTGCTGCAGCAATTGATCGAACTGTCCAGCCTCCCCCTTGCCGGGTGCCGGGCGCTGTTGCAACTGTCCGGCCGGACGAATCGGCGACGGAATGATCGTCAATCGATCAGTCATGGGACGACTCCGACCTTTTCGACCTTGGCCATACTGAAGGTGCCGGCCGCTGTCGTCAGCCTGGTTTCATCGGAGCCCAGTTCAACCCCGGAGACGATGCTGCGAATCAGGCTGGTACTTTCGAGAACTTTTTCATCTCCGTCCAACGCGCGAACCACCAGGTTATAGGTTCCCGGAGCAACCGGCTGACCGGCATCGCTGTACCCGTTCCAGTCGACAAAGTGTTCTCCCGGGGCGGTACCGCTCCCGCTGAGAGTTGCGACATTGTAGCCATTACTATCGAGAACATAGAGAGTCACCTCGTCGGCCGGTGTATCAAGTCGATATCCGAAGGTCTGGTTGCTGCCATCGGTTTCAAAACGGTCGGCCTGGACCACAACTTCCTCGCCCATCAGCCCCAACGCCGACTGACGCTCGACCTGATCAGCCATGCCGGCAAAAGAATCGAGTTTGGTACTCATATTACTCAGCTGCTCAAGCTGACTGAACTGCGCCAGCTGGGCGGTAAACTCGGTGGCGTCAGCCGGATTGAGCGGATCCTGGTTTTCCAGCTGGGCAATCAGCAGGGTCAGGAAATCATCTTTACCGAGCGATGTTTCCTTGCTTTGCTGTGACGGGAAAAGGCTGCTGCTATCACTGACACTGCCGACGGTTGACATAGGTCTCTCCTTGCCTTAATCCGCAGACCAACCGGGATTAAAGTTCTGACGCGTTTAAACCCGCAGGCTGATACCTCCGCCCGCGTGCTCCAGTAATTGTTCAAGCGGAATATCCAGCTCCCGTTGCCAGTCGTCGGCCAGCCAGGGACTCTGGGGAGAATGATGCTGCTGTTGTTGCTGTTGCTGCCAGGCGGTCTCGTTCCCGGTCTGGTCCTGTCCGCTCTGGACATCGACACGAAACTCGTCGATCTTTAGTCCCTGCTGCTGAAGAGCATCACGTAATTGCGGCAGATAACGGTCGAGAACTTCACGAACCTGTTGACTCTGGGCCTGGAGATGAGCGCGTACCCGATCACCTTCAACCATCAGATCGAGCCGTAAGGATCCAAGCTCTGCCGGATTCAGGCGCAGGCGCATCCGCCCCGTTTCCCCATCATTACTGCCGGCCAGATGGGTAACCACCTGATCGACGAGCTGAGTTTCGGCCAGCTGTTGCCCTGAGGGCAGCTGCATCATTCTGGGAACAGGTGATTCCATCTGGGCTTCACGAATGTGGGAAGCCTGAACTGCTTGAGCCGCCTGTTGCGGCTGATGGGTATTGTTACCCAAACCCTGCAGGCTGATTTTTGCAGCCTCCGGCTTTGATTCACTTGCCGTTTCAAGCTCGGACTCAACCACCGCACTGGCTTCCAGCTGGGTTTCCGGCCCAGCCTTGACGGATTTCTGTTCATGAGGACTCGGCTGTTCGCGGCGCGGAGTGAGGATTTTTGCAATCTGCTCCTCCTGCAAACCGCCTCTGGTTTCGGGCGAAAGACTTTCTGTCGGCGGCAGAGTTTCAGCTCCGGCCTCTGTTTCGCTGTTCAGGGCTTCCGTTGCATTCGGCACAACAAGCTGTGCCTCCTGGCGATCTGTTCCGGCGACACTCTTTGCCGCCACCAGACCCAGAACTTTGTCGAGCCGCGGTTGCAGCTCAGCAGCCAGAGGTTGATTCTGCAATGATTCCGGGACCTGACCCGTTTGAATCATCACCGCCATCAGCTGTTTGAGCTCCTCGATCTCCCCGGCGTTCAAATTCAACTCTGCCGGTGCGGTATCAGACTGCTCCAACTCGGGATCAGGCTCTTCCTGCGGCTTCTCTTCAACCAACTGGTCGAGAATCTCCCGTGCGGCGGCAAAAACTTCTTCCATATTATCCGGCTCAGTGGTTTCATCGAGCAGCAACTCCTCGCCCGATTCCTCATCACCCTGCTGGGACTGCAGCCAGGAACTGATCAGTTCCTGCACCTGCTCGGCGGCAGCAACCCGCTCACTGTTCTCCGATGGCTGAATAAAGGCAGCGCCCTGATCGATCAATGCCGCCATCAAAAAGGGGGCCGCACCCGTTTCGGCCGCGCTGTTCTGTGCGGTGCCTTCCGCAGTATCTATCTCAACAGCCTCCGGCACTCCCTGCTCAACGACAGCCTGTTCTGTCTTGGCCTCAGCCTTGCCGGTTTCGGTCCCCAGAACCTCCCCGAACGGTTGCTCCGGAAGCTCTTTCTGGCCAGCAGCAACAACGGACCCGCCGGGTTCCGGTACAGTCGTAAGGTCCTGAATCATCATTCCTTGCATACGCGTCACCTCAGTTCACACACCCCTGAATCCGTGAAAGACCCAGGATATTTCATTTTCAACCACTGTCTAATATGACGGGGGCTGGTCAACCGGGAATTCGGTAAACCCGGTACTTAACCTGGTTGCTGTCTTCTGATCGAGATTGTCGAGAATCTTGCCGGCATTTTTCTTATTCATTGCCGCCAGCAGCTCAATCGCCAGTCTCGGCTCCAGATTTTTAATCAGATCAGCCGACTTGCGGGCACTCATCTTTTCGTAGATCTTGCTCAATTCGGTCACCCGTTTTCCCTCTTCGGCCTGCTTGCGATTCAGCAGTCTGGTCAGTTCCTGACGCAGGTTCTGCATCTGGACGAGCTTCTTATCGACCTCCTGCTGCAGAGTCTTTAGCTGCATCTGCTCAACTTTGAGCTGATCACCCTCTTTTTGTATCCGGTTGTACTGTTCTTCAATTGCAGAGCGGATCCGTCGCTCTTCAACCGAGGTGGGTGCCGCCTCTTTCTGAACAGCTGCTTCGACGGGCGCAACCGACAACAAGACAAACAGCAGCAATTGCAGTTTTTTCATCTGGGATCTCCCTTCTGACGCAGGCTGATCTCATCGAGCATCACCCGTTCCCTGCTCTCCAGTTTGCGCAGATACTCCGCCAGTTGCTTTTCCTTCAGCTTTTCAATAATTTTGCGCTCGCGGGCCGCGATCAGCAGTTCCTGGCGCCGCTCATTCAACAACAACGTCAACTCCTGCTGCTGAAGTTGCAGTTTTTCACCCTGCTGGCGATGATGATCGATCTGGTCCTCGTAAAGTCGCAGTTCAAGGATCGACAACCCGCTTTGTTGTTTCTGCTGCAACTGGTCGGTCAGTGCTTCAAGGCGACTGTGGATTTCGGCGCGTTGCTGTTCAAGCTGTGCTGCGACTCCCAGAAGTTCGGACAAACGTTGCTGGGCCTGTTCTTCCAGGGTTTTTCGGTACTTGAGAACGGTCTGCAGTTTGAATTTTTCGGCCATGCTGTTGCGGCTCCCTCTTTTCCTGACCGGACCTTCTCACGCGAGGTCGAGGCTAGACCCGCCGATCCTGGGCAAGCAGTTCCATTTCGGCAAGAGTTTCTTCCAGGTCGAAGGCATCGTCCATCCCCTGGCGCAGAAAATCCATAATCACCTCAATCCGCGAAATTGCATAATCGATCCGCGCATTGCTCCCAGCGGCATAGGCACCGATATTGATCAGATCTTCTGCTTCGCGATAGGTGGCGAGAATTTCACGGATCTGCCCGGCCATCTGCTGATGTTCGGCACTGACGATATCGCGCATCACCCGACTGGCTGAGTTGAGAATATCGATGGAGGGGTAGTGGTTGCGGGCCGCCAGATCACGCGACAGGACAATGTGGCCGTCAAGGATCGAACGGACTGAATCGGCGACCGGTTCGTTCATATCATCCCCCTCGACCAGCACCGTGTAGAGTCCGGTGATACTGCCCTTGCCGCTGAAAGAACCGGCCCGCTCAAGCAGCTTGGGCAGGGTGGCAAAGACACTCGGCGTATAACCCTTGGTTGTCGGCGGTTCTCCGATGGCCAGCCCCACTTCGCGCATCGCCATGGCGAAACGGGTCACCGAGTCCATCAGCAGCAGGACATTCTTGCCCTGCGCGCAAAAATATTCGGCGATCGTCGTGGCGACAAAGGCACCGCGCATTCTCAGCAGCGGTGATTGATCCGAGGTCGCGGTCACCACCACCGACCGCGCCAGACCCTCTTCGCCAAGGTCACGCTCAATAAATTCACGCACCTCGCGCCCACGTTCACCGATCAGGGCGATGACATTGACATCGGCGCGGGTATGTTTGGCCATCATCCCGAGCAGCACACTTTTACCAACCCCGGAACCGGCCATGATCCCCATCCGCTGGCCCTGACCACAGGTCAGCAGTCCGTTGATTGAACGTACCCCCAGATCGAGGGCCCGTACAATCTGATCGCGATCCATCGGGCTGGCGGGTTGGGCATAGAGTGGGAATTCCTGATCAAACTTTGTCAGCGGACGGTTGTCGAGGGGTTCCCCCAGGGCATCGATCACCCGACCGAGCAATTCATCACCGACCGGCAGGGTGGCGCTGTCACGGACAACCCGGATCAGGCTGCCTGGGCCCAGGCCACGCAGGTCACCCAGCGGCATCAGGAGAGCTTTTGAGTCACGGAAACCGACCACCTCGGCCGGAATCTTTGCGCCACCGCCGAGGGGCGTCAGTTCGCACAGGGTGCCGACGGTGGAGGCCGGGCAAAAACCTTCGACCACCAGGCCGACAATCTGTGTCACCTTGCCACTGACCTTGAGAGGGCTGATTTCACGGATACGGGCGACAATATCCATCAATCTGACTCCGTTATGGCCCCAGCGAGGGTTTTACGAATCTCGTCAAGCTGCGTTTCGATGGTCGCATCGACATCGCCGAAATCGGACTCGACCCGGCAGCCCCCGGGAGTGATGGTTACGTCCGCATCAAGCGCAATATTTTTCAGCCCGCTGATGCTGGCGAGAAAAAGTGGTTTCTGCTGCTTGACCAACTCAAGATCCTGCGGGCTGACCCGAATACGGTAGGAATCTGCCCGCACTGAGGCCTGCAGGGCATTTTCTATCAGCGACAGTACCAGTTCCGGCTGAACCTCGATTGAACGCCGTATCACCTGTTCACTGATGGCCATCACCATTCTGAGCATATCCTGGCTGCTGTTGCGGGCCACCGATTCGCGCAAGCGATTGACCTCTTCGAGCGCTTGAGTCAACGCCTGCAACGTGCTGTCAAGTTTCGATTCAACGGCGGCCGCACCCTCCTGGCGTCCCCGGGTAAATGCCTCGCTGACCTCCTGTTGCGAATCCATCTGGATCGCAGCTGTTTCGACCTGATGTTCACTACCGGCAGCAGCAAGCGGCACACCATGATCACTGAATGAACGAAACTGAAAGCTTTCGAGTTCGCTGAATTCCTGGCCGCGATAAACCTTAGACAAGCTCATCGCCACCACCTCCGCGGCCCGGTATCACCAGGGTTCCATCCTCTTCAAGCTTGAGTGCAACCTTGACAATCTCCATCTGCATGGCCTCAACTTCGGACAGCTTGCGCGGACCCATGGCATCGAGATCTTCCTCGATCATGTCGGCAGCACGCTGGGAAATATTCGAATAGATCTTGCTCTTGAGTTCATCAGAAGCGGTTTTAAGTGCCAGAGTCAGACTGTCGGTACTCACTTCGCGCAGGACCGCCTGCATGGAACGACCATCGAGCGCGATCAGATCTTCGAAGGTGAACATGCGGCGACGAATTTATTCGGCCATCTCGGCATCGGCAGCTTCGATCCCGGTCAAGACAACCTGATCGGCACCTTTTTCCATGCGACCGAGAATCTCGACCACCTTGTCGACTCCGCCAACCTGTTTCTTGTCCTGACTGACAACCACCCCGATCTCTCGTTGCAACGCATCTTCAATCCGACCGATCACCTCAGGCGAAACATTCTCGATCTTGGCGATGCGGTACATCACTTCACCCCGAAGGTCTTCCGGCATCTGCATCAAAACCCGACTGGCGTGGTCTTCTCTCTGGGTCGAAAGAATCAACGCAACCGTCTGTGGGTGTTCGCTTTCGAGCAAACTGGCCACCATCCGTGGATGCATCTTCGAGATCGTTTCCAACGGCCGCCCTTCGATCCCGGCGGTGACCTGTTCGATCAGGTATTCGGCCCGCTCATGATCATCACCGCCGAGGATGGCATTGCGCGCAAAAGCATCGCCCTTGATATAGACACCGAGATCGTTGCCCTTTGCGCCCTTGTATTCTTCAAGCACCGCACGAGCGAGTTCAGGATCGACATGGTCGACATCCATCATGCAGCGGCTGATATCACGGACTTCACTGTCATCAAGAGCTTCAAAAATCCGCGCGGCGGCATCTTCGCCCAGGCACAGAATCAAAATGGCGGCTTTTTGGGCTCCGGATAATTTTTCAGCTGCCTTCACGTTTTATGCTCCCGGAATTTGTCGGCATTGCATGGTAAACGGATCATTCGACGGCTTCTTCACGTAACCAGGTTTTGACCACCTGCACCGGCGCCTGGTCACCACCCAGGACTTCCTGGCGGATCTGCGCCAGCGGATCACCGGGGCCCCCCAGCATCGGCAGTCCGGACTGAAGTTCCGCCTCAAGCTCCTGCACAGTTTTCATCGGTTCTGCCTGTTCGGCGGCCCCACGCATGGTTTTAAGCAGCGGTCGCAAGAAGAGCAGATAGGCCATCAGCGCCGCGATACTGAGCAGTCCGTATTTGATCAGCGGCATGTAGGTGTAAATACGACTGATCGGCGAAGGAGCTGGCAGAGGCTCATCGATAAAGCTGGTTTCAAATGGCATCGAAACCACGGTCAACACATCACCGCGACTGTCGTTGAGACCCAGTGCACTACGCACCATTCTTTCGATCTCCTGAAGTTCGGAGGCTTCCCGCGGGGTGGGCGTCGGTTTGGCACCCTCGGCTCCGGGTGTCATTTTGTCGGCCACCAATACCGAAACAGACAAGGCCTTGAGGCTGCCGACCGATTCAACCAGTTTGCTGGTAATGCGGCTCATTTCGTAATTGATCGTTTCCTGGGCCTGACTGGCCGGTGTTGTCGTTGTATTCGTCTGGGTCGGTTGCAGGTTGGAGGCAACACCCGGTATTCCAGCCGCACTTTCTGTCGCCCCGCGTTCATTGCTGGTCTGTTCGCTGACGACCACCGCCCCGTTGGGATCAACCAGTTGCTCAACCCTTTCACGTTGATCAAAATTGATCTCGGCAGTCACCCGTACCATGGAGTTTCCGGCTCCGAGAGCCCGATCGAGCAGTGACTGAGCCCGATCCTCAAGGCGGCGTTCCACAGTCTGCTGATACTCCAGCATCCCCGGTGTCATCGGACCGGCAAGCACTTCGCCGCGGCTTCTCGACAACACCTTGCCCGAAGCATCAACCACGGTGACATTTTCCGATTCAAGCCCTTCGACGCTACCGGCCACCAGGTAGACGATTCCCTGCAGTTGCGAATCCTTGAGCTGACGACCGGAATGAAGTTTGACAATAATTGAAGCGGTGGCCGACTTCTGCTGGTCACGAAACAACCGTTTTTCGGGCAAGGCCAGATGGACTCTTGCGGTCTCAACCGGTGCCAGTGAAGAAATGGTCCGCATCAGTTCACCCTGCAGGGCCCGGCGATAATTGACCTTCTGGGCAAAATCGGTCAGCCCGAAACTCTGGCGGTCGAAAATCTCGAACCCGACCCCGCCTTCAGCCAGACCGGCGCCGGCCAGTTCCAGCCGAGCTTCGTAGACCCTGTCAGCGGGAATCATGATGTCCTTACCGCCATCTTCAAGACGGTAAAGTATTTTGCGATCCTTCAACCACTCGACAACCATCGCCGCATCACGACTCGGCAGATTAGCGAACAACAGACTGTAGTCAGCAACACGACTCTGCATAATAATTGCGGCAAAAAGCAAAATACTGACCAGACCAACCCCGATCAGGCTCATCTTGCGCGCCAGCGACCATTCCTTCATCACATCGAACACACTCTTTTTATCTTCGTCCGCCATAAATCACGTCCTCATTTCACACTGCTGCCGACAAGCTGTTGTCCCCGGGCGATTCAAATCGATCACACCTGCATGCGCATGATTTCCTGATAGGCATCAACAACCTTGTTGCGAATCTGCACCATCAGCCGCGTTGAAATTTCGGCCTCCTCCATCTTGATCATCACCTCATGGATATTGCTGCTCTGACCACTGGCGAGTTCGGCCGCAGCCTTGCCGGCATCCATCTGCTTGCGGTTCACAGCTGAGATCGACTCTTTGATCTGAGCAGCAAAACCCTCACCGAGACGACTGGCATCAGGCTTGGAAGTTCCTTTGAGGCCTTGTAAATGACTGCTTAGAGTGATGTCGCTAATCGTGTTCATTGTTCACCTCACTGTCCTATTTCAAGGGCTTTCAAAGCCATCCGTTTTGCCGAACGCACCACCGTGACGTTGGCTTCATAGGCACGGGTCGCACTCATCATGTCGGCGACTTCTTCCATCAAATCAATATTCGGCATCGCCACCATGCCTTCAGAATCGGCATCGGGATGTCCCGGGTTATAGATCATTTTCGGCGGACTGTTACTGGCCCTGATCTGTGCCACTTCCACCCCGGCAATCCCGTCACGTTGACTGGCGCTCAAGTTTTCGGCGAAGCCTTTTCCGTTACTGCGGAAAACCACTTCACGTTTGCGAAAAGGGCCTCCTTCCGGCGTCCGTGTGGTATCGATATTGGCAATATTGGTCCCTATCGCCCCCAAGCGTGTTCGCTGCGCCTTGAGTGCTGAAGCCCCGATCTTCATACTGGTCAGAATATCCATGTTGCCTCCTATTGACCGTCGTTGACGGCATACTTGAGCATTTGCAGCCTGCGGCGGGTCATTTTTATCGTTGCTTCGTAAAGAATCTGATTCTCGGACAGCGCGATCATTTCATCTTCCACGACCACACTGTTGCCATCACCGAAACCGCTGCGGTCCGGATGACGGACCACTTCGCCCTGAATCTGGGCGAGACTGTTGCCACCCAGGGGGAAATGCTTCGGGTTCGTTACTTGGGGGGCCTGCTGCGGGCGCTTGAGAACGGCCTGCAAACGTTTTTCAAACTCGAAGGTTCGCGCGGCATAACCCGGAGTCTCGGCGTTGGCGACATTGCCGGCGATCACCTGTTGTCGCTGGGCACGCAGATCAAGACTCTTCTGCAACAGTCGGGTGGTGGGATCGATCAGATTGAAACCTGCCATGATGCAATTCTCCAAAGTCGTTTTCTGTCAAAAATTTGCACTACCTAATTTCCTTGAGCAAGTCCTGAGCCAAAAGCACCCAGGGTCCGTCCTTATCTTTTTCGACAAGGTTCCGCAGAAGCTTAAGTCCAGACCTTTTTTCCCCCCTGCCGCAGCAGAATCTGTGCGCTGCGATACCTGGCCTGGTCGCCGAAAACTTTATTTTGCAGCAGCGTTTTGTAGAGTGCCGCGGATTCTAGATTACGTCCCAACCGGTAGAGAGTTTCTGCCAGCAGTGCCATATCTTTGACCTCAAAAACACCGCCCAGTTTACGGGCATGTTCCAGACGCTCAGCGACATCGGCAAGCCGTTCCTGCTGCCAATAAATCCAGGCGGCACGAATATCGAGACTTGCGCTTTGCGGCCGATCCTGACGTTCCAGCTGTCGCAACAGCTCATCGAACCTTTTCTGTTTTTCAAGAGCATCGAGCATCAGGCCATAGGCCGCGCTGCGCTGTGCCCCTTGCGGATAGGTATCGAGATAAACCTGCGCATAATCTGATGCCGCCCGGTACTCCCGGCGCAACAGATACAGCTGGGCAAGGGGCAGATAGATTTCTTCGCGAACAGCATCCGTTTTCGCACGATCAAGCTGAAACAACAGAACACGCGCTGCGCGCTTGAAGAGTCCAAGCCGAGTCAGGGCGCCGGCAACCTGGTCAAGGAATTCCTTGTCGAGCTGGTCCTTGAGCAACAACTTGCGATTCTGCTCAACCAACACGACCGCCGGGATATCTTCGTTCCTTTTTATCAGTCCGCTTATCACTGCGGGTAACTGCTCACGCAGCAGGGAATCAGCCTCAGCGCGTAAAACTCCACTGGCAAAGACGCGGCGAAAGGTCATCAACAGGTTGACGCTTTCCCTTGAATCTCCCAACAGGTAGAGCACCAGGGCCTGCTTGAAGGTCGCTTCTTCACGCAAGGCCCTGTTACGTGAATTCTTTGCCAAATCAGCATACTGGTAAACCGCTGTCGCCTGTGCACGCTCTCCACCGATCAGAACCTGATGATCCTGCAGCCGCAAAGCAGCCCGATCAGACCCCTCGGTGCCGGGCATCTCCAGATAGATTTTTTGCAAACCGATCTGGGCCCACTCGGTATCACCGGCATCATAACTGGCCGCAGCGGCGGCGAAATATGCCAGATCCTCCTGAGGCTGATTGACCAACTGGCGGGCCAGTTCCTTGTAGGTACTGGCTGCACGTGAATATTCACCGATCTGAAAAGCAGCCCAGGCCGCTCGGGCGCGTGAACGCGGATACTGATCGAAGAGCTGAGCATTACGGGAAAGTTTGCGATAATTGTGCAGGGCGTCAGAATAGGATTCAATCCCGACGGCGGCATCGGCCTGACGCATCAGAACCAGCTGTCGCAGGCCTTCGGGCCAGCGAAGCTTCTTGTTGGCGAGTAATTGCGCGGCATCCTTATCGTTACCGCTGCCCAGTGCCGTCTCTGCCGCCAACAGCGTCATCAAGGGAGAGAACTGATCCTCTGCAGAAAGATGCTTAAGCTGCGCGACCAGCTTTAGATAGGCAGCGTAAGGCTGGCCGGTGGTTGCCAGAACGAAATCTGTCAAATAATCGACACGTCTCCGATATTGACCCTGCAGCTCTTCCAGTTTGAGCAAACGTTGATCTGCCGCATCGACCCCATCGGTCCGCAGTAACCCCTCAATTAGCAGTAACTCTTCAACGATCTGCTCATTTTCCGCGACCGGCGGCATCTGCGGTAAAAAACGCAGCAGACTGAGCCAGCGTTTTTCGGCCACCAGATCGAGGCGCTGCTTCAAGGCCGGCGACGGGTTTTCAATTTTCAGCGGCGGCAATTCCGGCAGACTGAAATTGGGTGCGGGGTCAATTTCCCAGGGCGTGAGGTCCGCCTTGAACAGCTGTTGCCAGCTCTCGTGCCAGGGGGGAAACTGCCGGGCATCGCGAACCTTGCGCCCCCCCTTACGTCCCGGAATACCTTCGATTCGAAAGGCGACCGCAGGACGGCTGCCGCGGGCACTGTCCCAGTAGAGGTCGAATTTAATCTGCGCCGGATGCTTCTGGCTCTTGCTGACAATCTGCTTGGGGGGACGGCGCAGCAGCAGCGAGACCAAGAGGTCACCGCTCTTCTCCGCCAGCAGAATTTTCACCACCGTTTCATCTTCCGGCAACCGTTGAAGCCCATCGGAAACCGTCGATTTACTGAGCAAAATATCGAGCCGCTGACCTGAGTGGTCTGAACTGAATTCAGGTAGCCGATCAAAAATAAGCGTTATGCTGGTACTGCTGAGCCCTTCATGCTTCTGCAACTCAAGCAGAATCGGCTTGTCGGCTGCAAACGACGGCACAACAGGCTGCAACCAGATCGCCAGTCCCATCAATAGAATTGTCAGTTTCTTCACCACGAGGATTCCTCCGGAAAACTATCCGGGATCTGTTCATGGCCAGAAGCATGCCAACCCACGACATCAAAGCCTAAGTCACTATTTTAAAAGGGCTAATTCTTGTCTCGGATCATCCTGGAGGATGAACAGAAAGAGCCGGGTGCACCAAAAGAGAAAACCTGGTCGTTTTTTTGACTTGAATTTATTAACACCCCGACAGCATCCAGAGGACCGAAATCCAAAATACGCAAATTTTACTGTCCGAAAAGTGCGCTCAGAGGAGGGGGGCTCTCGTCATTGATCGGCGTCTTCCTGTAAACCGCTTCCACAACGCCGCAACGGGTAGGTTCGCGGAGTCCCCGTGTAGGGATTGGTTTCAACCTTTACCTCAACCCGGAACACTTGGCGCAGGTTGGCCGAGGTGTACACCTCGGTCGGAGCTCCAAGTGCCACCGAAGAACCATTATCCGCCAGCAGCAGAATACGTTGAGAAATTTCTGCCGCTTGATCCAGATCGTGGGAGACCTGAATGACTGTCGTCCCCTGCTCCCGGTTGAGGCGCAGCAGCAGGTCCTTGAACTCCAGGCGATGATCGAGGTCGAGATGACTGCTTGCTTCGTCGAGTAATAACACCGGCGTCTCCTGCGCTAGGGCACGAGCCAACAGGACCCGTTGCAATTAACCTCCGCTCAAGGTCGTGACCTTACGCTTGGCCAGATACAGGGTATCGGTAACGACCATCGCGCACTCGACCGCCTGTCTATCTCTCAAAGTCGATCTTGAGAAGCGGGATTGGCGGGCAAAACGTCCCATGGCGACCATCTCCTGCACCGGGTAAGGAAACACTGCCTGAGTCGACTGTGGAACAACGGCTACAAGCTGCGCCATGGCCCGCCTGTCGAGCTGCGCGGCCTGCTGCCCTTGCCACAACACGGAACCCTTGACAGGTGTCAAAATGCCCCGCAGCAAGCGCAGCAGGGTTGACTTTCCACAACCGTTGGGACCAAGAATCGAGAGAATTTCACCCGATCTGATCTCCAGTTCAATGTCACGCAGTACCGGCTGCTCGGCATAAGAAAAATGCAGATGCTCCACCCGGATCATGATCCGTTCTCCTCTTTGCGCAGCAGATAGAGAAAAAAGGGCGCTCCCAACATTGCCGTCACCACCCCGACAGGGATTTCCGCTGGAGCTAACAGAGTGCGGGAGAGTGCATCCGCCAACATCAAAAATGTTGCACCGAGCAGTGCCGAGGCAGGCAGCAAATGCCGGTGAGAGCCTCCCCAGAGCAAACGCACCACGTGGGGAACTGTCAAGCCGACAAAACCAACCAGCCCGGCCATGGCAACTGCGGCTGCCGTCAGTCCTCCGGCGGCGGCAAAGAGCAGCAGTCGTGATCTGCCGACATTCAGGCCAAGGTCAGCGGCAACCTCCTCCCCTTGCGTAAACAGATCAAGCGCAGGTGATTGCATCCAGAGTGTGATAAAGGCAACACCGACCCAGACCGCGAGCCAGGGGAGCCAGCCGGGGTTGACCAGACCGAGGTTCCCGGCCAGCCAGAAAACTGCGGACTTGACCGGGTCGGCCGGAGCCATCCAGAGCAGAAACAGCAACAGTGCTGAAGCCAGACTCCCAACCATCACCCCGGAGAGGATCAGGGTGTGGGAGGAACCGCGCTGAGCACGAGCAATCCAATACACCAGTAGCAGCGCCACACAAGCCCCGAAAAATGCGGCGGATGGCAGAAGGACTGGCGAATGGTAACCCAAGGTCAAAACCGCAACCGCGCCCAGCGCCGCGCCGCCGGAAACGCCGAGGATATAGGGATCAGCCAACGGATTGCGTAGCACCGCCTGAAAGGCACCGCCCGAAGCACCCAGGGCCGCGCCGACCAGGGCGGCAAGCAGCGCACGTGGCAAACGAATTTTCAGCACGATGGCGGTGTAGGTCGCCGATTCGGCCTGGCCACAGAGAACCGCAACCAGCTCCGCTGGTGAAAGCGTCAATGAACCGGACCAGAGCGAGAGAAACAATGCCACGATCAGGGCCACCCCCAAAATCGGCAGCCAGCTTAAAGAATGACGAAAGCTCATTGTTGCTCCCGGTCGATCAGTTCATGCAGATCGAGATCATGAATAGCTTCAGCCAGAGTCAACAAGCCCAGCCCCAGACGTGGACCAGGACGGTGAACCCAGTCCGGGATAACACTGTAAATGCGCTGTTGTCTGACCGCTTTCAGCTCCGGCCAGGCGTTGAACAAGCCCGCCGGATTCGGCGTTCCCTGATGGGGAGAGACCACAATCAAATCCGGGTCGGCCAGCAGCAGCGCTTCGCCCCCCCAGGTTGGGTAACGGTTGGGCCCGCTGGCAACCACATTTTCACCCCCGGCCGTTTCAATAAGGTCACCGACCAGAGTTCCCGGGCCGGCGACAGTCAATGGCCGCACCATAACGCAGAACAGCACCCTCGGACGCTTCAGCCCTGCAACCAGAGAGCGGACTTGAGCCACTGTTGCTGTCAGTTTTCGCGCCAGCTGGTCCCCGCCCTCTTCCTCTCCGGTCACGCGACCCAGAATACGGATCATGTCGATAGTCACCTGAATCCCCCGCGGATAAACGACATAGACCGGCAAACCCAAGCTTTCCATCCGCGCCAGCAACACCGGATTGGCAGAGTCTGCCGAGATAAAAACCAGGTCGGGACGTTACAGGGTGACTGCCTCAAGATTGGGGCTGGAATAGCCGCCGACCTGCGGCTTGTTCCGGGCCTGCTCAGGGTAGGTGCAGAAACTGGTCACCCCGACAATCCGTTTTTCCAACCCCAAGGCAAACAGAACTTCGGTCACGCTGGGAACCAGCGAAACAATCCGTTGCGGCAACTCGGGAAGCTCGACCCGGCGTTGAACGGCGTCGGTCCAGATAGCTCCGGACACCGGCAAAGGTGCCAGCAGACAGACCAGCAACAGACAGACAAAATGGATAGATTTTACACTGTACTTCATAATCAACAGATCTCAGTTCTTCCCGTGCGGGTAGCCAGATCGGCGGCCTGGCCGCAGACCTGGCTCACAACAACCTGCGCCCGGAGAACCGAGTCATTCTCGATCCGAAGCCAAGGTGCGGCAACAAACTGCTGCTGAGT
Organism: Deltaproteobacteria bacterium; assembly: GCA_024276905.1. Taxonomy (GTDB): domain Bacteria; phylum Desulfobacterota; class Desulfuromonadia; order Desulfuromonadales; family Geopsychrobacteraceae; genus Geopsychrobacter. Next base: position 53,773 of record JAJRWF010000050.1, read on the forward strand.
ATGCTCGACCACAGCACCTTCTTAAAACGACTGACGCTCCCTGCACTCTTTATGGATCGAGTGACAGCCGGGATCGAGGTATTAAAAATAGCTGGTAACCCCGACAAACAGCTGTCGCGGCGGCATCGGATAACCTGGATTCTCTTCATACTCCTCGTCAAGCAGGTTTTTCATCGATAGTCTGACATCCAGAACCAGACCACTGGCGAACATAAAAGACCGGGAAAGACTCGCGTCCAGCACCATATGACTAGTGCTGTCGCGTGCAGTATCCGCATAGTAATTCAGGTAGCGCCCGTCCAGTCGCAGGCGTGCCTCCTTAAACGGGCCGACTTCAAAATAGAGATGTGCCTGATGGCGGGTCTTGTTATTGAGGATCTCCCCGGTTGCGCGATCCTTGGGGTAAAGATAGGTATAGTTCGCACCCGTACGCAACAGTTCAAGCAGCTGCAGGTCGATTTCGGTTTCTACTCCCCAGATCTGGGCCTCGTTAACGTTGACCGGACTCCAGACAAAACTGCTGTCCGCCTGCCAGTCGATAAGATCTCTGGCATCACGGCGAAAAACGGCCACAGAAAAATTGCCCCGTTGACCAAGATCCTGATCGACAGCCAGCTCATATTCCCAGGCAGTTTCCGGATTGAGGTTGGGGTTGCCTTTGGCAAAACTGGTGGTCGGCCAGAAACGGTCATTGAGGGTCGGCGCGCGAAAGGCCCGGCTGACGGAGGCGCGCAGTCGGGTGGTCTTGCTCAGAGAAAAGAGTGCCGCAGCCCGGGGGCTCCACTCATTGCGGAAATCGGAATGGGCATCGTAACGCAGCCCCAACAGCAACTTGACCCAAGATGTTGCATCGACTTCATACTGGCCAAACAACGACCAGCGGTCCTGATCCTGCTTGCCGCTGGCAGTAGAATCCAGCTCATCACGATAAAAATCACCGCCGAATAACAGGCTGTGTTGCCCGGCCACCCAGCGTTCCGACAATTCACCGCCCAGGGTTTCAACAATGTGGGTGTCATCAACCGGAGCCCAGCCGCCCGGATCGGTGTAATGATTCTTGCGGCGTTCGTAGGTTCCCCGTACACTCAGCTTCACTGGCCCGGTCGGGCCACTCAGAGCCAGAGCCGCAAGGATATTCTCATCCTGCTGACGAGCTTCAGGGCTCGGCCAGGCGGTGGAACCCGGCACACCACTCTCCTTGTCCAGATAGTACCCGGAAAGGCGCAGATCAAAATCACCACCCAGATCGAAGCCGAGCATCCCGTCCAGAGTGATCTGGGCCAAGTCGGAGTTTTCCCGGTAGCCCTGAGACCGATTCAGCCCGGCGCCAAAACGATAGCGCACCCCGTCCTTCTTTTGCGCGGTCGAGAAACTCAGATCGCGGGTTCCAAAACGCCCCTCGCTCCAGCCGAGGCTGGTCAGCGGCTCAGCTTCCGGGGTCTGGGTAAAAATCTGGATGACCCCTGCCAGAGCGTTACTGCCGTAAATAGCCGAAGCCGGGCCACGCAAGACTTCAATCCGCTCAATTTCACTCAGCGCAACAGGTAGATTACTCAAGTTGAACTGGCCGTTCTGCGGCGAATTGAGCCGCACGCCATCAAGCAGCACCAGCACCTGCGCACCTTCCGAGCCACGGATGCTGGGTGTCGCAATCGCCCCGGCCGGCCCACTGCTGGTCAACTGCATCCCGACCGTGTCGCGTAGCACCTCATCCAGCCGGGTCGCTCCGGTAGCAGCAATCTGGTCGGCGGTAATCACACTGACCGATGCAGCAACCTGCGAGCGCGGCTGAGCGGTACGCGTGGCCGTCACCACAACCGGTTCCAGAACACTGATCTCTGCATAGCCTGACCCGGCGGCCAGCATCGTGAATCCGGCCACCAACAAACTGACAGTCTTTTTCATTGCGTCCATTTCCTCCTGTGATAGCCCTCGCAAAAAGCAGGGAGAAAAGGAGGCCAAAACTCCAAAAGAAAAGCCCGCGCACTTAATACTAAGTGCGCGGGCTTCCCGTTTTCATGAAGTGCCGCTTTATCCACCCTCCCTTTCCCGGGGAGTTGATTGTGGGGGGTCCGTTCCGGCAGGTCTTCTGGCTCGCGAATCATCCTCGGGACCGCCTTCCCGATCAAAAGTGATCAGTGGCATCATGGTCCTTTGTCCTCGCTTACAGCGGCGGGTCCGCGGGGGATTCACACCCCTCTTCCCTATCAAAGCCCTTACGGGCACCGGTGGACATATATAATTTTCCAAGAATCTAGCGTGACAGAACAAATACTGTCAAGCAAAAGGACATTGGCAATACCATCAAGCCCCCGGTTGCGCAAGCGGTTGATCCGTTGCCAAGAGATCGCACTCTTTTCGACAGGCAACAAGTGCAATTGTGGCGGGATCTTAGCCCGAAGACGCGGGAACCCCCGCATGTAAATTGATTTCGGTTCAAGCCCTGTGCTTTAATGCCGAAAGTTATGATTACGCAGCAAGAAACAACGGTTTTTCTGGGACTGGGCGGCAATCTGGGCGATCCGCTTGCAGCTTTTCGCCGCAGCAGACAGAAATTGATCGCTCACCCGGCAATCAGTGACTGTCACTCTTCGCCGCTCTACCAGACGCCGCCAATAGGTGGCCCGGCAGACCAACCTGACTATCTGAATGCGGCCCTTATGCTCAGAACAAGTCTCGATCCTCGGGCCTTGCTGGCATTCTGTCACTCTCTGGAAACGGAAGAAGGGCGAAAAAGGAAGGAACACTGGGGGGCGAGAACCCTCGATATTGATCTGCTGTTTTACGCACAACAACAGCTCAAGGAAGCAGATATTGAGATCCCCCATCCACGCTTGATGGAGCGTCATTTTGTCTTGCTGCCGCTGGTCGCTCTGGCTCCGGACTACCACCATCCTCAGACAGGGATGAGCATGCAAGAGTTGCTGAACAGATTACCGTCCGCTGAAAACATCCGGATGTTAACCCTGAACTGGTAAAGAAGAACATGATCAAACTTCTCCTGCTGGCCCTGCTTTTTTTTCTCGGTTACAGCTTTTTCCAGGCGCTCTTCCCGTCACGCCGCAGCAGTAAACCACCTGCCAATCGCAGTCAGAATGGTGAGCAGATGGTTCAGGATCCCCAGTGCGGTACATATCTGCCGATCGGTGATGCGCTCAGTGCCAATATCCGTGGGCAACATCACTACTTCTGTTAACGAAAGTGCCGCAGAGAATATAAAAAACACGTGTAAGCCGTTTTTATACTGAAAATCATTCAACCCTTTTTCCCGTGAGGAGTCTCCATGAAGTTTTTTATCGATACCGCTGAAGTTGCCGAAATCCGCGCAGCGCACGAACTTGGACTGGTCGATGGTGTCACCACCAACCCGTCGCTGATTGCTAAAAGCGGCCGTGATTTCAAAGAGGTTATTATCGAAATAACCGGGATCGTCGATGGTCCGATTTCGGCAGAAGTCATCGCACTCGACGCCGAAGGTATGGTCAAGGAAGGCCGCGATCTCGCCGCAATCCACCCGAATATCGTCATCAAGGTGCCGATGACCGAAGAGGGGCTGAAAGCGACCCGGATCTTCAGTGCGGAAGGGATCCACACCAATGTCACCCTGATCTTCAGCTCGGTCCAGGCGTTGCTGGCAGCCAAGGCGGGTGCGACCTATGTTTCGCCCTTTGTCGGCCGACTCGACGATATCGGTCACGAAGGGATGGAGGGTGTCGAACAGATCCGTGCACTCTTCGACAACTACGGTTATACCACCGAAATTATTGTCGCCTCGATTCGCAGCCCCCTGCATGTTCTGAACGCGGGACTGATCGGTGCCGATATCTGCACCATTCCCTACAGTGTCATGCAACAACTGACCAGACATCCGTTGACTGATGCCGGTATCGAAAAATTCATGGCCGACTGGCAGAAACGTTGATATTCTGAGACTGAATCTAGTTTTTCCAAGAGCCTGGCACTCGCTCATGTCCGGCTCTTTTTTTTGTCGAAACCAAGGGGCATTTCCTTTTTCCTCAGGCCGATAATCTTTTCCGATTTTCGCCTTGATCACACCGATTTCAGCGCTATAGTTGGGGCTTGCAACAAGAGAAACACCGGCCTACCATTCGCATGGTCAGGCCTCTTGACATTCTGCCAATGCGGGTGTATACGCAAGCGGGGCGACGGAATCGGGTCTGTCGCTCCACACATTTTCCATCAGCCGGACGCCTACTAACAGGCGCCCTCCTGTCATCCTCGACGAAAGAGGGAGCAATGAACATTCACGAGTATCAGGCCAAAGCGATCCTGCGGAACTTCAATGTGCCGGTCCCAGAGGGTCATGTCGTTTACAACAGCAACTCGGCTCGCGACTGGGCCCGGCGGCTCGGTGACGGCCCCTATGCGGTAAAAGCGCAGATTCACGCCGGTGGCCGCGGTAAGGGCGGCGGAGTCAAGATTGCCAAGACCGCCGATGAAGCCAAACAATTCGCCCGCGAAATGTTCGGCATGACCCTGGTGACACACCAGACCGGACCTGAAGGCAAGCTGGTCAAGCGGGTTTTGATCGAAGCCGGCTGCAATATCGCTGATGAATTCTATGTCTCCTTTCTGGTTGATCGCTCGACATCCCAAGTCACCCTGATGGCCTCGGCTGAGGGTGGAGTGGACATTGAGGAAGTTGCGGCCAAAACACCGGAAAAACTTTTCTTTGAAGTGATCAATCCGATTGTCGGCCTGACCGCTTTTCAGGCGCGCAAGGTTGCCTTCAAGCTCGGCTTTGAAATCGCTCAGGTCAAACAAGCGGTGCCCTTGCTGATGAATCTCTATAAAACTTTTGTCGAAGCCGACTGCTCACAACTTGAGATCAATCCGCTGGTTCAGACAGCAGAAGGGCAGCTGATCTGTCTCGATGCCAAGATCAATTTTGACGACAACGCCCTCTTCCGGCACCTGCGTATTCGCGATCTGCGTGATTACGACGAAGAGGATATGATGGAAATCGAAGCCTCGCAGTACGATCTCTCCTACATTGCCCTCAACGGCAACATCGGTTGTATGGTCAATGGTGCCGGTCTGGCGATGGCAACCATGGATATCATTCAACACTACGGTTTCTCACCCGCCAACTTTCTCGATGTCGGCGGCGGCGCCACCATCGAACGGGTGACCGAAGCATTCAAGATCATTCTCTCCGACAAAAAGGTGGAAGGGATTCTGGTCAACATCTTCGGCGGCATCATGAAGTGTGATGTCATCGCAACCGGAGTGGTCGAAGCGGCCAAGCAGGTCGGCGTGCAGGTACCGCTGGTGGTCCGCCTTGAAGGAACCAACGTCAAACTCGGCAAGCAGATTCTGGCCGAATCGGGTCTCGACATTGTCAGTGCCGACGGTATGGCTGATGCCGCAGAGAAAATTGTTAAAGCGGTTAAGGAGAAATAACAATGAGTATTCTGATCGATAAAAACAGCAAAGTCATTACCCAGGGGATTACCGGTGCGACCGGCCTCTTCCACGCCCAGGGCTGCCGCGACTACTGCGACACCCAGATGGTCGGCGGGGTCACCCCCGGCAAGGGCGGTACCGAAATTGACGGTTTCCCGGTCTTTGACACCGTCGAGGAAGCGGTCGCCGAAACCGGCGCCAATGTCTCGGTTATCTATGTGCCGCCGATCGGCAGCGCCGATGCAATTATGGAAGCGGTCGATGCCGGCATGGATCTGGTGATCTGCATCACCGAGGGGGTTCCGGTCCTCGACATGGTCAAGGTCAAACAGTACATGCAGGGGAAAAAGACCCGCCTGATCGGCCCCAACTGCCCCGGTATCATCACCCCCGGCCAGTGCAAAATCGGCATCATGCCCGGCTATATTCACAAGCCCGGCCCGGTCGGCGTGGTTTCCCGCTCCGGAACCCTGACCTACGAAGCGGTCTGGCAGCTGACCAGCCGCGATATCGGCCAGACGACCTGTGTCGGCATCGGTGGGGACCCGGTCAACGGCACCAGTCATCTCGATACTCTGAAGATGTTTGAAGAAGACCCTGACACCAAGTCGGTGATCATGATCGGTGAGATCGGCGGGGATGCCGAAGAGCAGGCTGCCGAGTTCGTGCGTGATCACATGACCAAGCCGGTTGCCGCCTTCATCGCCGGCGCTACCGCCCCTCCCGGCAAACGGATGGGTCATGCCGGTGCGATCATTTCCGGTGGCAAGGGCGATGCCGCCAGCAAGAAAGCCTTCCTGCGTGAATGCGGCATCTCGGTTGCCGATTCTCCGGCCGAAATGGCGGAGGCACTGCTGAAGGTCTGGCAACCTTGATTTACCAAACAACCGGGGTTTACCCACTTCCGGGCCGGTTTCTGTCTGAAACCGGCCCGGTTTTTCTCGCCCGCTTTCCAGAATCGACATAAATGCCTATCCAGCAATTGTCATCTTCGTAAACAGCGAGTATGATTCGACTGTTCAGATTTTTTCACTCCTCCCGGGGACCCTTCAGTGAAACGTCTTGGTCTGCGCAGTGAAATCGTACTCCAACTCAGTCTGCTGATGGCTGCAGCCATAATTTTCAGCAGTGTCCTGATCATGAAATTCGCCGAACAGGAGTTACTGAACCAACGCATTCAGCAAAGCCGCTCCCTGCTGGCTCTGTTCTCTCAAACCCTGGGAGGTCAACTCACCCCCTTGGAGGTGGGTGAAAAACTGCGCCGCCAGGGCCGGGACTTTTTCAAGGATAGCCACCTGGAGGCAATTGCGGTCATCGACAGTGAACGACAGACATTCAGTGCCCGTTTCGTCGATCTCAACGAATGGCCGGTGCAGCAGGAACTGAACCGTGCCCTTCTGACCCGTGAACCGTCGCTGCGTATCGAGTATCAAGGCCTCTGGGAATATCTTTTCAGCAACCAGGTCGATTTCTTTCTCCTCACCGACTGGCTCGGTAGCGACCAGAAGAACAGTCAGGTCCTGCAAGCCCGATTTTCACTTGCCGATATCAAGGGCCGTGCTTTTCATGCCCGCGGTTATCTCCTGATCTATATTCTGCTCTTCGGTTTGATCCTGATTCTCTTCGGGAGCTCATTGCTCAATAAAGGGATCGTCAGACCGATAACTCTTCTGCAATCGGCCACAGAACGCATCTCTGCGGGAAAACTGGGCCATCATGTCCGGATTGAGGGTCCGGAAGAAATCTCGACCCTGGCTGAAGAGTTCAACCGGATGAGTGATGCCCTTCACGACAGTCGCCCAAAAGAACTGACGCAGATTTCAGCCCTGGAAAAAGCAAACGCGGAATTGCACAAAACGCGCACCGAACTGACCCAGGCGGCAAAAATGGTTTCTATCGGCCACCTGGCGGCCGGCATGGCCCACGAAATCGGCAACCCTCTCGGGGCCCTGGTCGGCTATCTTGAGTTGCTGGGAAAAACGAACGCCACCGGGATGGACCAGGAGATCGTTAAGGCCGCCCGTACGGAAACGGCCCGGATTGATCGCCTGGTCCGGGACCTGCTCGACTATGCCCGGCCGGAAAGTGAACCGACACCGGTATCGGATTGTGATGAAGTCCTGACAGCCAGCCTGAGGATACTGCTTCAGCAGGGGGTGCTCACCGAATCACGGATTACAGTTGATGGTCCGGAAACTCTGCCACCGGTCCGGATTTCGCCCAACCGGCTGCAGCAAGTCTTCATCAACCTGCTACAAAATGCCGTCGACGCTGCGCCGCCCGACTCAACGATTTCACTGCAGTCCCGCAGATCTTCCGGGGGTGTTACTGTCACCGTCAGCAATCAGGGCAAGCAGGTCCCCGAAGAAGACCTTTCCGCATTATTTGATCCCTTCTACACCACCAAGGCCCCGGACCAAGGACGCGGCCTCGGTCTTTTCGTTTGCCACAATATCATCGCTGATGCCAAGGGGCGAATTGACGTCACCTCATCACCTGAGGGGATAACCAGCTTTACCCTGGTGCTCCCCGTTGCCGGAGAAGATCATGCCACGGCCTGAACTGTTGAATATCCTGGTTATTGATGACGACAGGGCAATGCGCCATATGCTGCGCCTTGTCCTTGAGCGCGAACATTACCGGATCAGTGAAGCGGAAAATGTCGAAAAAGCCCTGGAAATGATCAGCAAAGAAGTTTTCGACGCCATCCTTTGCGACATCCGCATGCCTGGTACTGACGGCCTCGGTTTTCTGGCCCTGCCGCAGGTGCGCGCATCAGATACCATCATTATCATGATGAGTGCTTACGGCAATCTGGACACGGCAATCGAGTGTATGAAACGTGGTGCCTATGACTATATCTCCAAGCCATTCAAGCCTGATGAGGTTCTGCTGACACTCAAGAAGGCCGAAGAACGTCTGCGGCTGGAACGTGAAAATTTTCGCCTTAAACAAAAGATTCAGCAACAGGATCAAGGCCCGGTGACGGGCCAGATCATCCATAGCAGCGCCATCATGGAAGAGTTGCTTGAACAGGTTGATCGACTGGCGAACTCGGATACCCCGGTCCTGATCACCGGGGAGACCGGCACCGGTAAAGAACTTGTCGCTCAAGCCCTTCATCATCAAAGCCCTCGCAGTGCTCAGCCTTTTCTGGCTTTGAACTGCAGTGCCATTTCCAGCGGCCTACTCGAAAGCGAGCTATTCGGGCATCTGCGGGGGTCCTTTACCGGAGCGGATCGCAACCATCAGGGACTGTTTGCCGCGGCCAGCGACGGAACCCTGTTCCTTGACGAGATCGCCGAACTGCCACTCGACCTGCAACCCAAATTGTTACGCGTTCTGCAGGAAAAGGAGATCAGACCGGTCGGCGCAACCCAGCCGCAAAAAATAAATACCCGCGTCATCGCTGCCACCAGCGGCGACCTCAAGGACCTTGTCCGCCAGCAACTGTTTCGCGAAGATCTCTACTATCGCCTGGCGGTGGTCGATCTGAATGTCCCTCCACTGCGTAAAAGAACTGAAGACATCGCCATCTTAGGTCAGTATTTCTTGCGCGAAATTACAGCTCGACAGGGGCTGCCACCGGCCGCGCTCAGTGCTGCCGACATCAAGCGCCTGCAAAAGTACCCCTGGCCCGGTAATGTCCGAGAACTCCAGAACTTTATTGAAAAAACCGTTATCTTCAGTCGCCCGGGAGAAATCCGCCTCTGTCAGCTGCCAGAGGAAAGACGAGAGCGATTGCGTTGCGATGAGAACCTGTCCCTGAAGAACACCATCAACCGGATAGAAAGGGAATATATTGAACGAGCGCTTGCTAAAACCGGTGGCAACCGGACCCAGGCCGCCAAACTGCTCGAAATCAGCCTGCGTTCATTGATGTACAAAATCAAGGAATATGAACTTGAGTAATATCTGCAGCAAGCAGAGACAATGGTCTCAAGGACTGCAAAGGCCGCCCCGGATCAGGGGCGGCCTCAATAATTCAACAAACTGAGAAGCGAATCAGTTCTCGTCCTGCCATGAAATGACCCCGCTTTTGGTAAAGCCCGGTGCTTTCTGTTCGAAACCGATGATACCGCCGGTACTGGTCTGCAAGAAGGCCTTGCTTCCCTTGTTTCGTCCGACATGGAGGTTCGGAGTCAGGGTCATGCCTCGTCCGATACTCTTCTTGCGCAACACTTCGTATGAAGTCGTTTCGTTAAAGCCATCACCATCACGATCTTCGGTGACTCCGATCGTACCAATCAGATTGAAAATATGTTTTTTATAAGCAGTCCCGGTCGTGTAGTAAATTGCGTAAAGGTTACTGTTCCCCTCTATTTCACAGGCATCCAGTGAAGGAACATAGGTTGAAAAGGTCAGAATTTCTCCCAATGCAACCGCTTGTCCCAGATTTCGCTCACGCGCATCGGTCAGATTGAAGCGCCAACCGTTAACAAATCCGGTTGCGGATGGGTCCTGAATTTTCATGCGCTCGACCAGCAGATTGAAAGCGGTCTTGGTGGTCGTGTTGGGATAAACCGTATAGACAGTTATCCCGTCCTCGAAAACCTTGGCAGCAGTTGTGTCCAGCAGTGTCGAGTTGGTGACAGTACCCCAGGTAAAGGTTGGGGGACTATTCGACACATCGAGAGGCTCTTTAATTCCATAGTAGGATTGAACATCGCCTGCCGTCGCCAGATTATTAACATCTTTGCGATTAAAGAAACGTCCGGTCCCGAAGTAAATCCAACGATCATTTGTCAACGCATTCGGGGAGATTGAAATCGTCGCTGCTGCGGTAATCGGCTGACCACTCTCAACGGAACCCAGATCGATCAGGGTCGAATCTCCAATCCAGGTCGACCTGGTCGGATTATCCTTGAAGAGCAGTCGGCGCATCTTGCCACCCCAGCCAGTCGCAAAGCTCCCGGAGACCGTGCCGAAGTAGATGGTATCGGGACGATAATCGAGGTCATAATCAACCGCCACCAAGTCCGAAACAAAGGCATTGCTGTCCACACTGGCAAAAGGTGCAATACTGCCACCGGTGACAGCCGAACCATTTGAATCTATGACGGATACACTGCCGTTTTGAGCCAGAACCTTGAGATCAACCAGATAAACTTTAGCGGCCTGGTTACTGGTCGCATCGGTCAGGGCATCACCACGAGGACCACCCAGGGTTGAATCGAAAGGTCCGGATCCCAAGGCCAGATACCATTCGTTACTCGGCGAGCTCGGCGCCGGAATCAGATCTCCACGATCGCGGAAAACCGCCACCGTCGGATAAGCGGTTGTAAAACCGAGATCAGCAAAACTCAACTCGGCCAGAACAGTCGGTGGCACTTCAGGATCAGTGATATCCAGCACAACAAGGGCTGAACGCATCACCTTTTCCGGATTTCCCGCAGCATCGGTTCGCAGATTATCCATGTTGCTGTCAATCTGAAAAGCCCCGCCACCGAAACGCATGCCGACAACCATGAGAGTGCCCCATCCATTGATATGGGTCGTGTCTGGAGTAAAAATCTTGGCGTCGAATATTCGCGGCTTCAGATCCATAAAAGCCACATGCTTTTCGGTATTGTAGCGACCATCCGCCAACCAGTAGAGGTGCGGGAGCAGATTGAAAGGCACATATCCCCAGAGTTCGGCACCGAGGTCTGGACCTGCCGCATTATCAAAGGTCGGCATATTGTTATTGGAAGTATCGAGAAAATAGTTTTTGTAAAAGGTTTTGTAGCCACGATCATAAAATCCGGCATTAAACGCGTGCAACATGCCATCGTTGGCCCCGACATAGACAACATTGCGCCGGTTGAAATATTTGAGATAGAACCCGATGTACGAGCTATCATGGTACAGCAGGTCATAATCTTCAACCGGGGGACCGACAATCGTCGGAGAGGAATAGACAATATCGCCCATGCGCCAGGTTTCAGTTGTCCCGTCGTCGTCATAGTCGATCTGCCGGGAGCGCAGTGGCGGGATACTGTATGATGGTGAGGTACTGGAATTATAGCTTCCCTGATCCTGTCCACGGATAAATTTGATCACCCGCTTGCGCTGTTGAGTCTGAAAGTCGGGCAATATTGTACCGGCATAGGCACTTGGATTACTGCTGAGGATATTCGACAGATCGCTCGGCAACAGCGTATTGTCAAAAGGCTGAAGAGCATGGATATAAGGGAGTATGCTGCTGTCACTATCGACAAACGCCTTGGTTTCACCTGGATCAGCGACCATATCGTTGTCGGCATCAATCAGGGTGAATATGTAACGCTGCTGACCACTGCTGATATAGCTGCTGCGATTGGTAAGAATATTTGCATCTGGCAATTCATTCAGCCAAGCACTGGAATTCCAGACACAATTGATATCCGCAACGGCAACATTGCTGTCTGTCGCTGACAATTCAGTGCCGGTCAACCTGCCGTCACCATTGGAATCTGTAAACCGGCTGATCACGGTCTTGATATTCCCCCCGCTGTTGGTCTCGACAAACATTATTATCTTGTCGTCCGTCATGCTCAGGGCACCGCTGGCATCGCTATCTTCACGCATGTTGCCGTAGGAATCGATAAACAGGGCATGGGTCTGGCCCGCCCAGTCGATCGAGCGCCCGGCGGTATCGGTCAGAGTGGTATAGAAGAGCGACTGGTAGATCGCACCCTCACCCGAACGACTGCTTGAAATAACCGAGGCTGCAGTTCCCGAAGAGGTCCGACGCAGAATCTCGGCAAAGGAACGAGCAAGTTGCTGCTCTAGATAAAGCGGATTGGTCACGTAAAAATAGGTATCAGGGTCACCGTCGGGACTCCCCGGTCCCTCATCCCATTCCGCCTGCAGGTCCGGATAATTCCAGCCTGCGTCTGTCTGAGCACTCTTCTCTTCGAAACCACCATACTTGGCTGCATACCAGAGAGGATCCTTGAGAATGGTCGCTGCACTCCCAGAGTTACTGACACTGAAGGTTCGGGAACTGGTCAACGGCAGAGCCGTACTGTCATTCCAGTTTCCACCAGGAGTCTCACCAGGTGGGGTGTCGAGGAAATAATCCGGGTCGCTGCCCGAAGCAGTATCAACATCGCGAACCTCCAAATAGGTTCCATCGGCAGTAGTACCGGAGATGACGAAGCCCATGTGCTGCTGAATACAACCAGAGGCATAATCGGAGCTGATATCGATGGTGACCGTCCCATCATTGTTAACCGTATATTCGTAGGTCGCAATGGCATCCATATCATGGTCAGCACCCTGCTCGACATCCTCATAGTTGATCCGGAACTTGCCATAGGTCGGTGACAATTGCTGCATAAAGACATCTACGATGGTATTGGTCGGCTGAAATAATCCCTGTGTGCCGACAACCCCGAGACAACCACCCACCGATTTGGCAAAGGGAACGACTGTAACGTCAAAATCACCATCCTGATCGGTATCGATTTCAATTCGCGGCAACGGCGATGACAGGGCAACACTGAAGGTACTGACCTTCTGCTCCGAAGCCGCCGCATTAAGATCGGTTGTATGCCCGTACCAGGCGACACTGCCTGCGTAGAAGCTGCCTTGCTTGGTCGGCTCCTCGGGCGAAAGTCCGCGGATATTCCCGAGCGAGGTCACAGTTTTTTCGGTTGGAGCACCATCATAGGTATTGCCGGATTGTCCAATGAAATAGTTGCCGTTGATCCCCTCTGCGACCGAAATCTTGTCGGCCAGCACTTCGGCGTCAAGTCCGGTGAGATCGCCAGAGACGCTGTTGAAATATGAACCCGGAATCTGATCCGAGTCGAAGTTGGTATTGGGATCACTCAACACCAGCATGAAGGGCCTGGCACATTCAGGAAAGCCGTTGGTCGCATCGTAGGGGTTCTGCCAGGAGGGTTTCGGCAGGCCGAGAATGTTATCATCGTAACTGCTGCTTGTTCCGTAGGTAAAGGCACTGGTCGGACCGCTCTTGCCTGCAAAATAACGCAGGGTTTCGTACATCATTTCCCCAACCGGGTTACCCCACATCCGACACTCGCCCTCTGCAATCGGACGGGTGGTGATCCAGCCGCAATTCTGATTATAGGAAAAAGAACCGTAATCAAATCCGACAATTTTCATCTTGTTGATCGTCGATATAATACCGTTGACGTTGCTAAACTGGCCGGTCGTTAAATTTATTTCGTCTCTGATACTGCCAACATTCTTGCGCAGCACACCACCTGAGGTGTTTTTGGTATAGGAGCCGGTCATCAGACCGAAGTACATACTTTCATTTTCACCATGTTTCTGCAGCAAACCGACCGGCTTGTAGATCCCACTGCCGTACTGCTTACAATTCAGTTCGGGCATGGAAGCATCACAGACCTTGACCCGCACTTCATAGTCGGTGATCGCCGAGACGGGACGCACACCGATATCGGTATTGTAGATCGTTCGGGTCACACCAGCGGGCCAACGGGAATCTGGAATGACTTCCCAGCTGTTCGAGCTGGCAGCGCCTTTCCACCAGAGGATATAACCGTCACCACCAGTCAGTTCATGGTGGCGAAATTCCACTGCATGGTCCCCCCCGGCAAGGGTAACCGTAACCGCATTCTGTGGGCTGCCAGCAGTTCCATGCCCACCATACCAGGCCGTAGTCCGCACCCCGTCGATCCAGACCTCGACGGTATCATCACCATCAATACCGATCTCATAGACCCCTCCCTGGGCCAGGGGAACATTGAGGGTTCCGGTCATTACCGTAATAAAATAATCCTGCAGCCCGGTATAGGGATTTCCACTGCCCTGCATGCGGGACATCGATCCCGAACCTTCCAAGTGGGACGCATTGGCGAATGACAGAATTGCCGCATCAAATTCGCCGGCGTTGTTCATATGGCTCGGCCAGGAACCGCCACCTCCCGAAAGATCCTCCAGGCTGTTATCGGCCACCGGCCGCTCTTTGGCGACCCATTCCCAGATGCGGTGCGAATTGTTCGGCATCACCCGCATCACCGGCGGGCTGTTGACCCCCAGCGAGGTATTGGCAATCAGGTGGCGCATACCGGTCGCCGGAGTATCGAGCGGGGTAAAATCGGTGATATTGTAGTCCGGGACAACCGGGTTTCCACCCGAGTCAAGATAGGTCCCATACTCTTTACCCCAGGTGTGAGCATCCTGGGGAATAAAAACACGCTCGAGAACAGTTGCTGTCGTGCTGTCGGTTGACCGGTAACCGCCGAACAGAACCTTACGCAGGGTGTCCATGCGCGACATGGTGACATAGTTAAGAAAATCACCACTCCAGGTCCGCGCGGATACAGCGGTCGCCGCAGTGTTGCAAACCTTGTCGGTTGTCACTTTGACCGGATTGAAAACACGGTTGGAACTATCGTACGAATAACACTTGAAGGAATCGAAATAACCGTAATAATCGATCGCGGCAGGGTTGGCATTGCCACCTGCATCAATCATATATCCCTTGTAGCCGACATCAATTACGCCATCATTATCAAGGTCGGAGATATCGTTGTAGGCTTCGTAATAGAGTTTATGATTGCGCGCCATGGTCAGCATGACCAGCGGTGGAACCCCTGCGTTGACAAAGGGCGGCAGGAGGCTGAAGTCATCGACTGTTTCAGCCTGCAGATGCGCTGGAAAGGTCATGAATCCGACAAGGAGCAGAATAATGGCAGATACTGTGGTGGTCCGTCGCTTCATGATTTGCCTCCCCTTACAGCGTGACTTTGATCTGATAAATTCTGAATCCCTGGATCAGCATATTGACGTCCTGGGTTCGGAAAATACTCTGGGTCCGTATCGGTTCCTGACTGAACCCACCAGTATGCCGCCTTGAAATCTTGTAAGCCTTGGCCTGCGGCATAAAAGCATAGGGGATACCGTCAACCTCAACCATCACCTGCTGACCATCGGTCCAGGCCCCTCTGGTCACCTGCCCTTCTTTCCAGGTCTGCCAGCTATCTCCCGCCCAGACCGAAGTGCTTCCCAAAACCAGACAGGCTGCCATCATGAGAAAGATCCATCCAGATGTTCTGATCATCAGCTTCCTCCTTTCTACAAAACATGCAGCCATTGACCCTTAACCTGAGCCCGGCCGTTATTAACCCCCTCATGAAGGGAGCGAACATCATAAATCAACCAGGCACCACCACCGGCCGCACCTTTGCCAACCCCTTCATAACCAGCAGCCATCTGTACCGCACCACCGGAAGAAAGCGCGCCGTTGACACCAAAAACCATGTAGGTAGAACCACGCCCGAAAGAGAGATCCGCATCACGAACCGAAGAGGTCGGAACGGTTGCCCCCAGATCGTCACTCAACCAGAAATCTTTGTTATAAACCGTAACCTGTCCAACGGTTTTGGTTGTTCCAATCTCATTTTTCCAGCCTCGCGCCATGATCGCTTGTTCGATTAACTCCTTACTGATTTCATTCCCGGCATCGGCCGCATAGAAGGTCATTTTTTGAACTTTGTGATTACGTGCTATTGCCGTTTCAAGGTCCGTGTTGTCCAAAGCACTGAGACCGATGACTGTCAGCAGTAACAACATCATCAAGGCAAAAATCAAAGCCACGCCCGATTCATTGTCAACTGTCCGTAAAATCGATTTCATCTACACTCCCCTTCAAATAGTGTCCGCTTTGACAAAAATCAGGTCGGTGGTATGGGAAATTCCCCGGTAATTCCAGGTGATATCAATCTGTACGGTCTTGGTATTATCGAGCTGGGCATTATCTGTCACCGTCCAGGTATAGGAGTAGATGCCCTCAGTCACGGTCGCGTGCGGGCCCGCAACAAAATCTGCATGATCAAACGGCAGACTTAAAAGCTCTTCAACTTTTCCCAGGCCAAATTCGGTCCCTTCAGTCGTAGCGCGAGCTGAAAAATTCCCGACAATTGAGGTCGTCTGCATCCCGGCAACGGCCAGTAAACCGACCGCAAAAATCGTGATGGCGACCATCACTTCGATCAGAGAGAACCCCCTTTGTCCCTTGAGAATTTTCATTCAGCTCCCCATATTGCGACAGTAAACTCTGGTTGAAAGGATGCGCCGATGAAATTTGTCGGCCGTTGTGACCACCGTATCTCCGACCGTGTAGGTCGCACCGCCGGAAAAGTTATTATCAGGCTTCGAGGTTCGCGCCAGCATCCAGATCTTTACAACCCGGATATCTTCAAGGTCGGCCAGGACACCAGTATCTGTCGCATTCAGGCTGCCGTCACCGTTGGTATCGTCGGCACTATCGATAACGCCATCATCATTGGCATCGAGATTGAACCAGTTGCCGTTGGGACCGATAATCGCCCAGATTGTCCTGCTGCTGCCGTTGACATCCAACACACCGTCATCATTGGCGTCATAGGCATAGGCGAAGCCCAGATTGTCGATATATTCTGCGACAAGATTGTTCGGATTTGCACCCGAAGCCCGCCCCAGATTCTGAATTGAGGCCTCGGTATATAATGAATAGGTCAGGGTTTCATTAGCGTCAGCGACGTCTCCATCCTCGTTGCGGTCCATAGTGAACTGGACACTGTTGCTCCCTGCGCTCAGAAAACCGACGGTCGCACCACCGCGACCGTTGAACCCTGCCATCCGCAAATCCGTGACCATGGCATCCACTCCTGAGCGCAGATTCTGCTGAGCCTCGGTCGCATCCAGCTGTTCTGTATATGTCCGGCTGGAACCTATATAAACATTCATGATCGCCGTTGCCATAAAACCTGTTATGGCAAGGGCGATCAAGAGCTCAACCAGACTCAGACCTATTTCACTCTTTATCATTTGCCGCATCCTGATCCCTCCCTTGCCGGTCAGTTCAAACGGACAGCACCACCAATTCTGGTGGTCAGAGTTATGGTCCCGGTTCCATCAGATTTTGCCAGCTGAACAGTTCCGTTTACCGGGAGATCGCCCGGAAGAAATCCATATGGGACGCCTCTAGTGGTAAAACCGGTTATTGTTCCACCTGCGATCGGAAACGTACTGTTCTGCAATTTGACCTTATCCGGCATCTGGATATTTCCGATGATTTCTTCACCGGCATCCAGAACCCTGTCATCATCTTTATCGACAAAAATCTGATAACTGCCGTTATCGGTAAAATCAAAAATCACCGTAACCGGATAGTTCTGCTTGATCGCTTCCATTTTCGCCTTCTGGAAATATCCATATATCTCCTGCGAAGACGCACGAAGCTGACTGCCTCCAAGGTAGCCGAAAAAATTAGGGGTTACGATGGCTAAGACTGTTCCGATAATGGCGATTGTTACCATCAGCTCCAAAAGGGTAAAACCGGCGGCTGAATTCTCTCGCTTCTTCATTTTCAAGACCCCCTGATCGGCAACCAAGTAGCTGCCTTCTTAACATTCGCAAGGACCAGGCCACCCATTCGATCAACTAATTTCAAATAAAAACAGCTGGTTAGATCATCCAGCCTCATTAAGACAAGCAAACCACCGACATTCACTGCACAACATCGTGCAATAATTGCGCTTTTTAGTCCGCAGAACGTTCCTGGGGGAAACGGAGCCTTCAGGCAAAAAAGGAGAATTTCCTCTTATTGCAAAGAAATGATTTAGCTTTTTGAATTTGGGGACGGGAAAACTACAGGGCTATCTACATAAAAAGGCCGCTCACCAGAAATGGCAAACGGCCTTTTTATTTTCAGCAGATCAGGTTGCGCTTACCAGCAACCGGCTGGTGTTTTGACTCCGAGATGGTTCAGAGTCAGGGGCGTACAAGCGGTATCTGCAGCCTGAGGTCCGGTGGCGGTTGCTGTGACGGTGAAGGTATCCGCCGTTGCTGCCAGAGCAAGAGAGTACAACCCATACTCTGAGCTGGCATCGATGGTCGCGCCCACATAGGTCATATTGGTACTGCGGTAACGCTCAACCTGCTGCACAGCGACCATCAACGCAGCCCGACCATCAGTTCGGTTGGAACGTCGTGTATAACCTTGGTACTGAGGGATCGCGAAGGCCGCCAGCACCCCGACAATTGTGACCACCACCACCAGCTCAACCAGGGTGAAGCCCTTTTGCTCCATCAATTGATCTGCTTGTTTCTGTTTCATTTCTGAATCCTCAAAACCTAATTAATCAGTTGCCGCCAGGAAATTCGCCCGACATCAGTGTTGCCGTTGAAAATCCCGCTGACGCCGCCACCGCTGGTCGTCGGACCGGTATTCACGGTCGCTGCCGTGGTCCCAGGCTGAGAATTGTTCAGCGCATCGATTGCAGCGGAGATCTGACTGATCAGAATCTGCTGATCCAGGACATCCTGGGTCGCCTGCTCAACTGTCGCATTTGAACTGGCCAGATCAAGGGCCGTGATATCAGCCTGGATATCGCTGATCTCCTGAGTCAACTTGGCAATCTTGCCCGTTTCCTTGTTAATTTTCTCCTGAATTTTTGCTTGTTTATCTGGATCGGTTTCAGCCGCCAGCTCGGCTTGCTTCTCCGCCAGTTTATCCTGCTTCTTCAACAGATCCTTGTTCTTTTCCGCCAGATCTTTCAGCAGGTCGGCACGATCGCCCTGGGTATTGCCCGCGTTCGACTGTGCGGCCAGCAGCGCATCCTGGGCCGCCCGCAGAGCAGCCTGTGCAGCGAGTAACTGATTCTGCAATGCTGTCGCATCTGCGCTACTCAAGCTGCTGTTGGTTGTGGAGGTGGAGGTCGACGTCGTGGTCGCAACACCATTGGTCGTGGTGGTGGTCGTCACCGTGGTGGTGGTCGTCACCGAGCCGTCGGTATTAGTTGTCGAGACAAAAGTGGTGTCGGTCGTAGTGGTCGTGGTGGTCGCCGGCGGAGGTGTTGTTCCAAAGTTGCCGCCGGTATCAACCGGAGAAGCCTGCCAGCCGGTTTCATTGTAACAGAACCCGTTGTCATGGTGCCAGAAGAGGGTATATTCCCCGAAATGATCCGCGACCGGGCTGGCCTGGGTCTGGTTGATAATAAACCCGCGATCTGCCGGGCTGGCCAAACTGGGATCGGAGATACCGGCATTCGGTTGATAACTGTAGGTGACGGCGGTGTTGGCGGTGTTGGCGTCAATAATCTGTACCGTCAGCGCACCGTTACGCCACTCATTGTACAAACCGTCAGTAAAGGTGCCCTTGACACAACCGGTCTGGGTCGGAATCAGACCAGGGCGGGAAATCCCGGTCCCCCAATCCTTGATGGTAAAGGCATCGACCGGAAAGTTGACAATCAGGTTCGCCACATCAGCCCGGCTGAAGGTCGGCAGCATCGCCAAATCGAGAGTACCGTCCGGGTTCAACGCATTATAATGGGTGTAATAATCCTTGACCGGCAGTGCATTAACACTGGTCGCACCACCCTGGGGCCCGATGGTCAATTCTGCCGCCGGGCTCAAATCCTGGTTGGCTACCAGAACCTTGAACTGGGTGGCCGTGCTCGGCACGATCAATTGCATCCGGAAGTCCTTGGTCTTACCTTTTTTCGGATCAAAACTGACGCCGTTGATCAGATCAACATAGGTGGTATCGTTTTTATCGTCATACTGGTGCTCGTGCACACTGACATTGGTATTCTGCAAGTCGTGGATATCAAAGTCGAAGTGGCCGTAGGAGACCCCCGGTCCGGTGTCAACAGTGGTGGTGGTCGAACCACCGGTATCATTTCCGGTGACCGGATTGGGCGGTATCGTGATCACACCGGTGTCAACATCCGGGTTGTAACCGTAAAGAGTCGCGAACAGACTGGTCAATTTGACCAGAACCGGCTGTGAGGAGACCACCCCGGCGACAACAAACTTGCCCACCGGCACACCGGTATGATCCAGCAGCAGATTGAAGTTGCTGTCCGATAGACGATCAGCAGAATCGACCGTGCCATCAGCATTCAGGTCAAAAAATGGATTGACATCACC
This sequence comes from Deltaproteobacteria bacterium, assembly GCA_024276905.1. Classification (GTDB taxonomy): domain Bacteria; phylum Desulfobacterota; class Desulfuromonadia; order Desulfuromonadales; family Geopsychrobacteraceae; genus Geopsychrobacter. Next base: position 74,074 of record JAJRWF010000050.1, read on the forward strand.
GCCGCCGGTCCAGGCATTCAGTTCAATCAACCAGTTTTCATCAAGCTTCGGGTTCGTCGCGGTCAGGTAATAACGACCGGCAGTATCGACGAAAGTTCCGTTGCCAACCACCCGTTCCCCTGCGGGCAGTGGGGTTTTCCACCCCAGATCACCGCCTGCTGCCCAGTTGGGCTGGTTCACTGTTGCCCAACGAACCTTGGTTACCTGTGCATTGTCGACATATTCAGCAGCGGTCAGGGTCTGCGTCAACAGTGTCGTATTGCCATTGGGGGGGGAATCCCAGATCCCGTAGACGGCATAGATGGTGGTATCATCGTTACTGTCGGCATCGGTTAAAATACGCCCGGTACCAAACACGGCCAGATAGCCTCCCTTGGGGTGTCGTACAATCACCGGGGCGGTGGTAATCGACTGCCCGGTTGCGTAAAGCTTGGTGCTCGACCAGTTACTATTCGTCGTATCGGTCAGATCAAACTTCCACATGTTCCCGTCGAGATCACCTGCGTAGACATATTCGATAATTCCGTCTTTGTCGACATCCTTGATCGTCGGACTCGAAAGGCCGTTATGCACACCGGTTGCCGATGGCTGAACATCAATCTCGCGGACCAGGCTGCCATCGGTTGCGTCCAGAATCAGCAGGGTCGCATGCTCATTGCCGGTATTTTCATATCCGTTGCCGACAATCACAACCTCCTGGGACCCGGTGGAAGTCCGAACCCGGGTAATTTTCGGCGCACTGTAACCGTAGCCCAGATTGGCCAGCCCGGTGGTCGTCTCGTCAACTTCCCACAGAACCTTGGCCGCCGCCTCACTGATCGAGGTCGGATCGGCGGTGACGTCAAGAGCAAACAACCCCTTGCCACCGGCACCGAGATTACCAACCAGAATTTTTTTACTGGCACCACTGATGGTGGCGTTCCCGATGGCTGGCGAGCCATCCACCAGATAATCGAGTGTAGCAACTGAGGCAAAGTGCTTCAGCTTCCCCAGCAGCATCGTCGGCATATAGGCCCATTTCTCCGCGCCATTGCTGGCATCAAAAACATGCAGCAGACCGTCATTGGCGCCGACATAGATATTGCCATTGTGTTTTATCATCTGCGAATGAACGATCGGGCCAAGAACCGAGGTCCGATCTCGCAAGGTACCGCCGTTGGCGATCTCGTCGCTGCGATTGCCGCGAATATAATTGATAATCGCAGCCCCTTCAGTAGCATCGGCGGCCCCGACTGCAGCCTGCTGAGTACCAGACAAATTTGCCCAGGTCAGTGCAACTCCCGTGCTGCCGTTATAGGTCACAATCTTGCGATTGGTATAGGTCAGGAGATCAAGCGGATCGGCAGCATTCCAGTTCTGGTTGCCGATATCAATCACCGCATCTGCACTGATGGGGTGGGAGAAAATATTCCCGGCCAGAACGGTCTTATCGTAGGATGGGATATAAAGACTCTCGGTCCCGGACCCCAGATAGAAATCACTGGTCAACGGCTGGGGGACATAGCCGACCGGCTGCACCGCCGGAGCAAAAATCGGCGCCGCAAAAACGCTGCTGCCCAAAAACAGGCCCCCGAGAACAAACAGACTCAACACCACCAACCATTGCCGTAACGATTTTTGCCTCAACATAATGACCTCCGTTTCTAACTTATCGGGAGAAATCCCCGTATTACTCGGTACGATAAACTTCTTCCAGTGTTACCTGAGTGTTGCCGTCATCACCCAACCCGCGGGAGGTGATGGTAAAGACATAAGCACAGTTTCCGGCGAGAGTATCCTGACAGCTGAACTCCACCAGATAGCGGGCAATTTCACTCCCACCGACATTGACGCTGTAGTAGTTGCCATTGGTGGTCAGTGCCGTGAGCTTGACGGTCTGAGCCACACCAGCGGTAGCGTAGCAGCGCCCATTACTGCAGTCGGCGGCAAAACCAACGATCCCAGCCTCAATCCTCATCGCGTCATCATCGGTTATGCTGCCATGGTACTTACCGACAAAATCGGTTTCCGCATTAATCAGATCCTCGGCGCTTCTCAACCCACGCTCGGCGCGCTGAAATGCCTGATCCATATCACCAAGGTTCGCGGACATCCGTTCTTCAAGCGTCGAGGTCTGCATGGCCGTAATCCCCAGCAATGTCATGATCAGCAGCAAGAAAAGACTGACCACCAACGCGGAACCTGTTTCATTGCGTACAATTCTGACCAACCTGTAACCAACCGGCATCGGCATTCACCTTCCGCCGTTCTATCTGAGACGATTTCGCAGGGTTATGGTACTGGTGAAGAGCCGTCGTATCCGGCGGTCGCCCGGGGCCGTAATATTTTCGTCCAGCACCGTGTAGGCACTGCTGTCCGGGTCAAGCCCCGACACCTGATCCTCTGAGCGCATCAGCAGACCAACTCGGATAGCAATCACTTCATCCCAGTCGGTGACAGCCGTGGCTTTGCGATAGGCATCCACACTGCCATCGGCATCGGTATCCTCGCCGTAAAGGATCTGCATATTCTCGACCCCTTCAATAAAGGGCTGGGCAGTCCCGGCATCTTCCTGACGCATGAGGGTGAAACCGTTTGTATTATCGACCGTGAATGCGACCGTTCTGAAAACAGCACCGGTCGATGCGTACCCTGCCTGTGTATCCCAGGAGATCGTGACCGAGTCGCTGTTGCCGGGGCCACTGGCCTCTGTCCCGGTGATCGGCGTCCCGAAAAAAGCGGTGCCGTCATAATAGAATTTCGGCGTTCCGGCAAGACGCAGTTCCTGAGCCAGCAGCGCCACCGCAAAGCGACCGTTTTCCTGTACCCGCGACATGGCCTGCATCTGCCGGTAACCATCACTGCTGCTGAAAAAAACTTTATAGAGTCCGCCAAGCAAAATCATACTGATCGCCATGGCGATCAACAATTCGGTCAGGGTCACTCCAACCTGAGAGCGGAGACAGTTTGTAGACATCTTCTTCATAAGCGTGTCACCATCTGGACGTTGGTTGTTCCTGCTCCGAAATAATTATCGGTCCACTGTACGGTCACCGTGACCAGGCTGCCGACCACAACGACAGAACCATCACCACCGGGCAGACCGCCCCGCTTGCCATCCTGCTGCAAGGCCCCGACCCAGGCAACAAGATCCTGTTTGGCAACGGTATCCGCCGGATTGGGAAGGGCGGCCCCCAGGGCCCGGCTGTACCCACCGGCATCGGCCCGGTTGGCCCTGATTCGATCAACCATATCATTGGCATAGATCATCGCCGCTGACTTCATGTAAGCACTGCTGCTGCCACGCAAACCGGAAACCTGCAAGCCGGCCAGGCCCAGCAGACCAATCGACAAAATAACCAGTGCAACCAGGACTTCGATGAGTGTGAACCCTGATTCTCTGTTACGCCTGTTTAGCATCACTATTACCCTTCTTACCTAAGGACAGCTGATTCGTTCGGAACGGACCCGGCCGACAATACCCATTCTCAGATTGAAGCCTTTGTCCTCATTACACAGTTTGATGACTTCCTCACTCGCTCCCCCCGTCCAGGTGGCACGCCCGTCGCGAGTATAGGCAATAAAATCAACGCTTGACGTTCCCACCATCGTACTGCCACCGGTCAGGGGCGGCCAGACCCGTAAGATATCTTCACCCGCATCGACGGTGGCATCACCATCATCATCGGCAAAAACGATATAGCCCTGATCCCAGTTATTGGTTGTTATGCAGGTGGCACCATCAGCGCTGATGCAAAGTGTCACACGGCCACTCCCACGCCGGACCGCTTCCGTTCTGGCCAGACTCGCAGCAGAGATAAAGTCGTTGGTCTGATTGGCCACCATATTGCTGCGCAGCATTCCTTTGAACGATGGCACCGCAATAGTGAGCAGAGCCGTCAGCACCCCGATGGTGATCAACAACTCGATCAGGGTAAATCCGGCGGTCAACTTTAAACGACTGTGCCAGTCACGCATGAATCTATCCTCCTCAGCGAAAAACTTATATTAACAATTAACATGCCAATCCGAACTCCAAATAAAGCACTGTATTTATCATTAGTTACAAAGGACATGGCCAAGCACCCCCTCCAGATAGTGCAATGTTTGCACATACCGTGCAGAGCTTGCATCCCTGCACGGTGGCAAATGAGAGATGAGAGCCTGCCATGGTATCCTCTTCAGCCACCAGAAACATTATCTATCTTTCATAAATATCGGCTGAAAGAATAACACAACATTTCATTGCCGACAAAAATATGCTCCTGCCAGACAACATGTATTGACTGAAGAATGAAAATTTCAGCTCAAAACGTCAACAGCCGACTCCGGGAAACGGGTCGGCTGTTGACAGTCAATTATTCGATATGTACGGTGCGATGGCTACATGGTCTGCCAGTGGCCGCCATCCCAGCGGCACATGGCGATATTCCCGGGACGGGTCATCGTGATGGCATAAGAGACATCCCCCCGTGTCAGGTAAATACCACCTGGCCCGGTTTCACTGAAACCGAACTTATTAATTCTGATACAACGACTACTGCTGCAAGGCGGATCATTCGCAGCTGAAAAGGTTACGGACGCTGACGGGGCTCCCGCAGTATCACTGCAGGCGGTACGATCCACTCCCGGCACCGTCCCGAAAACAATTCCGTCAGTCAGGTCCGCCGAAAACAGTGCCGCAGACTCTCCGGATTCCGGGTTACCATCCCCATCTTCATCCTGCCAACGAAAAACCTCGTAGCGGCTCCCGGAAAGATCAAATACCCAGAAAACCCTTTTTTCAGCCAACAACCCCCCACTGGTCAAAACATAATTTCCGATCTGCCGCGCAGCCTGCTGGGCTTTTTGCAGATCGTCAAAAACCTGGTTAGCCGCATTGCGCACCTGCCAGCGAGCGATATAGCCATGCAGACTCAACCCGGCCACACCGCTGATAACACCGATAATCGCCAGAACGACCACCAGTTCGACCAGGGTCATTCCACGCCGATTTCCAACCCGAATCACCGCAACCTCCAGGAAAAAATCTTGAGCCAGGAGGCAACAGGCGCTGTCGTACCGCCACCTTCTCCCGGGGTGCCGAACTGGGTAACCTTGCCGGTATATGAAACCGCAACCGCAGTGCCACTGCCGACATCGACACTACCGAGCTCAGCGCCAGCGGTCTCGATAGATCTCTTCAAGGTTCCTTTTTTGTCCAGAATCAACAAACGACCAGTGGTATCCGCCATCACATCAGCATCGCTCTGCGAATTAAACCCGACTCCGGTGCCAACAAAGATGTTTCCGTAGCGATCAAACGTTGGAGCGGACCAGACCTTCTCTCCTGTATTCAAAGCGTATTTCCAGCGAAAGGTCCCGCCCGTCCGGGTCAGCGTCAAAGCATAGAGGGCAAAACTGTTGCCGCTGGCAAAATCGGCGCCGCCGGTCCCAAAGACCACATCGTTATTGTAGATCGCAACCCCGGCACCAATCGGCTCGGCGGCTCCGGCGGCAACCTTATAGACCGGCTCGTCATTAGCGGTAATCGGGTCCCCGGTTTTGGTGTCCAGGGCCCATAAACGACCAGCCATATCACCGAAAACCAGAAAATCCTCATTGCCGGTATTATCCAGATCCATCAAAGCCGGAATGGCAGGAGATTCGTTGATATTTTTAGCCGCACCGCCGTAGTCACTTTTAAATTGCCAGTGCAGATCACCGGTCGCAAGATCAAGAGAGTAGGCGTTGATGCCATAACTACCGCCGACAGTATCAACCGTACCATCTGTGGCCAGCTTGTCGCGGTAGGTTGCGGTCAGGTAAACATTGTTGCGCAGACTGCCCCCGACATGCACAGAACCGATTGCCACCCCACGGGAATCACCCATATTCAGGCTGGGAAAAGTACGCTCCCAAAGCAGATCAGGTGTATAGGGATCGGTAATATCAAGGGCGAAAACAATCCCCAGATTCTGTGACTGAATCGACGCAGTCCCGACCAGGATAGTATGCCACTCGTTGACACTGTCTCCGTCCAGATCGATAAAGAAATCCTCAACCGCCGGAGAGCCGTCAACGTTAACCACCGCGGAGCGGTTGGAATCATTGAAGGGCTGATTTTTCAGATAAGGCAGCAGGGTCGAAGGAATATAGGCCCAGATTTCCCGTCCTGTCCCCGGAGAATAACCGCCACTCCCACTCTTCAGGGTGGCATCCCAGGAGCCCGCATAGAACGCGTGCAGCATCCCGTCTTCGGCACCGATATAGGCAACGCGATCACGCTCTTTCTGCGTACTGAGAATCGATGATCCCGCGATCACCGCAGGTGTTGAACGGGTGATTCCCCAGAGGCGATGGCCCTGATCGCTGGTCCCGTCCACCAGGGTTCCGGAAGCTCCAAAACGACCCCGCACCGTATTGATCAGCCCTTTGGCCTCATTGAGACTGGCAGAACCGAGCCCGGTCTGAAGATTCGCCGCCTGTGCCACGGAAAAGGGAACTTCCGCGGCTGAATTATTGGTGAAAACATAGCGATAGATATTATCGTTGGCTGGATTATCCGGCGGATCGCTGCTGATCATACTGCCCGGAGAGGCTCCGGTCCCCGCCAGGGGGATCTGGGTTTCAGCGTCCCAGACCAGTCGATCAGCATCACTGGTCGCAGCCAGATCCAACGCCTTGAGATGTCCGATGTGGGCGGGATATTCGAAAGAGGCCGTAAACAAGAGATTGTCATCGATAATCGGCGAGGAGGCAACAAACTCGGAAGACACGAGGGTAAACTGCAAGCCCAATACGGTATTGAGGACATAACGCAGCCCGCAGGTATTGGTGTCATTCCAGGTCACATCGCAACTGGTGACCTCGGAAGATGTGCTATTGCTGACTCCCGGCAGACTGTAATTTACCGAACAGGTCGCAGGATTCGCACTGACATTCTGGCAGAATTTGTCTCCTGAAACTCCTGTGACCTTGTTCTCATCCTTGATCTCTTTGAGTTCCTGGCCGCTGGATGCCGGGTAAGAGACCGTCAAACTCGTGATTGTATGATCCGTTGTGCTCCGATTAACAATCTGCAGACCGACAACTTCAACACGGTCCTTGAACTGGGCCTCCTGAAAGCTCAAGCCCATGATGCCGTCATGAACCTGCTGTTCTCCGACACTGTCAACCCTGGTGGCCCCGTCCAGGGCAGCAAAGGTACCATCCGTGTAATAGCGGGCACTCACCGTCTGCCCCGTATCGTAATCAAGGGTCAGATCAATATATTGCCCACTGCTGATCGTATTATTCAGCTTGATCTTGACAATGAAATCTCCACCACCGGCACCGTTACACTTGGCATATTTATGCCCGGCCAGATAAGAGGCATACCCCTGGGTTGAACTTCCGTTGATTCGCCCACCGACATAGTAATCGAAACCGGGGTTATAGGCCGTTCCATTGGGATCCCAGGCACCATCCCTGTCATGAATAAAGCGGGTTACGGTTTGGTTGTAGATATAAGGAGTGGTCTGTTTCGGGCGCAAATTATGGACATGACCACCGGTCGCCTGATATTTCCAGCCAGCGCACTGGGTCAGATAGGACACCGGCTCTTCAAAGGTCATATACGCGACTTGCTGGCTTCCCAGGTTGGTCTCAATCCGCGGAATCGTATTGGTTTTATCGGTCAACCACCCCCCGAAATCCTGAGTCGAAGAATCCACCCCACCACTACTGGAACCTTCGATACTTTCAATCGAAGCACATTCCAGAAACGCAGAATTTCCCGCCTCCAGAAATTCACGCAGCTTGAGCATCACCGCATCACGATCAGTCTGAGAAACAATCTCATCTTCAACAATCCAGTGCGGCGCCCAGAACAGTTGATAATCGCTGGCCAGAGTCCCGTCAATAATCTTGGCTGGCTGGATAATATTGTAAACCACGTTGGTTTGATCCCCGAGTCCTGATGCCGTCAGGTAATCCTTCATGACATCGGTCGCACCCTGCCCGAGAACCGCAATTTTGGGCGGCAGGTTGGACAGCACCTTCTCAACCGGCGCAGTAAAGCTGACCTGTGCAACATGCTTCTTGACATTGGCATAACGGTTCAGCACTTCCTGGGCAGCGACCGACAGATCCTGTTGCTTGATCACGAAAGGACCGCCACGATATTCAACCACATGGGCAGGCAGGGTCGCATCGCTGACCGTCCGTGAAGACGCCGGATCGATTGCAGTCGTGGCCCCAGGATCATCTGTAAATTTCATCACCGGGGTGTTGGTTGTGTCTCCGGCGACAGTAAAATCGATGCTATGGCGAGTCGTTTTGTCGGGATCGATAATCCAGTGAACGGGAACATTCAGACGCAGCAGGGTATAGACCAGTCCGTAAGCCTGAAACACACCCTGATCATTCCGCAGAGCTGCAGTCTGATAATCGCAGGCACTGTGAAGAAAACTCAGATCGACATCCGGATCATTGTTCGGCTGCCAACAGGGGTCCATGGGAATGATGATTGAGCCGCTGGAAAATGTTTTGTTTGTGGCCCCGACCGTCAAAGGGGCCACCAATATCAGTAACACCGCCGCCAGAACATGAGTCATGAGCTTCATCTTAAATACCCCCCTTTTTTACGCGCAGCCCCTGAAGATTGATTATTGCGCGTCACTGATGTCGTATTCGGATACCGTTGAGGTAGCAACATCACCGATTCCGCTACTCGAACGACTGGCCTTGGCCGCACCCTGTCCATACTGGCCCTCGTAACTCCCGCCACCATTTCCGGGTTTAAAAAAACACAGCGCTTCGACCATGGTCAGAATATTGTTTGCGCCGGTCGCCTCGGCCAGAACAAAGACCCGCAGATCGTTATCACGGGTGTAATCGCCATCACCATCATTGTTGTCGCGAACAAAGATTCTGACCGCCAGGTTATCGACCGTCGTGGTAAAGGTGGGACTGGTGGGATACTCCCCGGCAGTGGACACCGTCAACACGTTGCCCCAGAAGGTCGTCGAATTGTAGTTGCTTGCCAGCTGGCGGCGGGCCTCTTCTACCCCGGTATTTGCAGCATAGTAGGATTTCTTCTTCACCCCCTGCTCCGCCGAACTCCGGCTTGACTGAATCACCTTATGAGCGAGCAGGGATGAAATAATCATCATCACGACCGTGATCAGCAGCACCGTCACCAGTGCAATCCCCCGATTATTCAAGCGCATAATTTTTCACCTCCACCAGTCGCTCCACCTGTACCCGGCGGAAGCCATCATTGTAGGGACCATAGGCCCTGCTCCCCAGGGTATAAGTCGCGGCATTGACATAACCCCGGTCCGGCTTGCCTGATCGAACCAGCAGATAAATTTTGACTCCACGGATATTTTCGATGGCGGACCCGGTCGGGGCATCTACGTAACTGCCGTCAGACATGAAATACCTGATCTGCAGGCCATCCACGTTACTGTCAAGGACTCCGGACGTTACATAGTCGTCACTTCGCAAACCTTTGCTGTCGATGAAAAACCGCACTGCCCTGACCCCGAGGACCTCTGTACCGACCGGCACCGGTTCGGCAAGGGTCTGTTGCAGGGTCAGCAGGCGATCCCTTCTGCCATCTCCATCAACATCAATATCCGGGCTGTCCGCAGCAATCCCGTTGACCCGATAAATTTTTTTGTGATTTTCGAAAATGACGTTGTTGCGCGCCAGAGCCTGGTTGCTCCCTGCATTATTGATTTCGGTCCCGTAATCCGGCGGTCGATTGATTTTCACCTTCTGGGGAGATCCGGCAATAACCTCCGTGATGGAAATTCGCGGAAAAAATGAGACCGCCTTGATCACATCCAGGCTGTCATTACCGCCGGCAACATCGCCCGTCACAATGCTGCTGCTGAAGGTCAGCACATCACTGAAATGCTTGATTTTCAATGTCGTATCATCACCGTAGCGCGGGATAGACGTGACCAGAAAACCGGTTTCCCGCACCTCTTCCGCCAGATAGTCAAGCAAGCGGTTAGCCCGGTCACCTAAATCGCTCTTGTTGATTTCGCTGAGACTTTGAAACTGGAAGGTGGTAAAAAACGGATAGAGAATCAGGCTGATAATCGACATGATCGCAACCGAAACCAGCAGTTCGACCAGAGTAAATCCGCGCGGCAACTTCATTGCGCGGTCCTTACGGAGACAATCTGATAGTTCTTGCTGTCCCCTTGATGCGACCAGCTTACCGCAACCCGGATCCGGGTCTGGTCGGTACTCGGCTGGTTCGTTTCGATCGTTCTTACCAGCGAATAGACCACTTTCTCCGTGGTAGGATCAGAACTGACAGCGGCAAGATCCGGATAATCCATGACCTGCAGACGATCCATCTCCTCGACCGCAATATCCTGCGCAACAGTCCGCAGCTGATTTTGTGAATTGACCCGGATGTGAGTCACCAGCAATGGTGCCATCCCGAGAACCGCGATCATAAAGATCGCCAATGCCACCATCAGTTCAACCAATGAAAAACCCTGGTCCTGATTCATCATCCCCCCCCTTGGAGATTTTTTCTGCTTTACTGCTGCAAATAGCTGAAGAAGTGCATAATCCTGCCGGATGTGGACAGAAACGGCTCAAAACCAACCATTGTCAGACCACAACAGGTATTCATCACAAAACTTGGAGCTGTAAGGGGGATGGTACGGCAGGAGAAACCCTGCAGCAACAGATCCGTTCTGCAGACGCAGAATGGTAAAACTCAGTCTGCCCTCATTCCCCCTCCAACATCCTAATGAGACCGACTGTCCGGATATTACAAGTACCACATGAGTTTTGTAAAGAAAAATTCCACCCCCTGCCTACATCATCCCTTGGTCGGCAAAACTGTGATATCGACCATCACCGATAATGATGTGATCAAGGACTCGCACCCCCATCAGTTCACCGGCCTGTTTGAGGCGGGTGGTCAGGGCAATATCTTCGCTGGACGGGGTCGGGTCGCCCGAAGGATGATTGTGGATAAAAAGAACTGCCGCGGCTGATTCACGGACCACCGGGACGAAAACTTCGCGCGGATGGACAATACTGGCGTTGAGGCTGCCCTCAGAAACCTGGACCTCACGCAAGAGACGGTTCTTGCTGTCGAGCAGCAGGGCAAGAAAGACTTCACGACGATAGTCGCGCAGGCGGGGATGAAAGTGGCTGAAGGCATCGGCGGAACTGGTGTAACGAACACCGGGCTGCAGGCCTCGGGCAGCAAAACGGCGGGCAAGCTGAAAAACCGCCTGAATCTCGGCGGCCTTGGCCGGACCGATACCCGGCAATTCGCAAAGTTCGGCGGTCCCGGCCTGAGCAAGTTCGCGCAGCGAACCAAAACGCCCAAGTAAACTGCGCGCCTGATCAACGGCAGTGCGCCCGCTTGAAGCATCACCCGTACGCAGGATAAGCGCCAGCAGTTCGGCATTACTGAGCTGTTCGGCACCATGCTGCAGTAATTTCTCCCGCGGCCGCTCCTCCGCGGGCCAATCCTTGATGCGGCTCATGCTCCCCCCCCCTTTTTTTGTGAGGTGTGAGGCGTAAAACCTTGAATTCAGGTCAAAACCTTTCCGCCTCACGTTTCACGCCTCACACCTCACGGGTTCACTTAAGCGGTTCTCCCCAGAAGGTTTGAATGATCTTCACGTCCTTGTCGCTGAGAACCGCCCCGCGCTTGATCATCATCTGCGCCAGACCATCGAATTTCCGAT
>JAJRWF010000051.1 GCA_024276905.1 Deltaproteobacteria bacterium
CCAGCTTGTTCCAGCTTCAGCCCGTTCCCGCCTCTCGCCGATTTAACCCAGACGTTTTCTCACCCAGGCTGGCTTCTTTCGACAATCGAGGATCGCGTATACCAGAATATTATTCTGGTCGATGAGATAATAGACCGCAAATGGAAACCGTTTTGAAAGCATTCGATGATAATCGTGGAAATATTTTGGGTGTATACCTGCATAAACAAGAAGGGAGTCTATATCAGAGAAAAGCGAGTCGAGAAAATATCCCCCAAGACCGGTAGCCTGTTGTTCGTAAAAAAAGAAGCCACTTTCCAAATCCTGGGAGGCGGCATCAAGTATGCGGATTTTCTTCATGTAGACTCACGGATACTTTTCTTAGCGGCGTCCCAGTCCATAAACGAAGCATCCCCTTCATCAATATTTTTTTCTCGGCGGGCAAGAAGATCTCCATGCCATGCGGGGGAGAGTGTTTCGCTGGCATTGTGGCATAAATCGTCCCATAAACGCTCCATAACATCTATCTTTTCCGCAGTCGTAAGATCGTCTATTTTGATAGCCACACCCATGATAAACTCCTTATGCTGGCAGGATATTTAGTCTTTGATAACATTCTACACTCAAAATATCCAAGGGTAAACTTCCAGGAAGGGGCGGGGATGAGGGATGAGGGACAGGCGTTGGGCTCTGGGCAGGGGACAGGCTCTCGGCGTTGGGCTCTGGGCATTGGGAAGGTCAAGAGCCTAACGCCCAGCGCCCCAGCCTTTTCCGCTTCCCTCACTCCTTCACCCTCCCCTCGGAACCCTGATCCAGAACAGATTCCCCGAAATAGGAGAGTTCATTTACTTTGATCTGGTAACGATCGGCGGTGCAGAGACAACTGCCATCGAGAAAAGGATTGTTCAATGCGACGGTAATTTTTTCATCGCTGGCAAGTTTGATTATACGCCAGCCCCCGGCTTCGGTGTAGTTCTGATAATCGCTCGAAAAGGCATTGCAACGGGTGACACAGAGCGAACGCCCAAGCGACGGATTTTCCCCCGATGGTCCAGGCTGGTAGGCATAACCTGTGACCAGGAAGATAGTCAGTTCACGCTCCGGCTGCTCGGCGGCGAACAGGGGGAAAGCAAGGAGGAGTGAGGCGAGAAATGAGAACAGACAAAGGCGAGACGGGAACACAAAAAATCGCCCCAACCTGTCCCCGCCCCTGTCTGTTGCCTCGTCATCATGTTCCTCGCCCCAGCCTGTCCCCGCTCCTGCCTGTTCCCTCATCATCATGTTCCCGCTCCTTGTCTGTTCCCGCCTCACGCCTCCAGATTCTGCCCTTCCCAGCGCCAAACGCCCAGCGCCCAAAACCACCTACCTCGTCACCCACTCACTGCGACGTTCCAGCTGCGGGTTTTCACCCTTGCCGAGCTGGACAATAAAACACCCCTTGGAGGCGTAACGCTGTCCCTGTCCGAAGCTGAGACGTTCGTAGAGCGGAAAATAGGCATCGTCGAGCATATCGATGTTGTCGAGAAAGAAATCACGATAATATTCCCCGCGCATATCCATCAACGCCTTGCCGAGAACTTCGTTGACGATGTAGGCCTTACTGAGCACTTCAGTGTTGAACTTTTTCAGCGGCCTGCCGCCGAGGACATGCCGCAGGGCAATATCAAAACGAACATTTTCCTGCGGCAGCCGGTAGGGCCAGGTCATGTAAAGCTTTTCTCTCAGATCTTCCGGAAGGGTCCAGAGACTCTCCCCGAGCCAGGTGCCGGATGTCAGCAGAAGACCCTTCCAGCCAGCGGCATTGGCGGCGACTCTCAAGGCCGGAAGTGCCGATGCCCCATCCCAGACGATAACGACTGCGGGCTGCTGCTTTTTGATCAGCTTCAACAGGCTTTCAGCCTTGAGGGTTTCTCCTTCCGGCAGGTGAATATCGAGCGTCGATGTCTTGCTTCTGACGTCCCAGATCTCATTAAACCCCTCCCGCAACGCCTGGCCCCGGCGCGAATCACGGCTGATCTGGATAACCTTCTTGTCCTTGAACAGTTCACTCATCCCGGCCAGATAACGCGCCGCAGCCTCCCCTTCCTGCCGAATCCCGCGTGACAGGTAGATGGTGTACCAGTTGTGCCCATCAATCACCGGGTAGTCAACCTGGGGGAAAATACTCGGCAGCTGCTTTTCTTCGCAGAACCGGTGGACCGGTTCCCAGTCACCATGCGAAATGCCGCCCAGCAGAGCGAAAACCGGGTTCTTGCGGTAATAGTCTTCCAATTGAGTCCGCCAGGTGTCCGATGGACCCCTGAGAATCCAGCGGTCGAGGGTAAAACGTCGCGCCAACAGGTCGGGGCCGAGCATATTGTACGCCATGCGGGCCACCCGGTCATTGTTGACCGCGGCTGTCGCCAGGCTGTTTTTACGATCAACACTGAACTGCAAGGGGACCATCATCGATTCAACTTCGGCCGCCTCGCTCCCCTCAACAATCACCGTGGCGAAATGCAGTTTGTCCTCGCCGACACCGACCGAGAACTCGTTGGAGAGGGTTTTGAGGTAGGCGATCAGAATCGCCATATTTTCATCATCGAGCTGATAACGAGGCATCAGCTTCATCGTCGAACGCCCCTTGGGATCGACACCGCTGGCGATCATCCTGGCCAGGGTGTCATCGGTGTAGGCCGGACGCGGCGGCAGATAGACGGCATAGCTGTGATAGGAGGGCACAAACTCGCTGCCCTTGATCGAGGTCGTGCGTTCCTCGTAGAGAATTTTCCCGGTCGCAGGCGGGGTAATTACGGTCCCTTCAATCGCCCCCAGACCGCTGCGCAGGTGGCAGCTGACACAGGTAAAGCTGGTCGCCTCAACCGGTATTTCCCCGGCGGCAAAGGCCTGCATCGGTTCCCCGTTGGGCAGAATTCCCTCACGGTACATCCGTTCGCCCAGACGTTTAATCTGCTCGGGGGTTAATTGTGCCGCCTCAGCAGCAAACACAAAACCCGAACCGACAGAGAACAGAAGAAGGACAACAGCAACAAGGATAAACAACATTCTGAAATTCATCGAAAACTCCATATTATTGATGGATGATCACGAAGTGGGAACAGGCAAAGGCGCGAGGCGGGAGCGATCAAAATCTGAAAACTTGCCTGTTCCAGCTTCCACCTATCTTGTTCCCACCTCAAGAATCTGCCTGTTCTGCTCCTAACTAACGCCAGACGCCAACCATCTTCATCTCGCGAATAAAATCCTCGCCGTTGATCATCCCGTTGAGGCGCACCCACTTGTTCTGCGCGGGCATGCGGATGAAATTGAGCGGCTGGTGGTCCATCTTGTCACCAAAGTAGGCATCAAAGGCGGTCATGGCCGCGTCGATATCGATACGACTCCCGGTCAGCAGAACCCAGCCGGGTTGTCCCTGAAACTTTTTACGATATTTCTCGAGAACGTCCGGAGTGTCATGTTCGGGATCGATGGTAATCGAGACCAGCAGAACCTGGTCGGCCTGCGCACCCAGTTCGCGTTGCAGGTCGATATAGCCCATCGACAACAGAGGGCAGATTGTCGTGCAGGTGGCGTAGAGAAAGTTGACGAGTACCGGCCTTTCGTCCTGCAGCAGGTTGACAAGCGACAGATTTCGGCCCTGATTATCGGTCAGCAGCAGATCGGGGATCTGGTAGGTTTCGATACTGCGGCTGTAATTTTTGCGGGCCATCATTTTCTGATGCGCAGAATGGTCCATTTTGGACCCTTGCGCCATCTGCTGGTCATCCATCTTCCGGCCTGTCATCTCACCATTCATCATTCCGACATGATTCATATGCTTCGCACAGCCCCCGAGCAGCAGGAACATCGTCATAAGAATCAGGGTGAAGCAAAAAGTGCGGCGCATAGACGTCTCTCCTTGAATATGCAATCGTTCAAAAAATCTGTTGGGGGATCGTTGAAACACCTCAATTTGGAGGAATAAAGGTACTTCGTCTTTCACTGTCGTCCGCAGGTGACGGCCAGGGACAATAGCTGCGGCGTTCACAACGTGCCGTCAGGCGGATCATGCGCAGCAGCTTGTCCGCCGGACCGGTCTTGACCTGAAAACCCATCGCTCCGGCCCTGTATGCCTCCCGGACGTAGGCATCGTTCTTGTACAGCGACAGGGCAATCACCCTGGAGTGATCCGCGGCGATTGAAATCAGATCGGTTGCGTTCTGACCTCCCCGGCAGGGGATAGCCATGTCGAACAACAGGATCTGAGGATGGTGTGCCCTGACCTTGACCAGAGTTTCCTCAGCCGTCCGTGCCAGATCAATTATGACCATATCCTCTTGCATTGCAATCAGTTGTCGCATTTTATCACGCACAAACTGTTCACCGTCGGCAATAAGGATGCTGATAACTGACATTTATTCTCCTGAATAGAAACCAGGCGTGGGGCGTTAGGCGTTAGGCACTGGGAAGATCACAACCCAACGCCCAGCGCCCAACGCCTAACACCTGGAACCCTTATCATCCTTACGTCGCAAGGAGCGGGGCAGACAGACCAGCAGCCTGGTCCCCTGCCCCGGTTCCGAGTCGATGATGAATTCTCCGCCCAGACTCTCAATTCTTTCGCGCAAACCGAGCAGACCAACACCACGAACAGAGGGCATCTGGCCGGTGAGTTGATGCTCAAAGCCGATTCCGTCATCCCGGATTTCCAGGCAGACCTGGGCACTGGTACCGACCAGGCTGATCTGTACCTGCACAGCCGAAGCATGGCTGGCAATATTGCTCATGGCCTCCTTAAAGGCCGCATAGAGCGCATGTTCAATATCAGCAGGCAGGCGACCGTCAAGCAGGCGACTTGAAAAATCGATCCGGAAACGACCGTCATTCTCGCCGATATCGGTTATGGCCCATTCGAGGGTCGGGATCAGTCCCAGGTCATCAAGTTGCGGTGGGCTCAAACGACTGGACGCCCCCCTGACCATATTGCCGAGACGGCTAATGCTTTCGATTATAGAGTCACACTGTGTCATCTGGGCTATTTGCGGCTGGCAAAATGAACCCTTCAGGGCTTCCATGGAAAACTGCAGAACCGAAAGAGACTGCCCGAGCTGATCGTACATATCCCGAGCGACGATGCGCCGCTCGCGATCACCGGCCTCGATCAGTTTACGGGACAGGAAACGGATATCTTCTTCTGCCGCTTTGCGCTCCAGTTCATACAGTTTCATCGGACGATAAACGAAAAAATAGAAGGTCGGCACAATGATCGAAATCATGAAGAAGATGTCGACCAGGACCAGGCTGTGAGGTGAGAGATAAGGCCGCAAATAGTGCAACAACAGCCCGTCGCCAAGTTCGACGATCGCGGTACAGAGGATCAGAACGCCGATGCAATAGGAAGGGCTCGGGTTACGGCGGCGCACTGCCTGTCGGCGGCGCTCCTTGACCTGCGGTCCAATCTTCGCACCAGGGGGTGAGATCCCCCGGGCGTCTGCAGTGGCCTCATTATTCATACGGGTCCCGTGAGCAGTCAGGCACAGGAACAGTGCCTGGCGGTTACAGATTTCTGCTACCGGACTCCAGACAGTGCAAGGGATCTGCCAAGCTGGACAAATATGCACAACCAGTTATTTTATAGAGGTTTTCCACCGAAGAGGGCGCAGATATAATCTCAAAGGGGTGCAAATTATTACGGTTTTGGTTACATTTGCGACAGGCGAGTCAGGGTTCTCTTTTTTTCAGTCGCTTATTCAAGGTCTGACGGCCGATACCAAGCATATTGCTGGCGACGCCCTGGTTCCCCTCGGAGAGTTTCATCGCCTCGCCTATCATGTAGTTTTCAACCTCGGCAATGGTCGGAAAATGGCCGAATAGATTCTTGAGCGGTTCGTCATCAGGGACCGGTGCCATTGCTCTTTCTGCCGTACGGCGTTCTTCTCCGATGACATTGCGAAAAGATTCCATCGACAGGATCCCACCCGTATGACGAATGACCGCATCACTGACCAGGGCCTCCAGTTCACGAATATTCCCCGGAAAATCGTACACCGAAAGGAGCACGGGCAATTCCGGTGGCGCGGTTGGTTTTTTCTTGCCGATCGATTTTGCGGTGCTGGCGAGAAAATGATCCAGCAGCAAGGGAATGTCGTCGGTTCTCTCACGCAGGGGCGGAACATGGATCTGGTGCGCAAAGAGCCGGTAATAGAGATCATTACGAAACTTGCCTTCGGCAATCAGTTTCTGCAGGTCCCGGTTTGATGCCATGAGGATACGTGCATCACTTTTCTGCACCAGGTCGGAACCGACCGGGTAGTATTCCTGTTCCTGCAGCAGACGCAGCAGTTTGATCTGCGAAGTTTCATTGATATCACCGATTTCATCTAGAAACAGGGTCCCGCCGGAGGCTTTGGAGATCAGTCCGTCACGGCTGACTTCCGCACCGGTAAAAGCCCCCTTCTTGTGCCCGAAGAGGGTATCGGTGAACATGTTGTCATCAAGCCCGGCGACATTCAGCGCCACGAATTCTCCCTTGCAGCCGCTGAGTTGATGAATCGCTTTCGCAATCAACTCTTTCCCGACCCCGGTCTCACCGACAATCATGATCGGTTCGCGGGTCGGGGAAACAACTTCGACATACTGGAAGACCGCCCGCATTTTCTTGTTACCGGTGACAATCGGTGCAAAGACATCCGGGTGATCCAGGCGGTCGGCGAGCATGTACTGTTTGAGGGAAGAAAGTTCCTTGGCCATGTTGCGCATTTCAAGCGCCTTGCGCACGCTGGCCACCATGCGACTCGGATCTACCGGTTTGACCAGATAATCGAAAGCGCCCATTTTCATTGCTTCAACGACGGTATCGATTTCATCATTCGCCGTCACCAGAATCACCGGAATATCCGGATATTCCGCAACAATCTTGGGCAGCAGTTCCAGCCCGGAAACCTGCGGCATGCGCAGATCAAGCACAATCACCGCAATCGGTTCCAGTGTCAGCAGTTCAAGCACCTGGGTACTGTCAGAAAGCGTCATTACTCCCTGCAACCCGCTACTCTGCAGACTGAGCATGGTTGTTTTCAGAATCTGCGGTTCATCGTCAACCAGCAGAATTTTTCGCATATCCAAATTCGGGGTCACATGGGCTCCTTAAGGGCAGAAGTCGAAGCGGGAAAGAGCAGAGACGGGAGGCGGGAACAAACGAAACCCGTTCTTGCCTGTTCTCACATCCCGTTCTTGCCTGTTCTCACATCCCGTTCTTGCCTGTTCTCACATCCCGTTCTTGCCTGTTCTCACATCTCTCAACAGGCAGTCTAACAATAAAGGTGGTTCCTTTGTTGGTTTCGGTGGAAAAATCGATCTGGCCGCCATGGTCCTTGACAATGGTCTGGCTGATCGACAGGCCCAGGCCGGTCCCTCCGACCTCCATTTTGGTGGTAAAAAAAGGCTCGAATATCTTTTCTCCCGCTTCGTCGGACAACCCGCAGCCCTGGTCGCTGACACTGATCCGTACCTGCCCGGTTTCCGTATCGTGAGCGGTTTCCAGACGGACGGTACAACTCTTGTCCGGCAGCGCCTGACAGGCGTTCATCAGCAGGTTGATAATCACCTGACCCAGTTGCTGGCTGCTGCCCCTGACCGGCGGCAGGTTTTCGACCAACCGAACCTGCAGGTTGTCAGTATGTTTGATCAGTTCATGGTGCAGCATTGAAACAGCAGAGCTGACCACCTTGTTGATGTCCACCTCTGCCATCATCAGGGTGGTGTCCTGACGCACAAAACGTTTGAGATCCGTAACAATTGCATTGATGCGCCTTGAGCCATCGGTAATACCGTGAAAGATTTCCGGGGTGTGATCTTCCAGTTCGCTGAATTTTATGCCTCCGACCAGAAAATCACCATGCTCCTGGTAATACTGTTCGAGGATGATCAGGGCATCTTTCCAAATTTTCGAGAGCAGCTGGGCGTTCGACAGCACATAATTATTCGGGTTGTTTATTTCGTGCGCAACCCCCGAAACCAGTAAGCCGAGTGAGGTCATTTTGTTGGCATGGATCAGTTTCGCCTGAATCTCCAACGCCTCATTTTCGAGCCGAACCCGTTCGCTGATGTCACGTACCGTACAGTAAATAACCTGTGCTCCCTGGAGGGTCATCATCTTGCCGCGGATGGAAACAACGATTGCTGAGCCATCTTGTCTGAGATTAACAAGACGATCAATCTGGGCGCTGCCGGACGTGCTGATCCCACGGATCATCTCCGCCAGACGCGCCAGAACATCCTGGTCACAAAAGGCTTTGATCCCCTGTTCCTGCAATTCGCGCTTGCTGAATCCATAGAGGGCTTCAGTCCGGGCGTTGACATCGAGGATATCACCACTGCCGGGCTCAAAAAAGAGGATCGCATCTTCGGACTGATTGAATATTTCACGGAAGATCGCGTCGGTTGCCAGCAAGGCATCCTCGGCCGCCTTGCGATCTGAAATATCGCGCAGCAACAGCAGAAACTCGTCAGGCCCCTCCAGTTTGATCTTGCTGATCGAGACATCAAGGACCAGATCACTCCCGTCGCGACGACTGGCGATCAACTCGTTGAATTTGACCGGATCAGCTTCTGCGTCCGTCGCCAGTTGCTGCAGGAGGGCAGGCAGATCAATCTGCTCACTGTCGAGCAGTATCGAGGTGGGCTTGCCAATCATCTCATCGGCCCGAAAACCGAAGATGTTCTGCGCGGCAAGGTTGAACGACGCAATTGTCCCTTCCTGATCGGTCTTGACAATCGCATCAACAACCTGGTCGTAAATGGCATTGGAACGCGCCATTTCAGAGCGAGCCAGGCGTCTGAGGGGTCGGACCACAAGGATAAACAGCAAGGGTGCAATCAGGAGCACTGTGATCAGGGCATCGAACAACTGGAACTGGACATCCGACATCTGCAGATGAAGTTGCGGGAAGATAATTTCCTGCAGCATGTCAGCTAGAAAAATCATGAACAGCAGCAGAATATAGAGCGTGGTCGGCGCATCGATGAAGTCGGCCAGCGGTTCAAGCCGATAATGGAGTTCCAGACGATAGAGCAACCACCAGAAGAGCGGCGCACTAAACAGAACGGTCAAGGCTCCATCGGCAAGATTTTCCAGCGTCGGCGGCACATGAACCAGCAGATCCGGCAGAAAGAACATGATCAACAGCTGGATAAGAAAAAGTCCGGCCAGGATTTTGAGGTAGAGGAAAAACGCAATCGAAGCGTAAGCGCCATCTTTCCTGATTTTCTCACGAAATGCCGGTCTGAAAACAAAGAACCAGAGCGGCAGCGCGATTATCAGCACCAGGGTCGAAGAGTCAAGAAATGCACCATGAACGATGCTGACATGGGTGAAAAGATCACCATAAAGCTGCATGACCGTTACTTCGGCAGCGAAGACGGCCATCATGATCATGAAGAAGATCCCGAGCAGGGTCGTAATTTGAGTTTTTTCAACCTCGGTCTGCTGCATCAGCCAACAATCCTCATGGGCCAGAGCCGGGAAGCACAAGGAGAGAAAAAACACTCCTCACTTCCGGTTCTCGACAATGCCAAACGCCTGGAGCCCGGCACTCGCCCCACCTCACTGCCCGTCCCCATACCCTTGCGGGTTCCTGCTTTGCCAGTTCCAGCCGTCGCGACACATCTCTTCAAGGCCGTACGCGGCAGTCCAGTTGAGCGTCTGACGAGCAAAGGCGGGGTCAGCGTAACAGCTGGCGATATCCCCGGCGCGACGCGCGACGATCTGATACGGAATTTCACGCCCACTGGCGGCGGCAAAGGCCCGGACCATTTCAAGCACCGAATAGCCCTGTCCGGTCCCCAGATTAACCGTCAGAACACCCCGGTTTTTGTCCAGATATTCGAGGGCAGCCAGATGACCACGCGCCAGATCGACAACATGAATATAATCGCGCACCCCGGTACCGTCGGGGGTCTGATAATCACCACCGAAGACCGCAAGGCTCGCGCGCTGACCGATTGCGACCTGGGTAATAAAGGGGAAAAGGTTATTTGGAATTCCCTGCGGATCTTCACCGATCAGACCGGCAGGGTGTGCACCGACCGGATTGAAATAACGCAATATGGCAATACGCCAGTCAGGCTCTGCATGCTGAAGATCACGCAACAACTCTTCGATAAACAGTTTGGTGCGTCCGTAAGGATTGGTGGCACAGGTGGCTGCATCCTCGCGGATCGGCAGGCGTTCCGGATCACCATAGACCGTTGCCGAGGAGCTGAAAACCAGGTTTTTGACTCCAGCAGCAGCCATTGATTCACAGAGGCAGAGAGTCCCGTAAATATTGTTGTGGTAGTAGTCGAGCGGTTTTTCGACCGACTCCCCCACCGCCTTGAGTCCGGCAAAATGAATCACGGCATCAATTCGGTAGCGGTCAAAGGTCTGTCTCAGGGCCAGAGAGTCGCAGATATCCGCCTGAACCAGCGCAACTTTTTTACCGCTGATCTCCTCAACCCGTTGCAGGGCACGGGGTGAACTGTTACAAAAATTATCGTAAACCACGACCTGATGTCCTGCCTGCAGCAGCTCAACCAGGGTATGTGTGCCAATATATCCGGCGCCGCCGGTAACAAGAATGGTCATACTGACTCCGGGCTTTGGGCGTTGGGTTCTGGGCTTTGGGCGTTGGGCTTTGGGTTCCCAGCGCCCAGAGCCTGACGCCCAGCGCCCGCTCTAAACTGTCTTTTCCGCCAGAATTTCGAGGAGTGCGCGGTCGAGAATTTCGATCCGCTTACCTTCGACCTGAATCAGTTCATCATCGGCAAGTTTGCGCAAGCTACGCGACAGGGTTTCGCTGACGGTCCCAAGATTTGAGGCAAGCTGACTTTTGCTTACCGGCAACAGGTAACTGCCGTCAGCTTCGCGCTCAAGTTGCAGCAGGTAACCGGCCAGCCGGGCCGGGACATCTTTGAATGTCAACTCTTCGATTTGATGCGCAAACTGCCGTAAAAAAAGCGAGAGCCCGGCGATCATATTGATCGCGATTCCTGATCGACTGTGCAGCAGAGAGAGAAATTCCTTACCGGGCAGAAAAAGCAATTCGGCCTTGCTCAGGGTCTCGGCAAAGGCCGGGTAGCGACCGTCACCGAAAATAGCCGCTTCGGCAAAGGTATCACCGCTGTGCACAATATGCAGAATCCGTTCTTTGCCATCGACCGAGAGTTTGTAAATCTTCACCCGCCCGGCAGCGATTACGTAGAACCCCTCGGCTTCTTCTCCTTCGGAAAAAAGCAGGGTCCCGCGCTCTTCAGACTGCAGACGAGCCAGGGCGCAGAGCGGATCGAGGTCCGCATCGGAAAGGCCGGCAAACATCCGGCAGAGTTTGAGAATTTCACGTATCTTGTCGCTTCTATTCATCTGATTCTTTCAACTGTTGCAGGCGTCCGATAACAATCTGACTCTGTTCTCGACGTTCTTCCATGCTGGAGAAAATCTTCAGGGCCATATCACTGACCGAATCAACGGCATTTTCAATCACTTCGCTGTTTCTGCGCTGTTGCAGGGTTGCGCCGGCCATATCTTCGGCCATGTGGCGCACATCTTCAATCGACCGGACGATACTGCGGGTGCCCTGAATCTGTTCACGCGAGGCGGAGGAAACCTGGTCGGTCATCTCTCCGAGTTCCTCAATGGAACGGGTCACGAATTCAGCCGACGTCGACACTTCACGCGTCGATTGACGGATGCGCAGTGCCATGTCCATCGCCTGTCCTGCGGTTTCGAGAATCTGGCCGAGTGCAGCGTCAGCACCCCGGCCTTTGTCAAACCCGTTATCGACCAGTCTTTGGGTATTGTCGATATGCTCGACGACCTGAACCATCCCACTTTGCATGTCACGAATCAGATTGGCAATCGCCGCTGATGACCCGGCGGTCTGCTGGGAAAGGTTACGGATCTCTTCGGCCACAACGGCAAAGGAACGTCCCTGTTCACCGGCCTGGGCCGCAATAATTGCGGCGTTAAGCGCCAGCAGATTGGTTTTCTGTGCAAATTCGGTAATCACCGCGGTGATATTATTGACTTCGTCTCCCCTGCCGGAGAGATGTTCCATCGCGGTTGCCGCCTCCTCGACTCCGGCCCGGATTCCCCGCAGACCACTGAGCGCCTCCTGAACGGATTGCACGCCGTGTTCGGCTCGTTCGCAGGTTTTTTCCGAAATTTTGTGAGAATGGATACTGTGCTCCTCAACACTGCGGATCGCGGCGGCAATCTGGCTCATGGCAGAGATCGATTTTTCCATAAATTCGGAAAGCTGTGAAATGTTCTCGCCGACCTGTTCAATCGAAACCGAAATTTCTCCCGAGGCTGACTGGGTGGCATTAACGGCGTCTCGAATCACATCGGCCGAACCGGCAATATCGGCAACCAGCTTGCGGGTCGAACTGCTCGACTCCTTGAGCGAAGTCAACAGTTTCTGATAGCGGCCCTGATAGTCGTCGAGTTCGCGGAAGGTCTGTCCGAGTTCGTTCGTCAGTTCTTCTACCGCGTTGATCAAGCCCATACGAATAATCGACGACGAAAGTTGCCCTGTGAGCAATTTTACCGTATCAGCATCGGACTCTTCAAGGGCACGACCGCTGGTCTTGTTGTCAACACAGATCAGAGCGACAACCTTATCTCCGACAGTCACCGGGCAGACAATGAAACTGCGTGAACGCAGCTGGCCGATACTGTCGCAGGGGGGTTTAAGCTGAAAGTCCGACGGCATCAGGCGGATGTCATCAATCAGGACATGACGCCGGTCGAAAACCGCCTTGTAAAGAGCCCCGGCCCTTTCATCCAGAGGGAGGCTGATCCCTCCGACCTGCGAATCGCCGCTGCCGCGGCAATGGGTCATGCGCAGCAATTTCTCCCTGGCATCGACCAGAAACAGGTTGACCCGATCAAACTCAAGCACCTCGTGCAGAGCATCTGCCGTCAGGCGGTAGAGTTCCTCTTCTTCCATCGAGTTCTGCAACCGGGCGGTAATGCTGTGGAAATTGCGAATTCTGGCGTTCAGTTCCCGGTAACGACGGGCAAAGTCCTCTTTCTGACTGGCAACGGTTCGATGCATTTCGTCAAGCCGGGCAGCCCGCTGATGAATCTGCTGCGAAGCCCGACCGATAAAATAGCCGAATACGCCCAGAACGATCGAAGTACCGACCCCCATATACAGATAATGGAAAAGATGTTCAGTACTGACAAAAATGTCGGCTTTGATCCCGGTAAAAAAACCTTGGTCGGGATGGGAAAAGAAAACTGCCCGCAGCAGCATCCAGCCAACCGGTGCCGCAACCCCGAGCAGGACACCGACCAGGGTGTACAGATGGCTGCGGTCCATCCCAGTGGTCTGATTTTTCTTTTCTTCAAGCTCCGGAATATCAAATATTTGCATAAACAACCTGTTGTTTTGTAAGGGCGTTGGGCATTCGGCGCTTGGCGCTGGGTTTTGATTTTCCAAACGCCCAGCGTCTAACGCCCAGTATTTCTCCGCGACACCAGAATTCCCAGATGTTGTGCGGTGGTGACCAACTCGTGCTGCGGGTCAACACGGTTGAGCCTTGCAACCGCAGAGGCAATCGTGACTCCGTCGACAGTGCGCCCTTTGAGCGCAACCATTTCTCCAAAACGTTGACAGGCGATCAGATCAACAGCCTTGACCCCGAAACGTGAGGCAAGGATGCGATCATATGGGGTTGGCGAACCGCCCCGCTGCAGGTGGCCGAGTGTCACAACCCGTGTTTCCATATCCAGGCGCTCAGCCAGGGCGGCCCCAACCTGCTGGCCAATCCCTCCGAGACGTTCGACACCCAGATTCTCACCGGCACTTTTCAGCAGGACTTTTTCTCCTTCTGCCGCAAAGGCTCCTTCGGCGACGACCACAATTGAAAAACGGCTGCCGTTCGCGGCCCGCTGTTCGATGGCCTGACAGAGATCCGGCAGCGAAAACGGAATTTCCGGGAGCAGGATGGCGTCGGCACTCCCGGCGATACCTGATTCGAGAGCGATCCACCCGGCATCGCGTCCCATCACTTCGACCACCATCACGCGATGATGACTTTCAGCAGTGCTGTGGAGGCGGTCGAGAGCCTCGGTGACAATGGCAACCGCAGTGCGATAACCGAAGGTGACATCGGTCGCCTGCAGATCATTGTCGATGGTTTTAGGCACTCCGATCACCGGCAGACCTTTTTCAAACAGGCCCTGGGCGATTTTCAGGGTTCCGTCGCCGCCGACCGCAATCAGGACATCGGCCCCGAGTTGACGGAAGTTTTCCAGCACCTGATCGGAAATGTCGGTCAACTCAATCTGCCCATTTTTCTCGACCGGATAAGCAAAAGGGTTACCACGGTTGCTGGTGCCGATAATGGTCCCGCCACGCGACAGAATGCCACGAACGGCATCCAGTCCCAGTTCACGCCAACGCGGCTCACCGATCAACCCTTCAAACCCATCTTCAATCCCGATCACGCGCCAGCCGTGCAGTCCGACAGCCGAACGCACAACGCCGCGGATGACCGCATTCAATCCCGGGCAATCTCCCCCACCGGTCAGTATGGCTATGGTTTTGGACATGAGTAACCCCCGGTGTTGGGCGCGGGGCATTTGACTCCGGGTTAGATCTAACCTAACGCCCGGAGCCAAACGCCTGACACCTGTTCTATTGTTTCTTTTCCGTCGCGATTGCCAGTTTGGTGAAACCGGCGTTTTTGGCGATATCCATCAACTGGACAACCTTTCCATGCCGGGCCTCTTTATCCGCCATCAGCAGGAAGGTGGTGTCGGCAGCCCGCTCGCCGTAGGACTGCAATTGCTCTACCAGATAACTGAGTTCGACCGGCTGACGGTCCAGAAAGATCGTGCCATCTGCTCGCAGGTAAACCCGCACTTCCCGAGCTTTTTCCTTGACCTGTTGCGACGAGGATTTCGGCAGGTTTATCGTCAGGCCCGGGGTTTCGACAAAGGTCGTTGAGATCATGAAGAAAATCAGCAACAGAAAAACGACGTCGACCATCGGGGTCAGATCAACCCGGGGTGGTTCGGAACGGTGGAGACGGCGGAACCCCATCAGTCCTTCTCACCGACCAAGTCGACAATCTGCATGGTGTACTCTTCCATCTCAAGAACAGCGTTGTCTACGCGGCTGGAGAGATACTTGTGCAGCAGGATCGTCGGTACCGCCACCGACATCCCGGCCGCAGTCGTGAGCAAGGCTTCGGAGATACCGCCACCCAGAGTGGCCGGCGTGCCGCCCCCTTCATTGGCGATTACGGTGAAAGCGCGGATCATGCCGAGCACTGTACCGAGCAGGCCGAGCAGAGGCGTGATGGTGGCAATGGTCCCGAGCAACCCTAGGTAACGTTCGAGGGCCGCTGTTTCACGCCGTCCGACCTCTTCAACCAGGGTCTTGATATGCGCACGACTGGCGCCGCGATGTCGCAAGGGGACCTGCAAAACCCGCCCCATGGGCGAATGCTGTTGTTGACAGATTTTCAGCGCCTGTTCGCTCTGACCACTGGCGAGCAGACGCTCCACTTCCAGAAAAAGCGGCGTACTCGAACGCTTCAACGAATGGTAGGTCCAGATCCGATCGAAAAATATCGCCAGGGCGATAACCGAACAGACCAGGATCGGGTACATCAGGGCGCCGCCCTTTTGGAAAAGCTCAAACATTCTGAATGAATCCCCTTAATATTATAGTGAATTCACAAAGAATAACACAGAGGTAGAGGCTGTCCAAGGGAATATATGTGTTGGGCGATGGGAAAACCGGAGAGGCGGAACTGGCAAGTTCTTGAGACAGGAACTGACAGATTTAGCTTGTTCCCGCCTCCCGCCCCAGCCTGTTCCCACTTCGCTTTCCCCCAGCGCCTAACGCCTAACGCCCAACAAACACATGCCCCGCTTTCAACTCGGATCCGAGTTCTATCAGACCGACAGTACAAGCCTCGGCATGTCCACGGTGATCTGTGGCGCTGCCGGGATTGAACAGCAAGGTTTCACCGGCATACGCATTAAAGGGAGTATGACTGTGGCCGAAAACAATGAGGTCAAGTTGTTGGGTAGCGAATTCATCCCGGGCATTGAACGGCACTGCCGCAGGAGCACCCCACCCGTGAACCAGGCCGATCCGAAAACCAGCGAGTTCAAGCAGCCTTTTACGCGGCAACCCGGCTCGGGGCGCATCCATATTTCCCTGAACGACGTAGAAGGGCAAATCTCCGAAACAACACTCCAGTTCGGGAACAACCATGTCTCCAGCATGCAGAACTGCATCGACCCGGTCGAAAGGACCGTCGCGTAACTGTTCAGCAAGGTCAATCGAATCAGCAAGGTTGGTCAGGTGTGTATCCGAGAGAATTCCCAGACGATATATTTTGTCCATAGTATCAACTCAAGGTTGGAGTGCATGCCAGCGGGATGGTCCTGATTAACTGGCCAATATCGGCCATAAATGATCATAATTTCATTCTTTTAAATGAACAAAAATGACTTTTTGAACATTAAAATCTCTCCTTGACGGCGACAAAAGGCCTGCTAGGCTTGGATCAGCTGATTTTTTAATAAATTGGCATTGCCATTGCGTAGTCAACTGGTTAACAAGAATGAAATATAACATAACGCTTGACTTTTTTTTAGCGAAACTATAATTTTTTAGCCCGACTAAGTGAGGGCAGGATTTAAAATAATCCTGCCCTTGTCTTGTACCCTCAATCCGCAACTGATCGCTGACCGGACGGAGACAAGGGAGGGCCGGTGTACAACACGGCTCGTCAAACACAGATTCCTGCCTGGACAATCAGTGCCAGACACCATTCACAGGAGGAAAAAGCACATGGCAAAACAGAGTGATGCGCTCGAGTATCATAGCTCAGGGCGAAAAGGGAAGATCGAAGTTATCACCACCAAACCCTGCGCAACCAGCCGCGACCTTTCGCTTGCCTACAGCCCCGGCGTTGCCGAGCCCTGTCTGGAGATCGAGAAAAATCCGAACGATGCCTACCAGTACACAGCCAAAGGAAACCTGGTGGCGGTCGTCAGTAACGGGACTGCGGTTCTCGGCCTCGGAAACATCGGCGCTCTGGCGGGCAAGCCGGTGATGGAGGGCAAAGGAGTTCTATTTAAAAGCTTTGCCGATGTTGACGTTTTCGACATCGAACTCGACACCACGGACAGCGACGAGATCATCCGCACGGTCAAACTGCTGGAGCCGACCTTCGGCGGCATCAACCTTGAGGACATCAAGGGTCCCGAGTGCTTCTACATCGAGGAAGAACTGAAGAAGATCATGAACATTCCGGTCTTCCATGATGATCAGCACGGTACGGCGATCATCTCCGCCGCCGGTATGATCAATGCGCTGGAAATGACCGGCAAAAGGATCCAGGACGCCAAGATTGTCGTCAATGGTGCCGGTGCCGCCGGTATCGCCTGCGCCAACCTCGCCATCACTATGGGAATCGACAAGGACAACGTCATCCTCTGCGACACCAAGGGCGTGATCTACAAGGGCCGCACTGAGGGGATGAACGACTATAAGGAACGCCTCGCCGCCAATACCGAGGCCCGTACCCTGGAAGATGCCATGGTTGACGCGGACATCTTCTTCGGCGTTTCGGCCCAGGGCGCCCTGACTGCCGAAATGCTTAAATCAATGGCCAAAGACCCGATTGTCTTTGCCATGGCCAACCCCGACCCGGAAATCACCCCGCCCGAAGCCAAGGCGGTGCGCGGCGATGTCATCATCGGCACCGGACGTTCCGATTATAACAACCAGGTCAACAATGTCCTCTGCTTCCCTTTCCTGTTCCGCGGCGCACTCGACACCCATGCCAGCGCGATCAACGATGAGATGAAGCTGGCTGCGGTCAAGGCCCTTGCCGAGCTGGCCAAGGAGGATGTTCCCGATTCGGTACGCAAGGCCTACGGCGGCGAGGAAATGAAATTCGGCCGCGAGTACATCATCCCCAAGCCGTTCGATCCGCGCGTGCTGTTGCGCGTTGCTCCAGCGGTCGCCCAGGCAGCGATGGACAGCGGCGTGGCACGCAAACCGATCCAGGACATGGAAAAGTACATCGAACATCTTGAAGCCCTGCAGGGCCGCTCGAAAGAGATCATGCGCAGCTTGATCAACAAGGCCAAGTCCAACCCGAAACGGGTTGTCTTTCCCGAGGGTGATGAAGAGAAGATCCTGCGCGCCGCCCAGACCCTGGTCGAAGAAGGGATCGCCAAGCCGATTCTGATTGGTGCCGAGGATGAGATCAAGGCCAAGTACGCCGAAATGGGGATCGAAATAAACGGCGAGATCACCATTATCAATCCCAAAACCTTCAAACGCCGCAGTGAATATATCGATGAGATGTTCGCCATGCGGCAGCGCAAAGGGGTGACCCGCGCCGAAGGCAAACGGATGATCAAGAACAACCGCAACTATTTCGGTGCGATGATGGTCCATATGGGCGACGCCGATGCCTTGCTGTCGGGTGTTGATCACCATTATCCCGAAACCATCCGCCCGGCACTTGAGATCATCGGCAAGCAGGATGGTCTGTCCAAGGTCCATGGGGCCTACATGATGGTTTCGAAGAAGATTGTTTCCTTCTTCGCTGACACCACCGTGACCATTGAGCCGACAGCCGAAGAACTGGCCGAGACAGCTATCCTGACCGCCGAGGTGGCGCGCGGCTTCGATATCGACCCCAAGGTGGCGATGCTCTCCTTCTCAAACTTCGGTTCAACCAACCACCCGCTGGCAACCAAGGTCAAAAAAGCAACAGCGCTGGTCAAGCAGCGGGATCCGGCGCTGATTATCGACGGTGAGATTCAGGCCAACGTGGCACTTGATCCCGATCTGATCGAAAAGCAGTACCCCTTCTCGGCTCTCAAGGGCGATGCCAACGTCTTCATCTTCCCCGACCTGCAGTCGGGCAATATCAGCTACAAGCTGTTGAACAAGCTGGGGGACACCGAAGCGGTCGGCCCGATCCTGATGGGAATGAAGAAACCGATTCACGTCCTGCAGCGTGGCGATGATGTCGCCGATATCATCAACATGGCGGCTGTTGCCGTGGTTGACGCCCAGAAGGTGCAAAAGAAGTAAGCGCTCGTCAAAAGAGTACAGTGTTCCGACACGAGGGAGTTGCATTTGCAGCTCCCTCGTTCTGTTTCAGCTGAATCCCTTTTCAAAGCTGATGCTTTTTTGTTAGGATTGGCGCTTCAAAACAGAAGCTTGATGCGTGAAACGAGATAAACATCTCACCACTAAGGCACTAAGATCACTAAGAAACCCTAAAACATGAATTTAAACTGAGTGTCCTTAGTGACTTAGTGGTGGCTTAGCTTCTTTGCCAGAGTCTTCAATTCGACTGTTACTAAACGAAATGAGCAGCAACTGAAAGTCTTGAGCTGGAACCCAAAGTTTTGACTGGCGGGTTGCGACAATAAATCTTTTTGAGTCAGCTACTTGAAGGAGAAACCATGAAATATCGCTCAACTCGTGGCCAGGTCAGCGGCATCGCTTTTTCGGAGGCGGTAATGATGGGGCTGGCCGATGATGGTGGACTGTTGCTGCCGGAATCGATCCCACAACTTTCAGCGAACGATCTGCAGCAAATGACCGACCTGCCCTACCCGCAGCTGGCGCTGAATATCCTTGAACGCTATATCGACGATATTCCGCAGGCCGATCTGCAGGAACTTATTGAACGCTCTTATGCAACCTTCGAGCACCCGGAGGTAACTCCGGTGATCACCAAAGGGAACCTGCATATTCTTGAGCTTTTTCACGGCCCGACCCTGGCCTTCAAGGATGTCGCACTGCAACTGCTCGGCAACCTGTTTGAGTACCTGCTCGCCCGCTCCGGCGCACATATGAACATCATCGGTGCCACCAGCGGCGATACCGGTAGTGCTGCGATCTACGGCGTACGCGGCAAAAAAGGCATCAACATCTTTATTCTGCATCCAGAAGGCAAGGTTTCACCGATCCAGGAGATGCAGATGACCACGGTGACCGATGCCAACGTCTTCAACATTGCCCTTGAAGGCACCTTCGACGATGCCCAGGCGATCGTCAAGGAGATTTTCGGTGACCTGGATTACAAACAGCGACACGCCCTGGGTGCAGTGAATTCGATAAACTGGGCGCGGGTTCTGGCCCAGGTGGTCTACTATTTTTACGCCTGCTTTCAGGTTCAAAAATCGACTGGCGCCACCGAAGTCGAGTTCGCGGTACCGACCGGCAACTTCGGCGATATCTTTGCTGGTTACATCGCCAAAGAGATGGGGCTGCCGATCAGGAAGTTGATCCTGGCCAC
Source organism: Deltaproteobacteria bacterium (assembly GCA_024276905.1). Lineage (GTDB taxonomy): Bacteria > Desulfobacterota > Desulfuromonadia > Desulfuromonadales > Geopsychrobacteraceae > Geopsychrobacter. Next base: position 20,293 of record JAJRWF010000051.1, read on the forward strand.
CAACGGCAACAATATTCTCAGCCGGTTTGTGAATGAAGGTGATTACTCATCCGCCGAAGTCCATCACAGTCTGTCACCCTCTATGGATATCCAGGTGGCGAGCAATTTCGAGCGTTATCTTTTCTACCTTTACGGAAAAGATAGCGGCCGCGTCAACAAAGCGATGGAAATATTCAAACAGGATGGTATTCTGCCGGTTTCCAGCGATGAACGGACACAGACCCAACAGATTTTTGCCGCTTCTTCAGTCAACGATGAAGAAACCATTGCGACGATCGGCGCATTTGCCGAACAGACCGGCTATCTCCTCGACCCCCATACCGCAGTCGGTGTTGCGGCCGGAAAACGCGTCAGCAGCGGCAGATGCCCCCTGATCTGCCTGGCGACGGCTCACCCGGCAAAGTTTGGCGAAGCAGTCAAAAAGGCCACCGGCAAAAACCCCGAGTTGCCTGCCGCGTTTGAAGGAATCGACCAACTCGAAAGAAAACTTGAGACCATGCCAGCGGATATTGCGGCAGTGAAAGCCTATGTTGATCGGCATGCGTTGAAAGGGTGAGGTTGGAGCTGGAGCTGGAGCTGGAGCGGGAACGGGCTGGAGCGGGAACGGGCTGGAGCGGGAACGGGCTGGAGCGGGAACGGGCTGGAGCGGGAAC
>JAJRWF010000052.1 GCA_024276905.1 Deltaproteobacteria bacterium
GTGTCGCTGTCTGTTCGACCAGTTTGAGCCAGCGTAACAGGTCGATCTCTTCCGTTTCGAGGGCGCCAATGATATCGCAATTAAGATTAAGCAACTGAACGCCATCGGCCAGTTGCAGCAAGTTTTCAGTCGCACCGTCTTATTCTGTGGGCAGGGTTTCCTCGCCGAGTAAGCTCTCGGCATAGGCGTAGTGGTAGTTCAGGATATCTTAAATCAGGGGGGGGAACTGATCGCATCCGGCACTGTTGAAGCGCTGCTGCAGAAAGGCCTGTTGCAGGGGCAGGATCTGGGGCGGCAGCCGGTCTTTGCTGGCCAGCAGGGCCTCTTCCCCCGAAGCTCTAATGAACCAGACTTTGAACTCCTCCAGCATATTTAGGGGAGAAATCTTCAGGGTTTCACAAAAAGGCAGCAAAAAACCGACCGCGCGACCGCGATTGTAGAAGAGATCTGTCGCGGCACTCAGCAATGCACAATCGTGCATCTGCTGCGCTGAAAAATCATTGCTTTGCAGCAGCAGATAGGGGGGCTGATCTTCGGTCTTGAGGCCGCACGATTCTTTTTGTTGATAGAGTTGGGTGCCCGGAAGTACGGCCAGCGGGAAGATATCAACCTGATTGGGCCGGTAGTGGAGGGCGCGATTGAGGCTGGCGGTGAACCCGGTATAGCTGTCTCCCGGCAGGCCAAAGATCAGATCGAGGCCAAAGGTCAAGCCGGAGGCGGCCAGTTGTTCTACGCCGGTCCAGAACCGATTGGGGTTGATCTTACGGTTGAGGCCGGCAAGAACTTCGGGATCAGCGGATTGCAGACCCAGCTGGATCGAGCAGGAGATCTGGCTCAGCAGCGCAATAGTTGCGGCATCAATAAAGTCGGCCTTGGCCTCAAGGTGATAGTGCAGTTGCGGAGCTTTTTCAATCAGCATCTGCAGCAATTGCTGTCCACGCTTGGGCGGTGCATTGAAGGTTGAATCGAGAACCCAGACCTGTTCGACGCCGTTGCGGACAAAAAAATCTAGCTCGGCAGCCAGCCGCTGTTGCGGCAGAGGTCTGACACCGGCCATCCCTTTGGCGTCGTAGCAGAAGCTGCAGTTGAACGGGCAGCCCCGTGCAACTTCCCAGAGCACACCGCCAGCGACCGGTTCCAGAGTTCGGTCAAGCCAGGGTGAACGAAGGCGCTCAATCGCGCAGCTGCAAGCCTCGATGGGCGGCAGTTGCGGATCGAGGCAGATTCCGGCAATCCCGGCAATCTGCCCGTCCTGTGAAAGTTGTTCCGCCAGTCGGGTGAAACTTTCTTCTCCCTCACCGCGCAGGACGGCATCGACCACTCCTGTGTCAAGCAGTCTGTTGCTGTCGGCACTGGCCTCAGGACCACCGAGCAGGATGAAGGGCGGGTCCGGAGTTTTTTTCAGTTCGGTAGCCAGTTGTATGGTCTGCTGGCGATTCCACAGATAGAGCGAAAAAGCGACCAGTTCGGCCTTTTCAGCCTGAATCAGTGCGAGCATCTGCTGAGGGCTCTGTTGCAGGTAGAGATCGAGCAGGCGGGTATTTTGCTGCAGGTCGGTCGGCAGGGCAGCCTTCAGGTTGCCGGCAGCCAGTGCTATCGCTTGTGCCGAGTGGCGCACATGGAGTGAGACGATCAGGATTTTCATCAGGGGTCAGCCTGCCGGTGGGGGATCGTCCAGATGACGATTCGAGATCGTATAACCGTGGCGACTGAAGACTTTCTGGTAGTTGTCGAATTCGGTTTTCAGGTGACTGAGAGTGGTCTGGTAGCCGTATTCCATCACCAGTCGTCGGGCCTCGAAACTCATCGGGCTCTGCAGGAAAAGTAGCGGTTCATCGGCGCGTGGTTCGATCAGCAGAATGTCAACCTTGGGGTGCTCGCGTCGGTAGCCCTCCAGGGCCAGGGCCAGTCGTTCACGGCCCTCGATCCGCTGCGATTGTTCCCAGACGAAGCTGACACCCAGGTCCGAGATACTGGCGCAATGACCCGACGAAAGTGACGGCAGGCAGCTCTGCTGGCGATCATTGCGGATCGGCACCCGCGGATTGATGGCGATGATCAATTCCGCTCCGCGTTCAATGGCCAGATCTATGTGGCCGACCCGCCCGGTTGATCCGTCGATATAGTGGCTGTTGCCGATTTTGTAGGGTTGAAAGAAGACCGGAATGGCACAGGAGGCGGTAATCGCCTGACAGATATGCTGGGAACGATAGCCCTCATCGCCGAAAACGATACGGTCGCCGAGGTCAATATCGAATGCCGGGATATAGAGTTCCGCCGGCAGGTTGTAGAAGTTATCGATCAGGCCTTCCTTTTCGAAGGAGCGGCAGAGATAGCTCTGCAGCGGATCGAGAGAAAAGAGGCCGGAGGGAATCTGTTCCTGTAAAATGTAGAGCAGGTCGCTGGTGCCGAGTTGTTTCTGGCGGCGATAATAGTTGCTCAGGCTGGAGACAAAATTCTTCATGATGCGACCGGCCGAGAACAGGATCTGGCGTTTTTTTATTCGGTAGATATCAGAGCGTGAAAAATGGAAGGTCCCGGCTTCATCGTTGATGATGGTTTCATAGATGCGCGCCGGTGGAACCCGGTTGGCCAGTAATGAAGCGATCACCGAACCGGCACTGATACCGATATAGGCATCAAACTGACAGGTTGCGTAGCGACCTCGCAGCATGCGGTCAAAGGCAGTCAGGCAGCCGATTTCCCAGGCCGCGCCCATGATGCCGCCGCCCATCAGGACCAGGGCTGATTTGCGGGTTTTTTTTCTTAACGAAAGCGTGGGTCTAGCCTTTCTTTTTCAAACGGACCTTGATCTGTGGTTTGCCGCTGCTGCTGTCAACCAGGAATTCGACCGGACGGTCGCCGAATTTCTCCTGAATTTTTTTCTTCTGGACCTCCAGGAACTGGGCAACCTTCTCGCGGGTTGGAGTCGGCCCTTGCTGGCCGCACTCTGTGCGTGCCGCGGTCAGGGCCGAGAGCAGGCAGTCGGCTTCATCCGGGGTCCGTTCCGTGGGCTGATGACAGGACTCTGCCGGGGACTGGTTGACCGGTTTCGGCAGAATCGGCTTTTTTGCCAGGTGGCGATGATACTTGCCTTCGTCCATCAGGCGCAGAATCCGGTCCCAGTACTGGGCGTAGGAGTGAAAGCGTGAGGCCAGTCCGTGATAGCGGAATTTGACATCCGTCTGAAAGATCGGCCGGTTAGTGAAATGACGAATACGACGTGCCAGCGCAGTGCGTTCACGTTGGGGTTCACGCTTTTCAACCCCGGCAAAATATTGCTCATAGCGAATCTCCAGTTCCTTCATCTCCTGTTGGATTTCGCTCAGGGCCTGGTCGATTATGCGCCGTTCATCCATCACCGTTTCCCTCCACTGGTAAAAACTATACTGGAAAAGTGAGAAAATGTAAATAAAAACGCGGTGTAGCAGGCTTTCAGGTTGCATGTTTCCTTGACTTGATTGCCCTGCTTTCGAGATAATCAGATGTTTTTCTCGACAACAGAACACCAGCGAAAAAGGAGCAATCTGTGGAGGATCTGGCGGCAGTCGTGCTGGCTGCAGGCAAGGGGACAAGAATGAAATCGGAGCGGGCCAAGGTATTGCACGAAATCGCCGGGCAGCCGCTGCTGTTTTATCCGTTGCAGGCGGCAAAAGAGGCCGGTTGCGAGAAGATTTCGGTTGTTATCGGTCATCAGGGGGAAGAGGTTGAGGCGGCACTGAGTGAGATGCAGGTCGATTGTGTCTGGCAGACAGAACAGCTTGGTACCGGCCATGCGTTACTTTGTGCCGCGGAACAGCTCAAGGGTTTCAGCGGTGATCTGTTGCTGCTCTGCGGTGATGTGCCCTTACTGAGCACCGCGACCATCAGTCAGTTGGTCGACCGGCACCGCCGGGAAAAGGCTGCGGTGACGGTCCTGACCGCCAGCCTTGACCAGCCGCAAGGGTATGGCCGGATTATTCGTGACGGGGAGAATGTCTGTCGTATCGTCGAAGAGAAGGATGCCGATGATGCGCAGCGTGCACTCTGTGAGGTCAATACCGGTACCTATGTGTTTGACGCCGATTTTGTTTTTTCGGTCCTGCCGCGACTCGGAAAAGAGAATGCCCAGGGCGAATACTATCTGACCGATGTGGTCGCCGCTGCAGTGACAGCCGGGCGCAAGACTCGCGCTCTTTGTCTGGCTGATCCCGACGAGGCTCTTGGTATCAATGACCGGGTGCAGCTGGCCGAGGCAAGTCGTCTGATGCGGCAGCGGATCAACCGGCGTCTGATGCTGGGCGGTGTCAGCCTGATCGATCCGGCAACCACCTATGTCGATGTCGGGGTTGAAATCGGCAGCGACAGCCTGCTGCATCCCGGCGTGATGATCAGTGGTGCAACCCGTATCGGTCACAACTGCATCATTGAGATGGGGGTGCAGATTGACAGTGTGCAGATTGGCGATCGGGTTCATCTCAAAAACGGCTCGGTGGTTGAAGATTCGTTGATTGGTGACAATTGCAAAGTCGGGCCGATGGCTCATTTAAGACCGGGGACCGAACTGCTGGGCGACAACAAGATCGGCAACTATGTTGAGACCAAAAAGGCGCGGTTTGAGGAAAAATCCCAGGCCAGTCACCTGACCTATATCGGCGATGCCGAAGTCGGCAAGAACGTCAATTTCGGTTGTGGCACCATCACCTGCAACTACGATGGGGTCAATAAACACAAGACGATCATCGAGGATGATGTCTTTGTCGGCAGCGACACCCAGTTTATTGCCCCGGTACGCATCGGGCGCAACAGTCTGATCGCCGCCGGTTCAACCATCACCAAGGATGTCCCGGCCGATTCTCTGGCGTTGTCACGCACGCCGCAGAAAGTAATCGACGGTTGGCGCCTCAAACATCCGCTTAAAAAGAAATAATCAACCTTTCTGCTGCGGCAGCCCGACGAGGGGAAGAGTACGAATATGTGTGGAATTGTAGGATATCTGGGTAGTGCTGAAGCCTCACCGATCATTCTTGACGGTCTGCGCCGGCTCGAATATCGCGGTTACGATTCAGCCGGGATCGCGACGATCAATGGCGGTGGTATCCGCATCGTCCGGGCCGAGGGCAAACTGGTCAATCTTGAAGAACGCCTTAAGGTTGACTCGCTCAATGGCAGTCGCGGCATCGGGCATACCCGCTGGGCAACCCACGGGCGTCCGTCCGAAATCAATGCTCACCCGCACAAGGCGGGCAGCATCGTAGTGGTGCATAACGGTATCATTGAAAACTACCTGGCACTCAAGAAGCGGTTGGGCCAAAAAGGGCACAAATTTGCCTCGGAAACCGATACCGAGATCATTGCCCACCTGATTGAGGAACACTACAAGGTGGGGCAGGGGCTTGAAGTGGCTGTGCGGAAAGCGTTGAGCGAAGTTGAAGGGGCTTATGCCATCGCCGTGCTCTGCGAGGAGGAACCCGACTGTCTGATCGCGGCCAAGCAGGGTTCGCCGCTGGTTGTCGGGCGTGGCGAGGGCGAGTGTTTTGTCGCTTCCGATATTCCGGCGATGCTCTCCCATACCCGCCAGATGATTTTTCTGGAAGATGGCGAGATGGTGGTCTTCACCCCGCAGGGTCTGCGTGTTTGCGATCTGGCGGGCAAAACCCTCGAAAAGGAGGAGAAGACCATCACCTGGAGTCCGTTGATGGCGGAAAAGGGCGGCTACAAGCATTTCATGCTCAAGGAAATTTATGAACAACCACGGGCCATCGCCGACACCATTGCCGGGCGTCTGCGCGAGGATGAAGGGGATATCTATCTCGAAGATCTCAGGCTCGATGATCCGCAGTTGGCAGCTTTTGAAAAGATCACTATCATCGCCTGCGGCACCAGCTGGCATGCGGCGCTGGTCGGTAAATTCTATCTGGAAAAGCTCTGTCGCATTCCGGTCGAGGTTGATATCGCCAGCGAGTTCCGTTATCGCGATCCGCTTGTCAATGACAAGACCCTCTGTCTGCTGATCAGCCATAGCGGTGAAACCGCCGATACCCTGGCCGCCCTGCGCGAGGCCCGCAGCAAAGGGGGCAAGGCGCTCTGCATCTGCAACGTGGTCGATTCGTCCATCGCGCGAGAAAGCGACGGGGTGATCTATACCCACGCCGGGCCGGAAATCGGTGTTGCTTCGACCAAGGCCTTTACCACCCAGTTGGTGGCATTACTCCTCTTTGCCCTGCGGTTGGGACGGGTGCGGAGCGTTCTGAGCGCCGAGGATTGTCGGCAGAAGGTGCTGGCCCTGCTGACCCTGCCGCGTCTGCTCGAAAACTGTCTCGAACTCGACGCCGAGATCGAAAAAATTGCCCGAGACCTGGCAGGTGCCCGCGATTTTCTCTATCTGGGTCGCGGTAACCAGTATCCGATTGCCCTTGAAGGGGCACTTAAGCTCAAGGAAATTTCCTATATTCACGCCGAGGGGTATCCGGCCGGTGAGATGAAGCATGGCCCCATCGCCCTGATCGACGAACAGCTGCCGGTCGTGGTGATCGTTCCGGACAACCCGACCTTCGACAAAGTCGTTTCCAATATGGAAGAGGTGCGCTCACGTGGTGGGCGGGTGATTATTATCACCAGTGGCCGTGGAGAGGCCCTGGCCTCACACTGCGAAAGCCTTTTCTGTCTGCCCCTGGCCGACGACGATCTGATGCCAATCCTCACCTCAATCCCGATGCAGCTGCTGGCCTACCATGTCGCCGTTTGTAAGGGGACCGATGTCGATCAGCCGCGTAATCTGGCCAAAAGTGTGACTGTGGAGTAGTTGTGGTTTTTGGGTCTGTTTGGTACCTGTGGACTGAGCCTCCAACAGTGCGATTTCTGTAGCTCTGCATCTGTTTGATGTTTTACAGTGTACCAAAAATATTCTATATTTTTGTAATTGTTTGAGCTTGTTTAAGGTTGCGATGGCCTTTTTGAAGAGGGACTTTGAATGACTGATGACATACGTTGGCTACAGCGTTTTGATAATTTTAAACGATCCCTGTTGCAATTAGATAGCGCCATGAGCCTGATTGCCGAACGGGAATTGTCCGATCTTGAAAAACAGGGGGTTATTCAGGCTTTTGAGTATAACTATGAGCTGGCCTGGAATGTCTTGAAGGATTTTTACGAGCATCAAGGAGAGCAGGGAATTCAAGGCAGCCGTGATGCGATAAGGACTGCTTTCCGGCGAGGGTTAATTGTTAATGGCGAGATTTGGATGAAGATGATAAAAAGCAGGGCCTTAACCTCCCACACCTACAATGAGGAAGTCACCAGCGAAATCTTGCAGGACATCGTCGACCAATACTATGCCGAATTTGTTGCTTTGAAGAAGACTCTCATAGAGTATCAGGTCGACAATGACTGATCCGTTTGGTTTGAAGCCAGAAGTGGTCGCCGCAATACGTACTGTTTTTGCTGATTTCGATTGTATAACCCAAGTAATTCTGTATGGTTCCCGCGCAAAAGGAAACTACAAGATTGGTTCGGATATTGATCTGGCCTTGATAGCCCAAGGTGAAATCCCGCACTCACTCCTGCTCAAAATTGACAATGCTCTAGATGAACTGGATCTGCCTTACTCCTTTGATATCTCGTTGCTGCAACAGATCAGCAATGAAAGCCTGCTTGATCACATTGAGCGGGTCGGGGTGGTGTTTTATGCTGCCGAAGGATTTGGAAATAGGAAAGGTTAGATTTACTCAGTGTCGGCCGACAAGGTTCTGGTCGCCCTGACTTTGCTGCTTGTGACAACTGCCGAGGAATTCTCGGTTGTTCAAAAGGAGAGGGCAGGCAGTGCTGCAAAAAATGTAACGACGCAAAAAAAGGGGATACTTCCCTTGTTAAAAACCAACCCACGCTCCTTCTGTGTTGTCATCTGTAGTCTATGTCCCTGATGCCGGTTCAGATCAACCACCCGTCTCGGTCCTGGAGAAACCAAAAGAAACCAAAAGGGACGCCCATGTAATTATGCCTTTCCTATATTTCGACCCTGTGGCATACTTTTCTCATGCCACGACAAGCCCGCATAGACGCCCCCGGCGCACTTCATCATATTATCTGCCGCGGAATCGAACGACGACCGCTCTTCAAAGACGACAGCGACCGTTCTGACTTTGTCGGCCGCTTGTCTGTGCTGTTGCCGGAA
>JAJRWF010000053.1 GCA_024276905.1 Deltaproteobacteria bacterium
CAAGATCCGTGAATTACGCGATGATGCCGCCGGGATTGAATATGACGGGCCGATGCGGGTGCTGGTCAATCGTTTCAGTGCCTCGGCCTCAGAAATCTTCGCCGGTGCCCTGCAGGACTACAAACGGGCCCTGATTGTTGGTGATGCGCATACCCATGGCAAGGGGACGGTGCAGGCGATGCTTGACCTTGACCGGGCGGTGCGGCTGCAGGGGATGGAAAAATATCTGCCGCTGGGTGCGCTGAAAGTCACGATTCAGAAGTTTTATCGTATCAGCGGAGAATCGACTCAGGAACGTGGAGTCATTCCCGACATTGTGTTGCCCTCACGCTATGATGGCATGAAAAGTGGCGAAAAGTACCTGCCGAACGCCCTGGCCTGGGATCATATTAAAAGTGCCGACTATAAGCTCTGGCCGCATCCGATCACCAATATCGAGCAATTGCGCACCCAGAGTGCTCAAAGAATGAGTGCTTCGGAAAAGTTCAAGGAATTCATCGAGGTTGCCATCAAGGCTAACGAACGGCGTGAAAACAGTCAGCAATCACTGCAGTTGGCGCGGATCATCAAGGAACGCGAAGAGTTACATCAACTGCAGGTCAGTGAAACAACATCACCCCACGGCGGGCTGGTTTCCGACCAGGACAAAAGTGAGCGTAAGGAAGAGCCAACCCTCAAGGAGAAGCTCAAGGACGACCCGTACGTGTTTGAGGCCGAACAGTTGCTGTTGAGGATGGAAAATCGAAAATAAGATTTTGCAGGTGTTAACGATCAAAGGGGCCGTACGGCCTCTTTTTTCTGCAGATAGCAATGATCAATGATAGGCTTTATGGGTCGCAACTCACTGGAGATCTGTAATTTATGTCGGCAGGCGAACTGATCGAAAAAAGGATTCGTTTCTACGCGATTCTGGCATTTTTGATCTGGAGCTTTTTGTGTGGGCTGGTCCTATACGTCAATAGCAATACCGAAGCGGCAAAGGTGGTTGATTCCGCGCGCATCATGGCGCGCACCAGTACCGACAAGGATATCGCCTACCGTCACTGGGTTGCCGAGCGTGGCGGTGTCTATGCCCAGGTCAGTGACAGTCTGCCGCCCAACCCCTATCTCAATGTCCCCGAACGTGACATTGTAACGCCTTCCGGACGCCAGTTGACCCTGGTCAATCCCGCCTATATGACCCGCCAGGTTTTTGAACAGGATTTTCCGCTCGACACTTCGCTCTGGAGCCATATCACCAGTCTGAACCCCTTGCGACCGGCCAATGCCCCCGATGATTGGGAGACCCGTGCCCTGGAGTCCTTTGAGCGAGGAGTGAAGGAATACGGCGAAAACTGGAACTACCAGGGGAAACCGGTTTACCGCTTTATGCGCCCGCTCTGGGTGGAAGAGAGCTGCCTGCGTTGCCACGGTGACCAGGGTTATAAAATCGGCGACCTGCGCGGCGGGATCAGTGTCATGGTGCCGATCGACAGGTTTGTCCAGGAAGAGAAAAAGCATAACGATCTTGAAGCGGCAACGGTTGGCGGTATCTGGTTGGCCGGACTGTTCGGTATCGGTTTCAGCTGGCGGCGTATCAGGCAGGGGACCAGAGATCTGTTGCTGCAACAGGAAAATATGCATCAGCTGTTCGAGACGGCTCCTAATGGGTTGCTGCTCTTTAACCATTCCTGTGAAATCGTGATGGCCAACCGGACCTTCAGGGATAAGTACTGTCGCACCGAATCTCCTTGCGGCAAGCGGGTCGGCGACATTGTTCACTGTGAACATGCCGAGAATGATCCACGGGGCTGTGGTTTCCGGGATGCCTGTCGCCTCTGTCCCATTCATACTGCCCTGCTGGCGGCCTTTGAACACAATCTGCCGACCGATGGTCATGAATGTCGGGTGACCGCTCTGGGTGAGGTCGAGACCTCGCTGGTTTTTCAGTTCAGTGTGACACCGCTGACGATTGATAATGAAGAGGGTGCGCTGCTGACACTTTCCGATATCAGCGCCCAGAAGCTGGCCGAACAAGAACGTGAGAAGATGCGCGATCAATTGCTGCAGACGCGCAAGATCGAATCGGTCGGACGGCTTGCCGGTGGCGTGGCGCATGACTTCAATAATATGCTCGCGACCATCATGGGCAATGTTGAGCTGGCGCTGCTAAGACTTGGCACCAAAAACAAGGCCAGGGATCACCTGCTTCAGATCAAGGATGCCGCCGACCGTTCGGCGGGCTTGACCCGCCAATTGCTCGGGTTTGCCCGCCAACAGCCGATGGAGCCGCGAGTACTGGTTCTGGATGATGCCATCGCGGCCATGCTCAAGATTCTCAAACGCCTCGTCGGCGAGGACATGTCCCTGGTCTGGAAGCCCGCGTCACGAAAGGCCCGGCTGTTGATCGATCCCTCACAGCTCGATCAGATTATGACGAATCTGGTTGTCAACGCACGCGATGCTATCACCGCGGTCGGGACACTGGTGCTCAGTACCGATCTCATTTCATTTAACGAGGATTATTGTCAGCTTCATCCTTGGTGCAAGAGCGGGGATTATATTCAGTTGTCGGTCAGCGATGATGGCTGCGGGATGTCCCGGGACGTTCTCGAACATATTTTTGAGCCATTCTTCACCACCAAGGATGTCGATAAGGGCGCTGGTCTCGGCCTGGCGAACGTTTATGGTATCGTCAAGCAGAACAACGGCTTCATCAATGTTTACAGTGAGCCGGGGCAGGGTACGACCTTTCGTATTTACTTCCCGCAGACCGGTGAAGAGATCGGCAAAAAGGGCCCGATGAAAGAAGCCGCTTCGTTGCGCGGCGACGAAACAGTGCTGCTGGTAGAAGATGAAGAAATGTTGCTTGAAATCGGCCGCCGGATACTGGAGGAGGCCGGATATCAGGTTATTGTTTCGCTTGATCCCCTGGAGGCTTTACAGCTCGCCGCTGAGTATGGCGAGCAGATTGACCTGTTGCTGACCGATGTGATCATGCCGAAGCTGAACGGGAAGGAATTGGCGGAACGCTTGTCGGCTGTACGACCGAACATCAAGGTGCTCTACATGTCCGGCTACGCCGCCGACATTATTGTGACACGTGGTCTGCTTGAAGAAGGTGTCGAGCTGTTGCAGAAACCGTTTTCGACCGAAGAGTTGACCACCAAATTGCGCGCGGTTCTCGATAGCTGAGATGTGGGAAAACTTTCTTGCAGGTGAAATTAGGCCACACTCCCCCTGGAGAGGAGGAGTGTGGCTCTTTGTTGGTCGGGACCCTTCAGGGGCGGCAGGTCACGGTCGACTCTGATCCCCGATTTGCTCAGCCGGGCAAGGATGTCATGACAGCATCGTATGAGGCGTTGATTTCGGCGACCTTGTCGTTGGCAAACTTGATGAATTCCGGTGGCAGCCCTTTTCCCTCGATCTTGTCCGGGTGGTATTCTGCGACCTTCTGCCGATAGGCTTTCTTGATCTCTCCTTTACTGGCACCCGGCGCGACACCCAGAATTTCGAAGTGTTTTGTCAGGTCCAGGCTGCCAGCAGTGCTCCCTGTGTAACGGCTGCGCAGTGACTGGTAGACCGAGTCGTGCAGACGGAAGGCTTGTCTGGCTTCCTGTAGCATCTGCTCTTCACTGGGATGCAGCTGACCGTCGGCCATTGCCACTTCAAAGAGAAAGCTCATCATGAAGCTGCACAACTGCTGGTCCTGTCCGAAAAGTTCACCGAACTGACGCGCGTAGCTGGAAAAGCTGTCTGCGCTGTCTTTGGCCTGATGGAAGACATTGATCGCATATTGCTGGGTCTGGGCATCAAGCCCCAGCGCTTCACGCGAAATACGCTGGATCGCCGCAATCTCGTTTTCACAAACCCGGCCATCGGCCTTGGCCAGTTTGCCGACCATTGAAAAGGCCGCGGTAAAAAAGAGTGCCTGCTTGCGCTGTTTATCGGAAAAGCCGATACGGCTCCCCGCCGAGCTGCTGCTGCCCATGCTTGAACCGAGTGCCGCTCCGATTACCGCCCCGAAAGGTCCGGCGATCATCGCCCCGATTCCACCACCGATTATTCCTGAAAGCCAGCTCATGGTTCTGTTCTCCTTGATGTTCAGTGCAGGGCTCCGGTTATAGCATGAGCTTCAGGTTTGCGCAAAACAAGGAGCGATTCCTTCAACGGCAGCAGTCTCCTGTTGCACGAAACGACCTGCCCTCAAGAATTGAATTTCCTGCGGAAAAGATTTTGCGCTATGGTTGACAGAATTCTGGAGGGAAAGGAGAGCAGTCATGCCGATTATTACCCTTGAAGGTCCAAAAATAACCGATCTTGAAAAACGCCGTGGTCTGGTGCGTGAGCTGACCGACGCGGCAGTGAAGGCCTATGGGCTGTCGCAGGAGAAGATCATTGTTATTCTGCATGAAAACAGCCGGGAGCAGGTCGGCGTCGCCGGAGAGTTGTTAATCGACAGGGATTGAACGGCCGTTCATTGATCCTTTACGATTGCTTGTCGGTGAAAGTCAGGGCTGAAGATCCTTTTCGCCGACGGAGAGGCAGCGGTAGATAACGTCGACCTGCGGCATTGGTGACTTTGCCTCCAGGGCATGTGCAAGTGGAATTTCGTAGATTGCCTGCAGTTCGAGTGGGCGACCTTCGAGGCGGTCAATCATCATGCTCGGCCGGTAACCGCTCATGGCAGCGCTCAATTGCAGCATTCGCTCAACGAAAGACGTGATCTCAATCGGGGCGGCCAGGGCTTGATGATTGGCTGCAGTAGTGACTTCATGCATCATGCTTGTTATCAGCTCACGGGTAGCGCGGTGTTGGAGCAGGTCGGTTACAGACCTGCCGGTCAGGGCGCAAAGACCATTGAACGGGATATTCCACACCAGCTTTTCCCAGCGAATACGCAACAGATCATCGCTGGCCTCACAGGGCACACCGGCAGTGCTGAAGATGGTCGCAAGCTCCCCGCTGCGAGCGCTCAAGCCACCGCCATACTCTCCGAGTTTGATGCGCCCTTCGCCCAGGTGATGAACCTCACCCGGTTCGCCACGGTTGCTACACAAAAAAGCGACCCCGCCGAGGACATGATCGGCACCGAAGGCGGCTGCCAGCAGGTCTTCATTCCCCAGCCCGTTCTGCAGGGTCAGAATGACAGTATTTTCGCCTATTAGTGGACGAACCAGCTTGATCAGCTGCTGATTGGCGAAGGTTTTCAGTCCGACCAGCACCAGATCAACCTCGCCGATCTCGGATGCTTTGCGATAACCCTCGACCTGCGCCAGATGAAAGTCGCCATTGAGGGAAAAGACCTTAAGCCCGTTCCGGCTGATGGCCTCAAAGTCACGCCGCAGCAAGAAGCAGACCTCATGTCCTGCCCGTTGCAGCATCGCACCGTAATAGAGCCCGAGAGCACCTGCCCCAATAACTCCAATTCGCATGGTTCAATCCCTGTCGCGCTGAATGTTTTTAAATGTTACCAACTGTTTAAGCGGACCTGTTCGCTCCTTGCCTGCCCTGCCGAAATCGCAAAAATCAGAAACGATAATTCAGGGTAAGCCAGGGAGCCTCTTCGAGTATCCCGAGCTGCAACTTCAGCCGCGAGCGCATCTGCTGCCTGTAATTGTGTTTTATCCGCTGGTTGTATTTGTGGGCATTGTTGACTGCGTTGTAGATGTTACCACCGTACCAGCCCGCTTCGAAGAAGAGTAAGATACCCCCGACGGCATAGTTCTCGTTATCGAAGGCTTCAACCGTCGCCAGAATAAATGCGCCGTTGAGCACAAAAGAAAGCAGAGCCTGGCGCAGGCGACCGCTGTATAGCTGTCCCGCCCCGGGCAGAGCAGCCGAGAGGCTGCCGGCCAGGAGAGGGGATTTCTGTGCCAGACCCTGATAGTCGGCAAGGCCTGCCAGAAGTTGCTCTTTGTCTTGTGGCGGGAGAAGGTTAAAGCTGTTTACAGCATTTTGCGGTTTGTCCTGCTCAAGAAAGGTCCAGCCGATCCGGAAGTTGGAATAATTGATCGTTCCCTCATCAGTTGCCCGCTTGCGCAGACTTCTGTAGCGCTCACGTGCCAGTCCGAAATTTCCACGCTCATAGGCGCTGTCGGCATAAATAAGCCGCCCCCTGGTCGCTTCAGGGCTCTGCGGGTGCAGTGACAGAAGAGTCTCCAGACTGGCGTCCGCTTGCTGCCAGCGCTGGCCGGCAATCAGGCTGGAGGCGATCGAAAGTCTGGCACGATGAACAAGGGGCGAGTCCGGTTGCTGAAAAATGAAGCGTTTGTATTCCGTAATGGCACGGTAGTGATCGCCTTCGGCACGCAGACTGTCGGCAAATTGAAGTTGTGACGGCAGTTCGGCTGCCCCGGCAAGGGCAGGAATCAATAACAGAAAAACAAGCAACAGATTTCTGGTCATTTGAGAATGACTCCGGAGTCTGGGATGGTGGATGAATAAAAACGTTCGTATGCTAGCATAGCGTTGATAACCCTGCATATAAAAAGCGTTTTCTGCTAATGACTCCGGCCCCAATCCTTGACTGACAAAGGATTTTGTGCTAGCGTTGTATACTTAGCAAAGGAGAAAGCTATTGTTTAAAAAAGGGGATATGGCAGTATATCCGACCCAAGGGGTCGGAGTGATCGAAAATATCGAAACCCGCGAATTCTCTGGTCATAGCCAGAGATTTTATGTGTTACGTATCGTAGACAGCGACATGACGATCATGGTGCCGACCAACAACGTGGAAAATGTCGGCATGCGGGGGCTGATTGACGAGAAGAGAATCCCCTCGATCTTTGAGGTACTCGGTGCTCCGGCCAGTGGAGGCAAGATTGCCTCCTGGAGTCGTCGACAACGTGATTATCAGGACAAACTCAAGTCGGGAGACCTGCATGAGGTTGCCGAGGTGTTGCGTGAGCTCTACCTCATCAGCGACCGAAAGGATCTTTCCTACGGCGAGAAAAAGGTTCTCGAACAGGCTCGTCGCCTGCTGGTGACCGAGGTTGCTCTGTCGCAGGGTTCCAAGGAAGAGTTGGTCCTTGATCAGCTGGAACAGATTTTTCACTGAAACCGTCAATGCTTTGATCGAATGGAAAGACCGGGCGGTTGAGCCCGGTCTTTCTTGCTTGTAGCGGCAAAAACGGGGACGAGTGATCGTTCCCGTTTTCACAGTTGCATTCGCAAGTCTTCGAGGAGACGATGAATACGACAGTTCTGGTTCCCGCAGCGGGGATGGGGCGCCGAATGGGGGCCTCGATCAACAAGCAGTATCTGCAACTTGGTGGTCGGCCGGTTCTTGCGCACACCCTTGAGTTGTTTGAGCGCCATCCGGCGATTCGCAGCATCTACCCGATTATTCCTGCCGATGAAATCGAGTTTTTCAAAGAAAAAATTCTGCCTGATTGTGGCCTGACCAAGCTGGGAGAAATTGTGCCCGGTGGTCAGGAGCGACAGGACTCGGTACGCAATGGCCTGCAGCAGTTACAGGTCAGTGGTATCAAGCCCGATTCCGTGGTTCTGGTCCACGACGGGGTGCGTCCACTGTTCAACCCCGGGTTGATCGCGAATCTGATCGATACCGCAGTCCTCAGGGGGGGGGCCGTGATCGGGGTACCTGTCAAGGATACGATCAAGGAAATTGAAGACGAACTGATTGTCGGCACACCGCAACGCAGCCGTCTGTGGCAGGTCCAGACCCCCCAGGCCTTTCGTTTTGAGCTGCTGTTTAGTGCTTATCAGAAAGCGGCCGCGGATGACTTCAGTGGCACTGACGATGCCTCGTTGGTTGAGCGACTCGGCGCACGCGTGGTGATGGTCGAAGGCGATTACCGTAATATTAAGATTACAACCCCGGAAGACCTGATAGTTGCCGAGGCGTTGTTGACTGCCGGGAGACAAGGATAATGCGTATCGGTCATGGTTTCGATGTTCACAAGTTGGTCGAGGGCCGCAAGCTGATCCTGGGAGGAGTGGATATTCCGCATGATTTGGGCCTGCTGGGACACTCTGATGCCGATGTTTTGCTCCACGCTCTTTGTGATGCGATTCTCGGCGCGCTTGGCGCCGGTGATATCGGCAAACATTTCCCCGATACTGATCCGTCCTTCAAGGGCATTGACAGTCGCAAACTGCTGTGTCATGTGATCGATCTGATGGGCAAAAAAAACTATCGGCTTGGAAACCTTGATGCAACCATCATTTGCCAGCGACCGAAGCTGGCGCCGTACATCGCGCAGATGGGTCAGAATATCGCTATCGACTGCCAGCTTGAGGCCGGACAGGTCAATATCAAGGCGACGACCACCGAAACCCTCGGATTTGAAGGCCGTGCTGAGGGAATTTCCGCCCATGCCGTGGTTCTGCTACGAAAAAACTGACCAACTGCCGTTCTCGGTACTTTTCTCTTGCCCAATCAGCCCTGTCGCGGGGATACTGCCGTCATTATCCAGCATTGATTCCGTCGATTTCGTCCGGATATTCCGGGGAGTGCCATAAATTTAAGGAAAAATCAGCAGCATGAGCCAGGAACCTACCAGTAATTTTATTCGCACCATGATTGATGAAGGTCTTGCCGGTGGACATCGCCAAAAGCTAATCACCCGTTTTCCACCGGAGCCGAACGGCTATCTGCATATCGGTCATGCCAAAAGTATCTGTCTGAACTTCGGCCTGGCTGAAAGTTATGGCGGCCGCTGCCACCTGCGCTTTGATGATACCAATCCGGCCAAGGAAGAGCAGGAGTATGTCGAGGCGATAAAGACCGACGTCCGCTGGCTCGGTTTTGATTGGGGTGAGCACCTCTATTTTGCCTCTGATTATTTTGACCAGCTTTACCGTTGGGCGGTCAAACTGATTCAGGCGGGCAAGGCTTATGTTGACAGCCAGAGTGCGGACGAAATGCGCGCCAATCGCGGCAGTCTGACCGCGCCCGGGGTTGACAGCCCCCACCGTGAGCGCAGTGTTGAAGAGAACCTCGATCTATTTGAACGGATGAAAAAAGGTGAATTTCCCGACGGAAAACACATTCTGAGGGCGAAAATAGACATGAAGTCGCCCAATATGAATTTGCGTGACCCTGCCATGTACCGGATTCTGCATGCCGAACATCATCGCACGGCGGATCGTTGGTGCATCTATCCGATGTACGATTTTGCCCATGGCCAGGAAGATTCCATCGAAGGGGTGACCCATTCGATCTGCACCCTGGAGTTTGAAGATCACCGGCCCCTTTACGACTGGTTTGTCGAGCAGCTTGAAATCCACGCTCCGCAACAGATCGAATTTGCGCGCCTCAATCTGTCCTATACCGTGATGAGCAAACGCAAGTTACTGCAGCTGGTCACCGAACAGCATGTAGAAGGCTGGGACGACCCGCGGATGCCGACTATTTCGGGGATGCGACGGCGTGGTTATCCGGCAGCGGCGATCCGCAACTTTTGCGAGAAGATCGGTGTCGGCAAGAGTTATTCGTGGATAGATCTGTCGGTTCTCGAAGAATCTGTGCGAGAAGTGCTTAACCAGACCGCTCAACGACGGATGGCTGTCCTGGAGCCGCTCAAGGTCACCATCACCAATTATCCGACCGGTCAGGTTGAAGAACTGCAGGCCCCCAACCATCCGCAGCAGCCGGAGTTGGGAACCCGCACCCTGCCTTTCAGCCGTGAACTCTATATCGAGCGTAACGATTTCATGGAAGATCCGCCGAAAAAGTTTTTCCGGCTCGGGCCTGGCCGTGAAGTGCGACTCCGGAATGCCTATATTATCCGCTGTGATGACGTAATCAGGGACGACAGCGGTCAAGTCACTGAGCTGCACTGCAGTGCCGACCTTGATACTTTGGGCAAGAATCCGGCTGATGGCCGCAAAGTCAAAGGAATCATCCACTGGGTCTCGGCCGATCATGCCACGTCGGTCCCGGTGCGACTGTATGATCGCCTGTTCAACCAGGAGAACCCGGACAAGGCCGAGGATTATCTGCAGGTGCTTAATCCCGATTCGCTGCAAATGACCGAGGCACTGGCTGAACCGAATTTGCTCAATGTTCAAAGCGGGGAAACCCTGCAGTTCGAACGGGTCGGTTATTTTTGTGTCGACAGCAAAGATTCAACAGCCGGTGCGCCGGTTTTTAATCGCACCGTCACCCTGCGCGATACCTGGGCGAAGATGAAATAGAGCACCTGGAACCACACCGCGGAATCAAGGTGGCATCGGGAGAGTTCGGTCGAAGAGACAAAGAGTGCCTTGATAGCCATCGCCAAATCAGCTATCCAGGTTTTTGCACAAAGAGAACAAAACAAAGACAAGTCTCACCACTGAGGCACAGAGAAAATAAAAACATCTTTAGCCTTTCTCTGTGTCCTTAGTGCCTCTCGTGAGCGCAGCGAACGGGCGGTGGGATGACGAAGTTTTTCAGGAGTTATGCATGAGTTTGCGAGTTTACAATACCCTTAAGGGGCAAAAAGAAGAATTCAAACCGCTGGAGCCCGGCAAGGTCAAGATGTACGTCTGCGGCGTCACGGTCTACGACTACTGTCATATCGGCCACGCCCGCGCCAATATTGTTTTCGATATCATCTATCGTTATCTGCAGTTTGCCGGGTTTGATGTCACCTATGTCCGCAACTACACCGACGTTGATGACAAGATCATCAAACGCGCCAATGAGCGCGGGATCAGCAGTAAGGAGCTTTCCGAAGAGTTTATCCGTGCCTTTGATGAGGATATGGCCGCTCTGGGGCTGGCGGTTCCGACTCATCAGCCGAAGGCGACCGAGTATATTCCGCAGATCATCGAGATCTGCCAGAAGCTGATCGACAAGGGCCTCGCCTACGCTTCCGGTGGCGATGTCTATTACAGTGTCGGCAAATTCCCCGACTATCTCAAACTGTCGGGACGCAATATGGATGAAATGCAGGCCGGGGCGCGGATTACTCCCGGTGAGCAGAAGCATGATCCGATGGATTTTGCGCTCTGGAAAGCGGCCAAACCGAACGAGCCAAAATGGGAGTCTCCCTGGGGGCCGGGACGTCCCGGCTGGCATATCGAATGCTCGGCAATGAGCTCTTCGCTGCTCGGCGAAACCTTCGATATTCACGGCGGTGGTCGCGACCTGATTTTTCCCCACCATGAAAACGAAATTGCCCAGTCGGAAGGTGCCAGCGGCAAGCCTTTTGTCAGCTACTGGCTGCATAATGGGTTCGTCAATATCAATCAGGAGAAGATGAGCAAATCACTCGGCAACTTCTTCACCATCCGCGATATTCTTAAACGCTATAATCCCGAAGTACTGCGCTTCTTTATCCTCAGCGCCCATTATCGCTCGCCGATCGATTTTTCGGACCAGAACCTGATCGAGGCCGAAATCGGCCTGAGCCGTTTTTATGAAGCGTTGGAATCGGGGGATGAGGCGATTGACGGCGCACAAGCGACCGATCCGGCAGAAGATGGTACCATCCTTGAGGCTAATTTCAGGGCCGCCATGGATGACGATTTCAACAGCGCTCTGGCAATCGGTCATCTGTTTGAGGCGGTGCGCACCGTTAACCGTCTGGTTGCAACCAAGAAGTTCCGTAAAAAAAGCGATTTGGTCGCAACGGTTGCTGATCTGCTCCAGAAAATTCGGACCCTGGGCGAGGTTCTGGGCATCCTGCAGTCTGATCCGACCACCTGGTTAGAGCAACAGAAAAAAGCCGGACTGGCCGATCTTGGGCTTAAAGAGACAGAAATAGATGCGGCAATCAGAGCTCGTCTGCAGGCCCGCAAAGATAAGGATTATGCCCGTGGTGATGAGATTCGTGATGAACTTGAGGCCCAGGGGATTCTGCTGCTTGATACCGTAAAAGGAACAATCTGGAAGCTTAAATAGTATATTTTTTGCTGAAAAAGACAGAAAAATTGGTTTTCCGGTTTGATCTGTCCTGGAGGGAGCGATGATGAACATCCGGATCTGTGTGTTGCTGATCTGTGGAGCACTGGTCGCGAGCGCGACAGCGTACGCCCTGACACCACCCAAGATCGTCAGGATGGCCAGTGCGCAGGGTGAGGTCCTTTTTCACCACGAAGAACATCAGGCTGCAGTCAATGGGTGTCGTGATTGCCACCACGAAGGACTGGATGTCCCTCGTTGTCGCGATTGTCATGGTGTTGATCGTATGATTCCACGACTCAAACATGCCTTTCATCGCCAGTGTCGCAACTGCCATATCAAGGATGACGGGCCGACAGAATGTAACAGCTGTCACAAAAAGTCATTGTAAGCTGCTGCGGATCAGAGGCGTCGGTTACCGGGGCCAACTAACCCGCCTGCGGCATTGCTTCTGTGAGAATTGAGTCTCCCACGGAATTAATGGAAAAGGTGCATCAATGAAGGGCAAATCAACGCAAATCATCTCCAGCGGCTACAGTGGTCAAAGCAGCAGTCTGGAGCGTTACAATTCGATCAATCCCCCGATTTATAACGCCTCAACGGTTCTGTTTAATGACTACGCCGAACTGAAAGCAGTCGGCCAGGGTCAGTATGATGGTTTCACCTACGGCACAGACGGCAGTCCGACCCAGCAGGCCTTTGAAAAAGCGCTAACCGAACTGGAGGGTGGCTACTGGACCAAGGCTTTCCCTTCGGGACTGTTGGCGATTACCAGCACCCTGCAGGCCTTTCTACACACTGGTGACCATCTGCTGATCTGCAACAGCGTCTACGGTCCGGTGCGCAGATTCGCGCGTAATGTTCTTGATAAGTTCGGCGTGAAAACAAGCTATTTTCCGGCCGATGCAGGTGCCGATATTGAAGACTATGTTACCCCCGAAACCCGTTTCATCCTGCTGGAAGCACCCGGCTCCAATACTTTTGAAATTCAGGATATCCCGGCAGTGGTCAAGGTGGCACGCAAACACGGAATCCTGACTGCGATTGACAACACCTGGGCGACTCCGCTCTTTTTCAGTCCCTTTGCCTACGGGGTCGACATCTCGATTCATTCGGTGACCAAATATATCTCGGGACATTCGGACGTGCTGCTCGGCAGTGTGACTGTCAATGAAGCCTGCTACAAAAGGTTCCACCGTCTGTGTCGGGCACTGGAAATATTTGCCTCGCAGGATGCCTGTTACCTGGCGCTGCGCGGACTCAAAACCTTGAGTATCAGATTGAAACAGCATGAAGCTTCCGCCCTGGAGTTGGCCAGCTGGCTCGAAGGAGAAGCGGCCGTTGAAGCGGTTCTACACCCTGCTTTGGCCAGTCATCCCGAACATGCGATCTGGCAGCGCGACTTCAAGGGATCATCGGGGATTTTCTCTTTCGTATTGCAACCGGAATATGATGAGGACGCGGTCGCCCGCTTTGTCAATAAGCTGGAACTGTTCGCTATCGGCTACAGTTGGGGCGGCTTTAAAAGTCTGATTACCGCCGGTCAGTTTGCCCAGTCCGACATCTCCCGTTACAAGGATCGCTGGATGATCCGTCTGAACGTCGGGCTTGAGGATGTTGCAGATTTGAAAGCTGATGTGCAGAAGGCCCTGGGGGTGTTGTGATAATCAGCGGTCTTTGATCAAGCCACTGCAGGGCCTTTTACCCGGTAGATTTTACATTTATTTAACAGCCCCGCAACACTTATCCGACAATGATTGAGTAGCCTGCCGTCCAAACCAAAACCAATGGACAGGCTATGGCGAGCACAATCAAACGCGAGCAAACCCTCGACAAACTCTTCTCCACGATTACCTTTTCAGCGGCCTTTCTGGTCCTGGCGATCATTGTCAGTATCTTTGCCTCGCTGTTCAAGGAGTCATTGACCGCGATTGAAACCTTCGGCTTTTTCGGTTTCATCAGCAGTACCGCCTGGGACCCGGTACGTGAGGTCTTCGGGGCCGCGACCACCCTTTACGGAACTCTGGTCACCACCCTTTTGGCCCTGGCGATGGCAATCCCGGTCTCGCTGGGAATCGCGATCTTTCTCACCGAGCTCTGCCCCAAATTTCTCAAACCGATCTTCAGCACCGCCATTGAATTGCTGGCGGCAATCCCGAGCATTATCTACGGCATGTGGGGTCTGTTCACCTTTGCTCCCTTGATGGTGGAATATGTCGAACCCCTGTTACAGGACCTGTTCGGCCCGATCCCGATCATCGGTCAGCTCTTTACCGGCGTGCCGCTGGGGATCGACATTCTGACCACCAGCATCATCCTCAGCATCATGATCACCCCCTTTATTGCCAGCATCGTGCGCGACACCTTCAACCTGACGCCGGTCCAGCTCAAGGAATCGGCCTACGGAATCGGTGCCACCCGCTGGGAGGTGATCAAGGATGTCATCATCCCCTACTCAAAAGCGGGTATTTTCGGCAGTGTGATTATCGCCATGGGCCGGGCGCTGGGTGAGACGATGGCGGTCGCCTTTGTGCTGGGGAACAAACATGCGATTGCCACCTCATTGTTCGACGCTTCGGCGACCATCACCGTGACCCTGGCGAATGAATTTACCGAAGCTGACAGTGATCTTTACCTGTCGGCACTTTTCTATCTGGCGCTGATTCTGCTGGGGATGAACTTTCTGCTGCTGGCGATTGCCAAAACCTTTCTGGCGCGCAAGAAGAAGGTCTGATACCGATGACTGAAATTGCCAAACGGAAAATCGTCAATACTTTCGCCCTGAGCCTGGCCTGTGCCGCTGCAGCACTGGGGCTTTTCTGGCTGATCTTTATTCTGGCCGACGTGCTGCGTCACGGCATCGCCTTTATTACCCCGGAACTCTTTCTGAACGAAGCCGCACCACCGGGAATGGAGGGCGGCGGACTCAAGCACGCCTTTATCGGCCAGCTGCTGATCACTTTCTTTGCGGTGCTGATCGGTATTCCGCTGGGAATTCTCGGCGGCACCTATCTGGCAGAATATGGCCGTCATCACTGGCTGGGACGGCTGATCAGCACCCTCTCAGATATCATGATCAGCGTGCCTTCGATTGTTATCGGGACCTTTGTCTACGCGATCTTCGTCAAGCCGATCGGTCACTTCAGCGGCTATGCCGGAGCCCTGGCGCTGGCCATTATCATGATTCCGGTCGTACTGCGGACCACCGAAGAGATGATCGCGTTGGTTCCCTGGGAGATCCGCGAAGCGGCTTTTGCCCTGGGCGCACCCTATTACAAGGTGATTCTGCAGGTCGTCTACCGCGGCGCCGCTACCGGTATCTTTACCGGTATTCTGCTGGCGATTGCGCGGATTGCCGGGGAGACGGCCCCGCTGCTCTTCACCTCGTTCAACAACATGTTTTTGACCACCAACATGAATGAGCCGATGCCCTCGCTGACCGTCACCATTTACCAGTACGCCATGGGTCCTTACGACGACTGGCACGAAATGGCCTGGGCCGCATCCTTTGTCATCACCCTGTTTATTCTCGGGCTGACGATTCTGGGACGGATCATTATTCGTTGGAAGTATAAGCATTGAAAGATTTTACCCTTTTCCCTGAGGGAGAAGGTGGCCGCAGGCCGGATGAGGGGCTCCTGTGAAACTGCTTGAGCATAACAAACAATCCCCCTCATCCTGGCCCTCTCCCTCAGGGAGAGGGGAATCCACAACGCATTGAGGTTGAAAATGTCTGACCCGATCATGACCATCAACAATCTGAATTTTTACTATCAGGGCGATGTCCACGCGGTTAAAAATATGTCGCTGGAGATCAGGCGTAACCAGATCACAGCCCTGATCGGCCCTTCAGGCTGCGGCAAGACCACCTTCTTGCGCTGCTTCAACCGGATGCACGACCTTTACCCCGGCCATCGTTACGAGGGGGAGATCCGCTACGAGGGTGGTAATCTTCTGGAACGCAAGGACATCACCGAACTGCGCAGTCGCATCGGCATGGTTTTTCAGAAGCCGACCCCTTTCCCGATGAGCATCTTCGACAATGTTGCCTATGGCTTGAAACTCAAGGGGATAAAAAACCGCGCTGAACTGACCGATCGGGTCGAACAGGCGCTCAAACAGGCAGCACTCTGGGAGGAATCAAAAGATCGCCTGAAACAGTCGGCCAACAGCCTCTCGGGTGGCCAGCAGCAACGTCTGGTCATTGCCCGCGCCCTGGCGGCGGAGCCGGATATCCTGCTGTTTGACGAGCCGACCAGCGCCCTCGATCCGGTCTCGACCAGCAAGATTGAAGAACTTATGGTTCAATTAAAGCAGGATATCACGCTGTTGATCGTCACCCACAACATGCAGCAGGCCGCGCGGATTTCTGACCGCACCGCCTTCATGTATATGGGTGAACTGATCGAAATCGACGACACCGAGACCATGTTTACCAACCCGAAGCAGAAGTTGACCGAAGAGTATATTACCGGTCGCTTCGGCTGAGACAGGAAGAACCATGAAAAAAGTAGAGCAGGAATATATCCAGCTGAAAACCATGCTGGCCCAGATGTGTCAAATCGCCACCTCAATGTTGCAGGATGCCACCAAGGCCCTGGTCACCCGCGATTCGGCTCTGGCCGACAGCGTGATCGCACGCGATGATGAAGTCGATGCCCTTGACACCCGGATCGACGAGCACTGTCTGAAGATGCTGGCGCTTTACGAACCCAAGGCGGTTGATCTGCGTTTTGTGGTCACCGCGCTGCGGATTATCGTCGATCTGGAACGGGTCGGCGACCATTGCACAAACATCGCCGACGAAGTCAAAAAACTCAATCTGACCCCGCCGGTCAAGCCCTATATCGATCTACCGAAGATGGCTGAAGGTGCAGCCGCAATGATTCAGGATGCGATCACCGCCTACTTCAATAAAGATATGACAACCGCAATGGAAATCATTCGCCGGGATGATATGATCGATGCATTGGACGACCGGATCACCGAAGAGCTGCTCAGCTACATCAATGCGGATCCGGCCAATACCCGTAACATCATCTCGCTGATGTTCATTACCCGCAGTATTGAACGAATCGCCGATTACGCGACAAATATTGCTGAAATGATCTATTTTATGACCACCGGAGAGATCATCAAACACCGCTTACCCAAACAGGTGACCGATGGCTAAACTGCTGCTGGTAGAAGACGAGGAGGCGCTACGTGAACTTGTCAGCTTCAATGTGCGCAATGCCGGGCACACCGTTGTTGATACCGACAACGCCAACGATGCGCTGATGCTGCTCGAAGAGTTCATGCCCGATCTGATCCTGCTCGATATCATGCTGCCGGGCTTGAAAGGCGATCAGTTTCTGAGCCTGCTGCGCGCCAACCGTAAATTTGCCCAGGTGCCGGTGATTATCATCTCGGCCAAAAGCAGCGAAGAGGATATCGTCCGCGTGCTCGAATCGGGGGCCGATGACTATTTGACCAAGCCGTTCAGCATCAAGGTACTGCTGGCCAAGATCGGGGTGGTCCTCAAACGCTCCCGTGTTGATGAAACCGGCGACTGTATCAATTACGCAGAGATTTCGATCGACGAAACCGACCACAAGGTTTTTGTCGCCGGCCAGGAAACGACCCTGACCAACAAGGAATTTGACCTGCTGCTGCTCTTTGTCAAACATCCGCGACGGGTCTTTACCCGCAACCAGCTGCTGACCACGGTCTGGGGTTACGACGCCGACGTCTATACCCGCACCGTCGATTCTCATATCTCGACCCTGCGCAAAAAACTTGGCCCGGCGGGACAGATCGTCAAATCGATTGCCAAAATCGGCTACAAGGCGGAATAGATGCGTTCTTTTGCCAAAGTTTTCCTG